>NZ_CDRVFO010000020.1:0-104219 GCF_977070485.1 Lelliottia jeotgali
GTTACCCAGCCGCTGGCGCCCAGTTCCAGGCCGATGTTCTTCTGCTGGCCCTGCTGCACGTAGGTGAGGCCGGACAGGCTGAGTCATTCTTTCTTCTGCAACCGCACCGCCAGTACATCGCACGGCGCGCCATGCAGCACGTCATTGGCCGTTGAGCCCAGCAGCAATGCCAGGCCATGGCGGCCATGGCTGCCAACCACGATCAGATCGCAGTTCTGCTCCTTGGCCAACTGGTGGATCTCTTGGCGCGGTTGGCCATAGGTCAGGTGAGAATCACCGCGGTTGATCTCGGGGTACTTGTTGAACAGGCGTTCCATGCGCTCCTTGGCCTGATCGAACTGTTGCTGTTGCAGCTGCGACAGGTCCATTGGCACGTCACCGCCAAATGCCATGGCCATGGGTTCGACGATATGCACCAGCGAGACCTTGGCGCCTGTGGGCTCGGCGAGCTTCATGGCACGCTTGATCACCGGGTCGCACTCTTCGGTGAGGTCGACGGCGACCAGAAGATGTTCGTAAGGCATGAGCTGTACTCCTGACAATCGCGATAGTAGAAGTATGGTCGCTTCGGGCGGGTCTTGCGTGAAACCGAGTAACCCGCTCATTTGCAACGCTTTATGGGATCTACAGATATGACGGTATTGCTGGTGGTGTCAATCCTTGCGCTGATTCTCAGCCCGTTTGCCTGGCTGCGCCAGTCGCGCAAACAGGGTGAGCAGATGAGCTTGCGCCTGGAGGCGCGGCGCATGGGGTTGGCCATGCAACTGGCGCCGCAGCAGTGGCCGCACTGGCTGGAAAAAGAGCCCCCCAGCCCCTGCCCGCAGTACCATCGGGCGCGTCGGCGTGGGCATGAAGACAGCTGGTGCTACTGGCAGGTCAGCCCTGGTGTGTGGTGGAACCAATGGCGTGAAGTGTGTGAGGAACCGCGTTTGAATGATGTTTTCTCGCGGCTGCCGGGGACCGTTTACAAGGTCGAAGCCGACAAGCGCATGATCGCGTTGTGCTGGAGCGAGCGGGGTGACAAATCTGTGTTGCAGGATATTGCCTACGCCTTCGAAACCCTAGCCTGACATCGTTCAACGACAAAGCGGCAACTTGGCAGCACCCCATCAGGGGCAGATGCCAGGTTGCCGCTTTGTCGTTTCTGCAGAGCAGAAAAGGCCAGGCAGGCCGGGAAATTCTTTAAGCCAGTCGCAGTGTAGCCAACCTGCAGCGGTGTGCATCGAAAAATGCAGCGGCCTTCTTTTTGTCGTCAATCGCTGACATGAATGATCAGTAATCACTGTCATCATGATTTATACCCAGACGCTAGAAAATGACCGGAAAGTCGCGTTTCCACCGTGCCTGTGAGCATTTGACAACGCCGACCTTTTCGGAGAATGTGTGCATACCCAAATCAAACGGGCGTATGAATTGAGCGTTTGTATGTCACAACGCTCATCCAGAATCCCGACTAGCGCGCTGACGGGTGTGCCTGGGCAAGAGCAGCGAAGCGCTGCTTTTCCACCAGCGATCGGCGTGTACAGTTCAGCTTCCATATCGTGGAGATCAGTTGATGATTTACGAAGGTAAAGCCATCACGGTTAAGGCTCTTGAAAGCGGCATCGTCGAACTGAAGTTCGACCTCAAGGGTGAGTCCGTCAACAAGTTCAATCGCCTGACCCTGGACGAGCTGCGCCAGGCTGTCGAAGCCATCAAGGCCGACGCCTCGGTGAAGGGCGTAATCGTCAGCAGTGGCAAGGACGTGTTCATCGTCGGCGCCGACATCACCGAGTTCGTCGACAACTTCAAGCTGCCCGAGGCCGAACTGGTTGCCGGCAATCTGGAAGCCAACCGCATCTTCAACGCGTTCGAAGACCTCGAAGTGCCGACCGTTGCCGCGATCAACGGCATCGCACTCGGCGGCGGCCTGGAAATGTGCCTGGCCGCCGACTATCGGGTCATGTCCACCTCTGCCAAGATCGGCCTGCCGGAAGTCAAGCTGGGTATCTACCCCGGCTTCGGCGGTACCGTGCGCCTGCCGCGTCTGATCGGCTCGGACAACGCCATCGAGTGGATTGCCGCCGGCAAGGAAAACCGCGCTGAAGACGCCCTGAAAGTTGGCGCCGTCGACGCCGTCGTCGCCCCAGAACTGTTGCAGGCCGGGGCCCTCGACCTGGTCAAGCGCGCCATCAGCGGTGAGCTGGACTACAAGGCCAAGCGCCAGCCCAAGCTGGAAAAGCTCAAGCTCAATGCCATCGAGCAGATGATGGCCTTCGAGACTGCCAAGGGCTTCGTCGCTGGCCAGGCCGGCCCGAACTATCCGGCCCCGGTCGAAGCGATCAAGTCGATCCAGAAGGCCGCCAACTTCGGTCGCGACAAGGCGCTGGAAGTCGAGGCAGCAGGCTTTGCCAAGCTGGCCAAGACTTCGGTTGCCCAAAGCCTGATCGGTCTGTTCCTAAATGATCAGGAGCTCAAGCGCAAAGCCAAGGCCCATGACGAAATCGCTCACGATGTTAAGCAGGCTGCCGTGCTCGGCGCCGGCATCATGGGTGGCGGCATCGCTTACCAGTCGGCGGTCAAGGGCACCCCGATCCTGATGAAGGACATCCGCGAGGAAGCCATCCAGCTGGGCCTGAACGAGGCGTCCAAGCTGCTCGGCAACCGCGTCGAAAAAGGCCGCCTGACTCCGGCGAAGATGGCCGAGGCACTCAATGCCATTCGCCCGACACTGTCCTACGGTGATTTTGCCAACGTCGACATCGTCGTCGAGGCCGTGGTCGAGAACCCGAAGGTCAAGCAGGCAGTGCTGGCTGAAGTGGAAGGCCAGGTGAAAGAGGATGCCATCCTTGCGTCCAACACCTCGACCATCTCCATCAACCTGCTGGCCAAGGCGCTCAAGCGCCCCGAGAACTTCGTCGGCATGCACTTCTTCAACCCGGTGCACATGATGCCGCTGGTCGAAGTCATTCGTGGCGAGAAGTCCAGTGAAGTGGCGGTCGCCACCACCGTGGCCTACGCCAAGAAGATGGGCAAGAACCCGATCGTGGTCAACGACTGCCCGGGCTTCTTGGTCAACCGTGTCCTGTTCCCGTACTTCGGCGGCTTTGCCAAGCTGGTCAGCGCCGGTGTCGACTTCGTGCGCATCGACAAGGTCATGGAGAAGTTCGGCTGGCCGATGGGCCCGGCCTACCTGATGGACGTGGTCGGCATCGACACCGGTCACCACGGCCGCGATGTGATGGCCGAAGGCTTCCCGGACCGCATGAAGGACGAACGCCGCTCGGCCGTCGACGCCCTGTATGAGGCCAATCGCCTGGGCCAGAAGAACGGCAAGGGTTTCTATGCCTACGAAACCGACAAGCGTGGCAAGCCGAAGAAGGTCTTCGACGCCACCGTGCTCGATGTGCTCAAGCCGATCGTCTTCGAGCAGCGTGAAGTCACCGACGAAGACATCATCAACTGGATGATGGTCCCGCTGTGCCTGGAGACCGTGCGCTGCCTGGAAGACGGCATCGTCGAAACCGCTGCTGAAGCGGACATGGGCCTGGTATACGGCATTGGTTTCCCTCCGTTCCGTGGCGGTGCGCTGCGTTACATCGATTCGATCGGTGTGGCCGAATTCGTTGCCCTGGCCGACCAGTACGCCGATCTGGGGCCGCTGTACCACCCGACCGCGAAGCTGCGCGAAATGGCCAAGAATGGCCAGCGCTTCTTCAGCTGAGCAGCCAACGCCTTTGAGAGAGTAGAGCGAGATTATTGATATGAGCCTCAATCCAAGAGACGTGGTGATTGTCGACTTCGGTCGCACCCCGATGGGCCGCTCCAAGGGTGGCATGCACCGCAACACCCGTGCTGAAGACATGTCTGCGCACCTGATCAGCAAGCTGCTGGAGCGCAACGGTAAGGTCGACCCGAAAGAAGTCGAAGACGTGATCTGGGGCTGCGTCAACCAGACCCTGGAGCAGGGCTGGAACATCGCCCGCATGGCGTCGCTGATGACCCAGATCCCGCACACCTCGGCCGCCCAGACCGTAAGCCGCCTGTGCGGTTCATCGATGAGCGCGCTGCACACCGCCGCCCAGGCGATCATGACAGGCAACGGCGACGTGTTCGTGGTCGGTGGCGTCGAGCACATGGGGCACGTCAGCATGATGCATGGCGTGGACCCCAACCCGCACCTGTCCTTGCACGCTGCCAAGGCTTCCGGGATGATGGGCCTGACTGCCGAGATGCTCGGCAAGATGCACGGCATCACCCGTGAGCAGCAGGACCTGTTCGGCCTGCGTTCGCACCAGCTCGCCCACAAGGCGACGGTCGAAGGCAAGTTCAAGGACGAGATCATCCCGATGCAGGGCTATGACGAGAACGGTTTCCTGAAGGTCTTCGACTTCGACGAGACCATTCGCCCGGAAACTACCCTTGAAGGTCTGGCATCGCTCAAGCCTGCGTTCAACCCTAAGGGTGGTACGGTCACAGCCGGTACTTCGTCGCAGATTACCGATGGCGCTTCGTGCATGATTGTCATGTCTGGCCAGCGTGCGATGGACCTAGGTATCCAGCCATTGGCGGTGATCCGCTCCATGGCTGTAGCTGGCGTGGACCCGGCAATCATGGGCTACGGCCCTGTGCCGTCGACCCAGAAAGCCCTGAAGCGCGCCGGGCTGACCATGGCCGATATCGACTTCATCGAGCTCAACGAAGCCTTTGCTGCACAGGCCCTGCCAGTGCTCAAAGATTTGAAAGTGCTCGACAAGATGGATGAGAAGGTTAACCTGCACGGCGGCGCCATTGCCTTGGGCCACCCGTTCGGTTGCTCCGGGGCACGTATTTCCGGCACCCTGCTCAACGTCATGAAGCAAAATGGCGGTACGTTGGGCGTGGCCACCATGTGCGTCGGCCTCGGTCAGGGCATCACCACTGTCTTCGAACGCGTCTGATCGCGTAGCGGGACAGCAGCCGGGGCCTTGTGCCCCGGCTTTTGTTTTTTTACAGAATTTGTTTCAAGAGGGAAGGCGACATGCAGATACAACCAGGCGTATACCGGCATTACAAAGGGCCTGAGTACCGTGTCTTCAGTGTCGCACGGCACTCCGAAAGCGAAGAGTGGATGGTTTTCTACCAATGCCTGTATGGTGACTGCAGCTTCTGGGTACGACCACTTTCGATGTTCCAGGAGTCAGTCGAGGTTGACGGCGAGCAGGTGCCACGCTTTGCTTTGGTCAAGGCCGAAGAAGGGTTGCCTGAGCTGCTTGGCAAGGCGTACGAGTGAACGACCGCGCTTGACCTCACTCTATTGCCACTATATATAGCGGTGCCGCGTCCGGCACCTGACGCGTTTTTCATCTTCAGATTCAGGAATACTCCGATCCATGGGCAAATCGCTGGTCATTGTGGAATCCCCGGCCAAGGCCAAGACCATCAACAAGTACCTGGGCAACCAGTACGTGGTGAAGTCGAGTATCGGCCACATCCGTGACCTCCCCACCAGCGGTTCGGCCAGCGCCAGCAAAGAGCCGGCCGCCAAGCGTGGCAAGGCTGCGGGTGAGGCTCCGGCCCTGTCGCCGAAAGAGAAGGCCCGTCGCCAGCTGGTGGCGCGCATGGGCGTCGACCCCGAGCACGGCTGGAAGGCCAAGTACGAGATCCTGCCCGGCAAGGAAAAGGTGATCGAAGAGTTGCGCCGCCTGGCCAAGGATGCTGACACCATCTATCTCGCAACCGACTTGGACCGCGAAGGGGAAGCCATCGCCTGGCACCTGCGCGAGGCCATCGGTGGCGACGACGCCCGCTACAAGCGCGTGGTGTTCAACGAAATCACCAAAAAGGCCATCCAGGATGCGTTCTCGCAGCCCGGTGAGCTGGATATCGACCGTGTCAATGCCCAGCAGGCGCGTCGCTTCCTGGACCGCGTGGTGGGCTACATGGTCTCGCCACTGCTGTGGGCCAAGATCGCCCGTGGCCTGTCTGCGGGGCGTGTCCAGTCGGTGGCCGTGAAGCTGGTTGTCGAGCGTGAGCGCGAGATCCGTGCCTTCATCCCGGAAGAGTACTGGGAAGTGCACGCCGACCTTGGCACCGCCAAGGACGCCAAGGTGCGTTTCGAGGTAACCCGCGAGAAGGGCGAGGCGTTCAAGCCGCTGAACGAAGCTCAAGCCATGGCTGCGCTGAGCAAACTCAAGGCGTCCAGCTACAGTGTGGTCAAGCGTGAAGACCGCCCGACCAGCAGCAAGCCGTCGGCACCGTTCATCACGTCCACCCTGCAACAGGCTGCAAGCAACCGCCTGGGCTTCGGGGTGAAGAAGACCATGATGATGGCTCAGCGGCTATACGAAGCGGGCTACATCACCTACATGCGTACCGACTCGACCAATCTGTCGGTGGACGCGCTGGACATGGCGCGCAGCTACATCGAGCGTGAGTTCGGCAAGCAGTACCTGCCTGAGGCACCGCTGGTGTACGGCAGCAAAGAAGGCGCTCAGGAGGCCCACGAAGCGATTCGTCCTTCCGACGTCAATACGCACCCAACCAAGCTCAGCGGCATGGAGCGTGACGCCGAGCGCCTGTATGAGCTGATCTGGCGCCAGTTCCTCGCCTGCCAGATGCCGCCTGCCCAGTACCTGTCCACCAGTGTGACCGTGGCTGCCGGTGACTTCGAGTTGCGCGCCAAAGGCCGCATCCTCAAGTTCGACGGTTACACCCGTGTGCTGCCTCAGCAGAGCAAGCCGGGCGAAGATGATGTGTTGCCGGAAATGGTCCAGGGTGAAGCGCTCAAGCTGATCCAGATCGACCCGAGCCAGCACTTCACCAAGCCGCCTGCGCGCTTTACTGAAGCGAGCCTGGTCAAGGAAATGGAAAAGCGCGGTATTGGTCGACCGTCGACCTACGCGGCCATCATTTCCACCATCCAGGACCGCGGCTACGTAACACTGCACAATCGTCGCTTCTACTCCGAGAAGATGGGCGACATCGTCACCGAGCGCTTGTCGGAAAGCTTCGCCAACCTCATGGACTACGGTTTCACCGCCGGCATGGAGGAAAACCTCGATGATGTGGCGCAGGGTGAGCGCGACTGGAAGAACGTGCTGGACGAGTTCTACGGCGACTTCAGCAAGAAACTGCTGACGGCCGAATCAGCCGAAGACGGCATGCGTGCCAACCAGCCGACCATGACTAACATCCCATGCAAGGAATGCGGCCGGCCGATGATGATTCGGACTGCTTCTACTGGCGTGTTCCTGGGTTGCTCGGGTTACAGTCTGCCGCCTAAAGAGCGCTGCAAGGCCACCGTCAACCTGGTGCCGGGCGATGAAATTGCTGCTGACGACGAAGGTGAATCGGAGTCGCGCGTGCTATTGGGCAAGCACCGCTGCCCGATCTGCGCCACGGCCATGGATGCCTACCTGCTCGACGAGAAGCACAAGCTGCATATCTGCGGTAACAACCCCGATTGCGTTGGCTACGAGATCGAAGAGGGCAGTTATCGCATCAAGGGTTACGAAGGGCCGAGCCTGGAGTGTGACAAGTGCGGTAGCGAGATGCAGCTCAAGACCGGCCGGTTCGGCAAGTTCTTCGGTTGCACCAACCCGGCGTGCAAGAACACCCGCAAGCTGCTCAAGAGCGGCGAGGCGGCGCCACCGAAGATGGACAAGGTGGACATGCCAGAGCTCAAGTGCGAGAAGGTCGACGACACCTATGTGCTGCGTGACGGTGCTTCTGGGCTGTTCCTGGCAGCCAGCCAGTTCCCCAAGAATCGCGAGACCCGTGCGCCGCTGGTGCTGGAGATCGTGCCGCACAAGCATGAGATCGACCCCAAGTACCACTTCCTGTGCGATGCGCCGCAGAAAGACCCGGAGGGTCGCCCGGCAGTGATCCGCTACAGCCGTAAGACCAAAGAGCAATACGTGCAGTCCGAGGTCGATGGCAAACCTACCGGGTGGAAGGCGTTCTACGACGGTAATGCCTGGAAGGTTGAAGACAAGCGGTGATTGTTTCGGTGATGTGATTGGGGCCGCTTAGCGGCCCCATTTCATTGGTGACAAGTACACACCCGATCCTTGAAACTGCAGGTATTCGCCTTTCAGCCTTAGGGAGGTCACTCGAGATGGCCCAAGAACTCTACACCCGCACCAACCAAAAGCTCTTCTTCGCCGGCCTTGCCCTTGAGTCCATGGCCAAGGCTGTCGACAGCCAGGCCATGAATGCACAAGGCCTGGTGCAGGCCGAGCGCGAATCTGCGCTATTCCACCTGTATGGCGCGCTACTGGGCTTGTGTCACGAGATTGGTGGCTTCTACCGCCTGCCTGCAGCGCCCAGCGTCGAGCAATTGCTCGCCGATGACGCCATGAATGACATTGCCATTCCCGAGGTGGCTGAGTTGCTGGAACTGGCCAGGCAGCGGGAAACCTGGCTGGCGCAATTGCTCACCGCTTATGCCGATTTGTTCCGACCACCGGTCGCGAAAAAAACGGCAAAAACCGATGTCACTCAGCCACTCATCCAGGCCGTCAATCTCGACGAACCCGAGCAGGTTGCGCTGTCGCGTGAAGAGCTGGAAACCTGGCGCAACAACCTCAAAGGCCTGGTGAGACGATTCCGTGATGCGTTGAGTGAGTGCTGATACTCGCCTTGGCTGGTACAATGGTGGCCTTTCGCGGAGATCAGCCCTTTATGTCTACGTCTTTTCTGGAAATTGTCGAGTTGCCTGATGGCCGAATCGAACTGCGTCGTGCCGAGGACGAAGGCTCCCTGGTAACCCTGGATTTCTCGGAAGACGCCAAGGTATTCCTGCAGGGGCAACACGTTGAAGTAGCCAAGGCCATGCTGAGCGTGGGCGTGCAGATGGCGGGGCGCCTCATGGATGGCGAACTCGAACGCGACGAAGGGCCGCGCGTACTGCACTGACACCCAGGTTGTTTCGGGTTACAGGCAAAGCCTGAACATCAGCCGAGGCGGATGTTCAGGCTTTGTGCGTTTCCGGCACTGGCTGCACGCAACAGTTGCTGTCGCGCGGTGGCATTTACGCTACCAAGCCAGCTGACAACGGTATGGCTACGGCCAAGGCGCAGCGCGTCACAGGCCAATTGCAGTGCGCTCTGATTGCCGCGTGGCTGCAGCAGCAGAATGCGCTCGCGGTTGAGGCCGGCATCGCGCAACCATGCCTGGGTCAGGCTGCCCGGTGGTGCAATAAGCGTCAGCCAGCGGGCCTCTTGTTCTTCGCTCAGTTCGCGTAGCACCGGTGCCAGCAAGGTCTGGCAATGCTCGGGTGCGCCACGCAGGGACAGTTCACTGAACAGGTCCGGTTCGCTGTTCTTGCGTGCCTGCTCGCTGGCCTTCAGGCCTGGCAGTACCGGTTGGGCGAGGAAGGCTTCGAACAATGGAAGCTGTACCTGCTGTTGTGCTTCGACGAACTGTTGCATGACGCCTCCTGGTTTAGCGGCGAATAACGCCGACACTCAAACCTTCGATCACCATTTCCTGCTCTTTCAGGTCGACTTCGATGGGGGCGAAATCGGGGTTTTCGGCGATCAGCCAGACCTTGCTGCCTTCGCGTTTGAAACGTTTGACGGTTACTTCGTCGCCGATACGGGCGACGACGATTTGCCCGTTACGGGCCTCGCGGCAGGTATGCACAGCCAGCAGGTCGCCGTCGAAGATGCCGACGTCCTTCATGCTCATGCCGTGTACGCGCAGAAGGTAGTCGGCGCGCGGGTGGAAGAAGGATGGATTGATGTTGCAAGATTGTTCGATGTGCTGCTCGGCAAGGATCGGTGCGCCGGCTGCGACCCGGCCGATGATCGGCAGGCCGTTTTCTTCGGCCTTGGCTTCGAAACCGGGGATGCGGATCCCGCGGGATGCACCTGGGGTCATCTCGATCGCGCCTTTGCGCGCGAGGGCCTTGAGGTGCTCCTCGGCGGCGTTGGGCGACTTGAAGCCCAGCTCCTGAGCGATCTCCGCGCGCGTCGGCGGGAAACCGTTGTCTTCAAGGCAACGTTTGATGAAGGCCAGGATTTCGGCTTGGCGGGGCGTCAATTTCAACATGGCGGGCGCTCTGTCTTTTTATACAGTGACTGGGATTATATACAGTACTGGGTGAGCTGCAAGCGCCACGCGACAAGAAAAAGCGGCGCGCCACCCCTCTTGCAGCTTGCAGCTGGCGGCTCGGGGCTTTCTAATGGCGACCGCACAGTCACCGAGCCTTGACATCCTCAGGTCTGAAACGTATGTTTCAAACACCTGTTTGTCTGTCTGGCGGAGTAGTCATGGCCCAATCGGAAACCGTTGAACGCATTCTCGATGCTGCCGAGCAGCTGTTCGCGGAAAGGGGGTTCGCGGAAACCTCATTGCGGCTGATTACCAGCAAGGCCGGGGTCAACCTGGCGGCGGTCAATTACCATTTCGGGTCCAAGAAGGCGCTGATCCAGGCGGTCTTTTCCCGTTTCCTCGGGCCGTTCTGCGCCAGCCTCGAACGTGAACTGGAGCGTCGTCAAGGTAAGCCTGAACAAAAGCCCAGCCTCGAAGAACTGCTGGAAATGCTCGTGGAACAGGCACTGGTGGTGCAGCCGCGCAGCAACAACGACCTGTCGATCTTCATGCGCCTGCTGGGCCTGGCCTTCAGCCAGAGCCAAGGGCACCTGCGGCGCTACCTGGAAGACATGTATGGCAAGGTGTTCCGCCGCTACATGTTGCTGGTCAATGAGGCCGCGCCACGCATTCCTCCGCTCGAACTGTTCTGGCGCGTGCACTTCATGCTCGGTGCTGCGGCGTTCAGCATGTCCGGCATCAAGGCATTGCGCGCCATTGCCGAAACCGACTTTGGTATAAACACCTCCATAGAGCAGGTCATGCGCCTGATGGTACCGTTCCTGGCCGCTGGCATGCGCGCCGACAGCGGTGTCACCGACGAGGCGATGGCCGCAGCACAGTTGCGCCCGCGCAGTAAAACCGGTAGCACCACCGCCAAGGCCTGAAGGCTGGGCGGGGCAGGGCGCTTGGGCTAAGCTAGCGCCCATGTCCGACCTAGATCTTCTGCACATCTCCCTCGCTGACCAGCGCCTCTATGGCTTTGCCAATGGGCAGTTGTGCCTGCGCCTGGCGGTGTCGACCGCACGCAATGGGGCCGGTGAGCGCAATGGCTCCGGCTGCACGCCGCGCGGCCTGCACCAGGTGCGAGCGAAGATTGGGGCGGGCTTGCCGCTCAATGCCGTGCTGCGTGGGCGGCGCTGGACCGGTGAGGTCTGGTCGCCGGCGTTGCACGCACAGTACCCCGGGCGTGACTGGGTCCTTACCCGCATCCTCTGGCTCAGCGGTTGCGAGGCCGGAGTCAATCGTCTTGGCGCCGTGGATACGTTCCGCCGCTATATCTATCTGCACGGCACGCCCGACACGGAACCCTTGGGCATACCGCTGTCCCATGGCTGCATTCGCCTGCGCAACACCGATCTGCTTGGCCTGTTCGAGCGCGTACCGGCGCATTGCCCGGTGCGTATCGAGGAGGCCGCATGCCCCCAGTGGGCTTCTTTAAGTCTGTAATGAAGGATTGCCTATGACCGTCAGCCTGCAAGGCTCCCTGATGGTGGATATCGCCGGTAAATGGCTGACCGCCGAAGACCGCCAACTCCTGCGCCAGCCGGAAGTGGCTGGCCTGATTATCTTTGCCCGCAACATCGACAGCCCGCGCCAGGTGCGTGAACTGTGCGCGTCCATCCGCGCCATTCGTCCCGATCTGATTCTGGCCGTCGACCAGGAAGGTGGGCGCGTGCAGCGTTTGCGTCAGGGCTTCGTGCGTCTGCCAGCCATGCGCGCGATCGCCGATAACGCCAATGCCGAGTACCTCGCCGAGCAGTGCGGTTGGTTGATGGCCACTGAAGTGCTGGCGGTTGGCCTGGACCTCAGCTTCGCCCCTGTGCTCGACCTGGATCACCAGCGTAGCGCTGTGGTCGGCAGCCGCGCGTTTGAAGGTGACCCGCAACGTGCCGCGCAGCTTGCTGGCGCCTTCATCCGCGGGATGAACGCAGCGGGTATGGCTGCCTGTGGCAAGCATTTCCCCGGGCATGGTTGGGCGGAGGCGGACTCCCACGTGGCCATTCCGACGGACGAGCGCAGCCTTGAGCAACTGCGCCAGGCAGATCTGGTACCGTTCACCCGTCTCAGCGGGCAGCTGGCGGCAGTCATGCCGGCGCATGTCATCTATCCGCAGGTAGACAATCAGCCGGCCGGGTTCTCGCGTCGTTGGTTGCAGGACATTCTGCGTGGCGAACTGGGCTTTGACGGGGTGATCTTCAGTGACGACCTGTCGATGGCTGGTGCGCATGTGGTTGGCGATGCGGCCAATCGGATCGAGGCAGCGCTGAGTGCGGGTTGTGACATGGGCCTGGTGTGCAATGACCGGGCGGCCGCAGAGCTGGCTTTGAGCGCGGCGCAGCGGCTGAAGGTCAAGCCATCGCCGCGGATTGCACGCATGCGCGGGCAGGGGTTTGCGCGGACCGATTATCGCCAGCAGCCGCGTTGGCTGGAGGCGCTGGGGGCGTTGCGCGAGGCGCAGTTGGTCGATTGACTGTGCCGGCCCCACAGGTATCTCGCTGCTGTTTAAGGCGGTGAAAGTCCTGTGGGGCTTGTCCGCGAAATAGCCGGGACTGACTGCTAGCGCCCCCGCTTTCCAGGCAGCGGGGCAAACAATGCCTCGATTTCCTCATCCCCCAGACGCCACTGCCCAGCTTCTGCCCCATCGAGCAGGCTTGCTGCCAGCGCTGCTTTTTCCTGCTGCAGCTGCTGTATCTTCTCTTCAACTGTGCCGCGCGTGATCAGCTTGAACACGAATACCGGCTTGTCCTGGCCGATGCGGTATGCGCGGTCGGTGGCCTGGTTCTCGCTGGCCGGGTTCCACCATGGGTCGAAGTGAATCACGGTGTCGGCAGCCGTCAGGTTCAGCCCCACGCCGCCGGCCTTGAGGCTGATCAGGAACACTTCGCTGTCGCCCTGCTGGAACTGCTGCACCGGTGTGCGCCGGTCACGGGTGTCACCAGTGAGCAGGCTGTAGCGGATCTTGCGCTTTTCCAGCTCTTGTTCGATCAGTGCCAGCATCGAGGTGAACTGCGAGAACAGCAGCACACGGCGCCCTTCGCTCAGCAGTTCTTCGAGCATGTCCAGCAGCGCGCCGAGCTTGCCCTTGTCAGCCTGATTGCCCTTGATCTCGACCCCTTTGACCAGGCGTAAATCGCAACATACCTGGCGCAGCTTGAGCAGGGCATCGAGGATCACGATCTGGCTGCGTGCCGCGCCATTGCGGGCGATTTCCTCGCGCACTTTCTTGTCCATCGCCACGCGCACGGCCTCGTAGGTATCACGCTGGGCGTCGCTGAGCTCGACCCAGTGGACCATTTCGGTCTTGGGCGGCAGTTCGGTTGCCACTTGCTCCTTGGTCCGGCGCAGCAGGAACGGGCGGATGCGGTGGACCAGGTGCGACAGGCGTTCGGCGTCGCCGTGGCGCTCGATCGGCGTACGGTAATCCTGGTTGAAACGTTTCACCTCGCCCAGCCAGCCTGGCATGAGGAAGTGGAAGATCGACCATAACTCGCCCAGGTTGTTTTCCATTGGTGTGCCGGTCAGGCATAGGCGCTGGTTGGCCTGCAGCTCGCAGACAGCCTGGGCGGCCTTGCTGGTGCTGCTCTTGATGTTCTGCGCCTCGTCAAGCACCAGCACGCTCCACTGCTGGGCGCGCAGGTGCTCGAGGTCGCGCGGCACCAGGGCGTAGGTGGTCAGTACCAGGTCGTATTCGTGCAGCTTGGCGAAATGCTTGCTGCGACCGGGGCCGTGCAGGGCCAGGACGCGCAGGTCGGGGGCGAAGCGTTGGGCTTCGTCGAGCCAGTTGGGCACCAGGCTGGTCGGCATCACTGCCAGGGCGGGGTGGGCGAGGCGCCCGTTCTGCTTTTCCAGCAGCAGGTGGGCCAGGGCCTGCAAGGTCTTGCCCAGGCCCATGTCGTCGCCAAGGATGCCGCCGGTGCCCATTTCGCGCAGTGCCTGCAACCAGTTCAGGCCTTGCTGCTGATAGGGGCGCAGGGTGGCGTTGAGCGCTGCGGGTGGCGCGACCTGCAGGTCGCGTGCATCGCGCAGTCGCCGGCCCAGGTCGCGAACATGGGCGCCACCTTCCCAGTGCAAGGGCAAATGTTCGATGTCGTTAAGACGTGCCGCGTCGGCGCGGTCCATGCGCAGGGTGGGGCCGACGTTGTCCTCGTGCAGGTACAGTTCACCGAGGGTGCCCATGACCGACTTGATTCGCCCGTAGGGCAGGGCGACGCGCAGCGCAGGGGCGTCCAGCCGGCCGCGGTTGAGGTCTATCAGCAGGTGTTCATCGTCGCTACGCCGGGCCAGCTCGCTGGGGCGCAGCAGCTCGGGGTTGCTGCGCAGCAGCTGCAGCACGATTGGCAGCAGGCTGTGGCGCTGGCCTTCGACGACGATGCCCAGCTCCAGGTCGAACCATTCGTGTCCTGGCGCTTCGTCGATGCTGGCGTACCAGTCATCCACCTCATGCAGGTTGAAGGCGAAGTCGCGGTGGATGTCGACTTCCCAGCCTGCCTTGCGCAGGCGCGGCAGGCCGTCGCGGGCGAAGCGCAGCCAGGCTTCGTCGTCGGGCAACTGAAGCATTTCTCCCGCGCTGTCTGGCAGTGCCTTGCTCTGCCGGGTGGCGGGTTTGAAGCCCAGTTCGCGCAGTGCCTTGCGCAGTGCCTGCTCGACCTGGGGCTGGCGGCGGATGCGCTGGCTGATGGTATCCACCAGTCGGGTCAATGGCTTGTCGTCGCTGCCACTGGCGCGTAGCCCATCGTAGTCGAACGATAGGGCGGCGCGGTGTTGCATCTGGCGCTGCATGCGCCCGGTCTTGGGCATATAGGCGCTGAATTCAAGGCTGCCAAGGGTCAGCCGGCCCTTGGGCTGGATGTTATCGATCTGCTCGGTGATCACGGCGGTGGGGGTAGGGACTTGCCGGTTCAAGGCGTTCAGTCGATGGCTCAAAGGTACTACCAGGTGTTCAGGTACGGTTGGTGCGCGTGCGAGCTGGCTGGCGATGAAGGGGTCGAGATCATGCTGCAGCTCGCCGGTCTGATGCGAATGCCGATCGATGTAGTGCAGCGGCTCGATGGGCAGTACCTGCAGCGGCAGGTGCTGGTCATGGTGCCAGGCGCCCCTGTAGCTGCCGTTGTCCAATCTGACCCAGCGGAACTCGGCATGCAGTTGCGGCCCGGCATGCAAAGGCGTGGGGTCGTCTTCATACAGCAGGCGCCCGGTTGCCAAGGCGTAGCTCAAAAGCTCCGCACCTTGCTTGCCTTCGAGTTCAGCCACGGGTGTCAGCGTTTTGCTGCGGGCGTCGATCAGGCGCAACAGCCGAGCGTCGTCCTCCGTGACGTAACGGGGGGTGTAGTAGATCATCTCGGGCATTGAGGTGATGCGAACGACTTTCAGCGTACCGTCAGGTTGTAGCGTGCCCTTGATCGGCTCGAGATGAAAATGTTCGCTATCCTTGTGAATGCGATAGTAGATGGCGGGACCTTTGCGTGCCGGTTCCTTTGTGGCTGCGATCGGCGATGGCGATTCGAGCCCTTGCACCCACTGGTTCAGGTCGGGCGGTAACGACAGTGCGGCTTGCCCCTGAGTTGCGCCTGCCTCAAGGTCTCTGTCTTCGAGCTCCAGTTGCAGCAACGCGGCGACGCAGTGCTTGCAATTCAATCCTACCGGGCAGGAGCAGCTCCCAAAGACGCGCAGGTCACCGTAATTCAACACCAGCTTGATATCCTGATGGTAAATCTGGCCCGCCGAGCCCCTGCACATCGCCTCGATGGAATGGCCCTGCAGCGAGAGGATGCGCGTTCGTTCCTGCGCTGCATATTTCCGGCCGCGGGCCAGTGCGCCAGCGTCGATAAAATCGACCCAATCGGGATGGGCTCTGAGCAGTTGCCGTGCGTCGCCCTCAGTCACATCACTGCTCCATCATCTCCGGATCCATCACCGGCATCTTCCGTGTGCCTGGTGGGGTGACCTTCAGCAGCACCGCCAGGTGGCCGCCATCGAGGAAGGTCAGTTGGCCGCCCTTGACGGTGCTGTTGCTCTGTTTGAACTGCTCGCTTTTGAGCACATTGCCGTTGCTGTCGAGCTGGTTGACCCAGAAATTGGCCTCCACGGCGATGAAGCGCCCTTCGGTGATGCTCAGGTTGCCTTCGATCGGGAAATGGCCGAACTGCTCCTGGCCATGACCCAGAGCGATGCGGCTTGGCGTGTCGCCGACCTGCTGCTGCCAGGCCTTGTGCAGCAGCACGGTGTAGTCGGCCGTGGCTTGCAGGCGGGTGGCTTCATCTTCCAGCGCCAGTGGGCGTTCTGCGCTCTTTTCCAGGCGCAGGGCGCCGGCGCTCCAGTCTTCAGGGGCGTACGGGCTGGTGAAGGCCGGCACGCTGTTCTGCCGCACAAGGATCATTTCCACCTGATAAAGACCTTCAGCGAAGGCGGCCGGCGCGAACAGCGCAAGCAACAAGGTCAGGCAACGGATGGCACGCATGGATCTTCCTTAGGCTGTCTGTGGGGTCAGGCGCTCGAACAGCGCCTCCAGAGTGTTGAAGCGTTCGTCGGGCCGTTCCATCGGTACCAGGAAGCGGAACTGGGTTGCGCCTTCGAACTTGTAGCGTTTTGGCTGGCCCTGGATCAGCTTGATCAGGGTCAGCGGGTCGACTGGGGTTTCGGCCTCGAACTCGAGCTTGCCGCCGTTCGGGCCGGCATCGACTTTCTTGATGCCGAGCTTTTCCGCCTGAAGCTTGAGCTGGGTCAGGCGCATCAGGTTCTTGGTCGGCTCGGGCAGCAGGCCGAAGCGGTCGATCATCTCCACCTGCAGGTCCTTGAGACCCTCCTCGTCAGCTGCCGAGGCGATGCGTTTGTAGAGGATCAGCCGCGCATGTACGTCGGGCAGGTAATCCTCGGGGATCAGTGCCGGCAGGCGCAGGTTGATTTCCGGGCCACCGCCCAGCGGCTGTTCCAGGTTCGGCTGTGTGCCCTTGCGAATGGCCTTGACCGCCCGTTCGAGCATTTCCATGTAAAGGGTAAAGCCCACGGCCTGGATCTGCCCGCTCTGGCCTTCGCCCAGCAGCTCGCCGGCGCCGCGGATTTCCAGGTCGTTGGTGGCCAGCACGAAGCCGGCGCCCAGGTCCTGGGTGTTGGCAATGGCTTCCAGGCGTTTCTCGGCGTCGGCGCTCACTTTCTGCCGCGCCGGTGTCAGCAGGTAGGCATAGGCCTGGTGGTGGCTGCGGCCGACCCGGCCACGCAACTGGTGCAATTGGGCCAGGCCGAACTTGTCCGCGCGCTCGATGACGATGGTGTTGGCGCTGGGCACGTCGATGCCGGTCTCGATGATGGTCGAGGCGATCAGCACGTTGAAGCGCTTGTGATAGAAGTCGCTCATCACCTGTTCCAGTTCGCGCTCGCGCATCTGCCCGTGGCCGATGCCGATACGCGCTTCAGGCACCAGTTCGGCAAGGTCTGCGGCGCATTTTTCGATGGTTTTCACATCGTTGTGCAGGTAGTACACCTGGCCGCCGCGTAGCAGTTCACGCAGTAGTGCTTCTTTTACCGTACTGTTGTTCTGCTCCATGACGAAGGTGCGCACCGACAGGCGCCGTGCCGGCGGTGTGGCGATGATGGACAGGTCACGCATGCCGGCCACGGCCATGTTCAGCGTTCGCGGAATCGGTGTGGCGGTCAGGGTGAGGATGTCCACCTCGCTGCGCAGGGCCTTGAGCTGTTCCTTCTGGCGTACGCCAAAGCGGTGCTCTTCGTCGATTACCACCAGGCCCAGGTCCTTGAAGCGCACATCGTCCTGCAGCAGTTTGTGCGTGCCGATCAGGATGTCGATCTTGCCTTCGGCCAGGTCCGCTGCGGCGCTGGCCACTTCCTTGGCCGATTTGAAGCGGCTCATCACCTCGACCGTTACCGGCCAGTCGGCGAAGCGGTCGCGGAAGCTGTTGTAGTGCTGCTGGGCAAGCAGGGTGGTAGGCACCAGCACCGCTACCTGGCGGCCGCTGTGCACGGCGATGAAAGCCGCGCGCATGGCGACCTCGGTCTTGCCGAAGCCGACGTCGCCGCACACCAGGCGGTCCATCGGCTTGGCGGCGAGCATGTCGGCGCGCACCGCTTCGATGGCGTTCTGCTGGTCGGGGGTTTCCTCGAAGGGGAAGCCGGCGCTGAAGGTGGCATAGTCGGCAGCCGGGTCGGCGAATGCGTAACCCTTGCGCGCGGCTCGGCGGGCGTAGATGTCGAGCAGCTCGGCGGCCACGTCGCGGACCTGTTCGGCGGCTTTGCGCTTGGCCTTCTGCCAGGCTTCCGAGCCGAGCCGGTGCAGCGGCGCCAGGGCGTCATCGCTGCCGGTGTAGCGGGCAATCAGGTGCAGGTTGGCCACCGGGACGTAAAGCTTGGCGCCCTCGGCGTATTCCAGGGTCAGGAACTCCGCGGCCTGGCCGTCGATCTCCAGCGTGGCCAGGCCCAGGTAGCGGCCCACGCCATGGTCGATGTGCACCACCGGCGCGCCTTCACGCAGTTCGGTAAGGTTTTTGATCACCGCATCATTGGCGGCCTCGCCGCGCTTGTCGCGGCGCCGGCGCTGCATCACGCGCTGCCCGAACAGCGGGCTTTCGGCGACCAGGGCGATGGCCGGGTCTTCGAGTAGCAGGCCTTCGTCCAGCGGGGCGATGGTGATCGCCAGGCGCTGGCTGCCAGTGATGAAGTCCGCCCAGCCCTCGACTGTGTGTGGCCTCAGCTTGAGGCGCTCGAGCAGCTCCAGCAGCACCTCGCGACGGCCCGCCGATTCGGCGGTGAACAGCACCCGGCCGCTGAACTGGTCGAGGAAGTCGGACAGCGCCGCCAGCGGCTGGTTGGCCTTGGCTTCGATGGCCAGGTTGGGCAGGGTGCGGGCGGGAAAGCGCTCGCGGCCGACGCCAGGCTCGACATCCTCGGCACTGACCACCACGCGCGGCCACTGTTTAAGCTGGGCGAAGCAGTCCTCCACTGGCAGGAACAGTTCAGAAGGCGGCAGCAGTGGACGGCTCAGGTCGCCGCGGCGGTCTTCGTAACGCCCGCGCACGTCGTTCCAGAAGTGCTCGGCAGCCTGCTCGACGCCCGGCAGCGAGAACACCTGGGTGTCGCTTGGCAGGTAGTCGAACAGTGTCGAGGTTTCTTCGAAGAACAGCGGCAGGTAGTACTCGATCCCGGCGGGGATGATGCCGCTGGCCAGGTCCTGGAAGATCGCGCTGCGGCGGAAGTCGACATCGAAACGTTCTCGGAAGCGTGCCTTGAAGCGCGTCACTTCCTCTTTCTGCATGGGGAATTCGCGTGCCGGCAGCAGACGGATCGAGTCGACCTTGTCGATCGAGCGCTGGGTCTCCGGGTCGAAGGTACGCAGGGTCTCGATCTCGTCGTCGAACAGGTCGATACGGTAGGGCAGCTTGCTGCCCATCGGGAACAGGTCGATCAGCGCGCCGCGCACGGCGAACTCGCCATGCTCGTAGACCGTGTCGACGCAGCGGTAGCCAGTGGCCTCCAGCCGTGAGCGCATCTGTTCTACGTCGATCGTCTGGCCGACATCCAGCACCAGGCTGCTGCCGAGCAGGAAGCGCGTTGGGGCCAGACGGTGTAAGGCCGTGGTGATCGGCACCACGAGGATGCCATGGCTCAACTCTGGCAGCCGGTAGAGGCTGGCGATGCGCTGGGAAATGATGTCCTGGTGTGGTGAGAACAGGTCGTAGGGCAGGGTTTCCCAGTCCGGGAACGGCAGCACCGGTAGGCCGGGTGCAAAGAAGCGCAGCTCCTGCTCCAGACGGTCGGCAGCCTGGCTGTCGGCGGTCAGCAGCAGGGTGAAGCGGCCAGCACTGCTGGCGGCCTCGGCGATGGCAAGGCTGAGGGCGGCACCGGGCAGGTTGCCCCAGGTTTGTTTGCCGGCCGTGGCCGACATTTGCGGTAGGCGCAGAACTGACACGGGAGATTGCACTCCAAGCGTTGCGGCAAAGAGACCGATTGTACCGGTGCCGGTGCGTGCTGTCAGGCTCGGAAAGGGCATGAGCACGGGCTTTGGCTCCCACGACAGGCGCTCATTGCCGGTTACGCGTTGGGGCGTCATAATGTAGCCCCTTTTTTCTCCCCCTACATGTGGAAGGTTCCCGTGACTCAGAAGCCCGACCAGTGTCTTGGTGAGTGGATCGATCGTGAAGCTCTGGCTGAAGCGATGATCCCGCTTATCGGTCAGCTCTACCGCAACAACAACGTGGTGAGCTCGATCTATGGCCGCAGCCTGATCAACCGTTCGGTTATCTCGATCCTCAAGGCCCACCGCTTTGCGCGTCACCGTCAAACCGACGAAACCGAACTGTCCGTCCACGAGACATTCCCCCTGCTCAAAGCCATGAGCGAGCTGAAACTGGGCGCCGCTTCGGTCGACCTGGGCAAGCTGGCCAACAAGTTCAAGCAGGAAGGCAACGGCAAGACCGCCGAGCAGTTCGTGCGTGAAGAACTGGCCGACGTGGTTGGCCAGCAGAACGCTTCGGCGCGCAAGGGCACCGACGTTGTCCTGTACGGTTTCGGCCGCATCGGCCGCCTGCTGGCGCGCATCTTGATCGAGAAGACCGGTGGTGGCGACGGCCTGCGCCTGCGTGCAATCGTTGTGCGCAAGGGTGCCGAAAACGACCTGGTCAAGCGCGCCAGCCTGCTGCGCCGTGACTCGGTGCACGGCCCGTTCGATGGCACCATCACCATCGACGAAGCCAACAACACCATCACTGCCAACGGCAACCTGATCCAGATCATTTACGCCAAGAGCCCGAGCGAAGTCGACTACACCCAGTACGGCATCGACAACGCCCTGATCGTCGACAACACCGGCGTATGGCGTGATGCCGACGGCCTGGGCCAGCACCTGGCCTGCCCGGGCGCTGCCCGCGTGATCCTCACCGCACCTGGCAAGGGCGCGCTGAAGAACATCGTGCACGGCATCAACCACGGTGACATCACCGCCGAGGACAAGATCATCTCGGCAGCTTCGTGCACCACCAACGCCATCGTGCCGGTGCTCAAGGCCATCAACGACCAGTACGGTATCGTCAATGGTCACGTTGAAACCGTTCACTCGTTCACCAACGACCAGAACCTGATCGACAACTTCCACAAGGGCAGCCGTCGTGGTCGCGCCGCGCCGCTTAACATGGTCATCACCGAAACCGGTGCTGCCACTGCTGCTGCCAAGGCGCTGCCAGTGCTCAAGGGCAAGCTGACCGGCAACGCCATTCGCGTACCGACGCCGAACGTGTCGATGGCCATCCTGAACCTTAACCTGGAAAAGCCCACCAACCGCGAAGAAATCAACGAGTACCTGCGCCAGACCGCCATGCACTCGGAGCTGCACAAGCAGATCGATTACGTCAGCTCGCAGGAAGTGGTTTCCACCGACTTCGTAGGCTCGCGCCACGCGGGTGTGGTCGACGCCGAAGCGACCATCGCCAACGATAACCGCGTTGTTCTGTACGTCTGGTACGACAACGAATTCGGTTACAGCTGCCAGGTGGTTCGCGTGATGGAAGACATGGCTGGTGTGAACCCGCCAGCGTTTCCACGCTAATTCGCTTGTAAGGCAATGAAAAAACGGGAACCTTCGGGTTCCCGTTTTTTATGGTCTGATGAACCGATCTGGCCGCTACTGTGTCTGTAATGGCCTCATCGCCGGCAAGCCGGCTCCCACAGGTGAAACAATGGCTCCAAGGTATGTGGTGACCCTGTGGGAGTCGGCTTGCCGGCGATGAGGCCGGTGCTGGCAACCGAGAACTCAACATTTGCGCACAGCCCTCCTGTTCATCCTCATGCTGCTGACCGCCTGCAACCAAGGCCCCGCCCTGGAGCGCCTCGGTGGCCCTGCCATGGGCAGCAGCTACAGCGTCCAGTACGTCCGCGAGCCAGGCGGGCCTGCGCCTGTCCAGGTACAGGCGGCAGTGGAAACGATCCTGCAGGGCATAGATCAGCACTACTCGACCTACCGCGGCGACTCTGCGGTGAGCCAGTTCAATCAGCTCCCCGGCAACCAGTGCCTGGCCTTGCCGTCAGACATGCTCGAACTGGTCACCTTCGGCCAACACCTGGCCGAACAAAGCGATGGCGCTTTCGACCTCACTGTCGAGCCGTTGCTTGACCTCTGGGGTTTCGGCCCCCAGGCTCGCCATGAGCAGGTGCCAGAACCGCAGGCGCTGGCCAATGCCCGCCTGCGTGTGGGCTACCAGCACTTGCGCATCGAGGGCCAGGCATTGTGCAAGGACGCCCCTGTGCAACTGGACTTCAACAGCATCGCCGCTGGCCACGCCGTGGACCTGATTGCTGCACGCCTGCGTGCCATGGGTATCGTCAACTTCATTGCCGAAGTTACCGGCGAGCTCAAGGCGGTGGGCCGCAAACCCGATGGTAGCCCATGGCGCATTGCCCTGGAGTTGCCCCGCGAAGACCGTCAGATCGCCCGCCAGGTAATGCCGGTCAATGGCCTGGGTGTATCGACCTCGGGTGACTATCGGCACTATTTCGAGCAGAATGGCCGGCGCTATTCGCACACCTTCGATGCCCGTATCGGGCGCCCGGTCGATCATGACCTGGCTGCCGTCACCGTGCTCGATGCCTCGGCGCTGCAGGCCGACGGCTACTCGACCCTGTTGCTGATCCTCGGGCCTGAGCGCGGCTGGGACTTTGCCCTCGCTCATGACCTGGCGGCGGTATTGGTGACTCGGGCAGAGGGTGGCTTCGTCTCCCGAGCTACGCCCGCTTTCGAGCGGGCGCTCAAAGGCAAGTGAAAGCGCAAGCAGGGACGGTAGCTGCCAGGGAATCGGTGGATGCACATGTAGTGCAGGCAAAATTGGCCTACGACGCGACCAAGGGTTAATGTGCGCGGCGTTCACGCTTGATTAGACTGCACCCGAATTTTCTCATGGCGCCCCGGCGGCATGATCGAGTCCCGCGGCGACCGTGGCCAGCGGGCCAGTTCTGAAGGAGTACGCATGGCTGTCTACAACTACGACGTAGTGGTGTTGGGTTCCGGCCCGGCCGGAGAAGGTGCGGCAATGAACGCCGCCAAAGCAGGGCGCAAGGTGGCGATGGTCGACAGCCGTCGCCAGGTCGGTGGCAACTGCACCCACCTGGGCACCATCCCGTCCAAGGCACTGCGTCACTCGGTGCGGCAGATCATGCAGTTCAACACCAACCCGATGTTCCGTGCCATCGGTGAGCCACGCTGGTTCTCCTTCCCAGACGTGCTCAAGAGCGCCGAGAAGGTGATTTCCAAGCAGGTCGCTTCGCGTACCGGCTACTACGCCCGTAACCGCGTCGACCTGTTCTTCGGCACCGGCAGCTTCGCCGATGAGCAGACCGTCGAAGTGGTCTGCCCCAATGGCGTGGTGGAAAAGCTCAACGCCAAGCACATCATCATCGCCACCGGCTCGCGTCCGTACCGCCCGGCCGACATCGACTTCCACCACCCGCGTGTCTATGACAGTGACACCATCCTGAGCCTCAGCCACACCCCGCGCAAACTGATCGTTTACGGCGCTGGCGTAATTGGCTGCGAATACGCCTCCATCTTCAGTGGCTTGGGTGTGCTGGTCGAACTGGTCGACAACCGCGGCCAGTTGCTGAGCTTCCTGGATTCGGAAATTTCCCAGGCGCTGAGCTACCACTTCAGCAACAACAACATCACCGTGCGCCACAACGAAGACTACGAGCGGGTCGAGGGCCTGGACAATGGTGTCATCCTGCACCTGAAGTCTGGCAAGAAGATCAAGGCCGACGCCTTGCTGTGGTGCAACGGCCGCACCGGCAACACCGACAAGCTGGGCCTTGAGAACATCGGCATCAAGGTCAACAGCCGTGGCCAGATCGAAGTCGACGAGGCCTACCGCACCAGCGTGCCGAACATCTATGGTGCCGGTGACGTGATCGGCTGGCCGAGCCTGGCCAGTGCCGCCCATGACCAGGGCCGCTCGGCGGCAGGCAGCATCGTCGACAACGGCAGCTGGCGTTTCGTCAACGACGTGCCGACCGGCATCTACACCATTCCGGAGATCAGCTCGATCGGCAAGAACGAGCAGGAGCTGACCCAGGCCAAGGTGCCGTACGAAGTGGGCAAGGCATTCTTCAAGAGCATGGCGCGTGCACAGATCGCCGGCGAGCCGCAAGGCATGCTGAAGATCCTGTTCCATCGCGAGACCCTGGAAATCCTCGGCGTGCACTGCTTCGGCTACCAGGCTTCGGAAATCGTCCACATCGGCCAGGCGGTGATGAACCAGCCGGGCGAGCTGAATAACCTGAAGTACTTCGTCAACACCACGTTCAACTACCCGACCATGGCCGAAGCCTATCGGGTAGCTGCCTATGACGGCCTGAACCGGCTTTTTTGAGCGGCTCCGGCCGGTGGCCTGAGCCGGTCGGGGAGACCGATTTCAGCCCTACCCGAGGGTGGTCTTGGCCAAACCGGGAAAGTCTGTAATCAGGCTGTCCACGCCAAAATCAGCGAGCCGGCGCATCAGTGCCGGCTCGTTGACCGTCCACACCGATACATGCAAACCCTGGCCCTGTGCTTTGAGCAGGCGTTCGGGGGTGCACAATGTCCAGTTCAATGCCAGCAGATCGCAGCCATAGTTCTGCGCGACTTTTAGCGGGTCGAGCCAGGCGTACTCGGCGACCAGGCCGCGCTTTACGTCAGGCACCAGCTCCAGCGCAGCACCCAGTACTTCCCGCGAGCTCGAGGTGATGGTCACCTTGTCCAGCAGGCCGTACTGCTGTGCCAGTTCCCGAATCGCCAGTACCGTGGTGGCGGCACGGGTCCGCGAGGCGCTCTTGACCTCCAGTTGCCAGTGCTCGAAGGGGCATTTTTCGAACAATTCTTCCAACCGTGGGATAGGGCAGGGCTGCACATGGCCCGGGCCGCCCCTGCGTGCGTCGTAGGTGACCAGGTCGGCTGCCGGGTGTTCGACCACCTTGCCGCGCCGGCCCGTGGTGCGCTTGAGGGTAGGGTCGTGGATGACCATCAGTTCATTGTCGGCCGACAGGTGCAGGTCCAGTTCGCAGCGGGTCACGCCGTGGGACAGGCACTGACGGAAACTGTGCAGAGTGTTCTCGGGCGCTTCGCCCTTGGCGCCGCGGTGGCCATAGATGAGGGTCACGTTCGTTCCTTCAGGTCAAAAATGAAAAGGCTCAGGAGGCAGGGTCGCCCTGTTCCAGCTGCTGGCGCCGTTGCTGTTGTTGGCGCTGCAGGATGTAGCGGGCCAGCAACTGGCGCTGGGCATCGGTCATGTCGGTGAATTCGGTGCCAAGTTCGAAGCTGCCATCGGCACGCGGGTCGCAGTGGGTGACCTTGCCGCGCAGCAGCAGGCCGTGGGCGCGGGGCATCAACACCATCTTCACTTTGACCCGGGTGCCTGGGGCGATTTGCTGAGTTTGTGCGAATTCGATGCCACCTTCGGAGATGATCACCCGTTGGGGCTGGCCGATCTCGCCGATCAGGGTTTGCGCGACCACCGCGCTGAGCAGGTCCAGGCGCTTGTTCTGCGCCCGCAGGAACGCCGCCAGGGTGCGGTCCTTTTCGCTCAGCTGACGCAACAGGTGCTGGGACTCGAAGTCGGACAGGTGCAGCTCGCTGAGCAGGTTGAACAGTGGTGAATCATCCTGCAACAGTTCTGGCTCAAGGGCTTCGGCCGCGCTCAGGGGGCTGATTTCCAGTGCGATCCGATCTTCGATGCGGTAGTATTCGCGGCGATCTTCTTCGTCTAATGTCGTCATGGCGAACCCATGGTAGCGGCGGTGGTCCGAGTGTAAAGCCGCCGCAGGCGCCTCGCCACAAGGACGTTCCCTTTCATCCGAACAAGCCCCGACATGTTCAGACCTCTTTTCGCATTCATTGGTACGCGCTACACCCGTGCCAAGCGCCGTAATCACTTCGTCTCGTTCATTTCCCTGACCTCGATGATCGGCCTCGCCCTGGGCGTGGTAGTGATGATCGTGGTGCTCTCGGTAATGAACGGTTTCGACCACGAGATGCGTACCCGCGTGCTGGGCATGGTCCCTCACGCCACGCTCGAGAGCGGCCAGCCGATCAACGACTGGCCTGCCCTTGCCCAACAAGTAAAGCAGAATCCGCAGGTGCTGGCGGTTGCGCCCTATACCCAGATGCAGGGCCTGCTGACCTTTGATGGCAAGGTGCAGAAGGTGCTGCTCAATGGCATCGACCCGGGCCGCGAGCGTGAGGTGTCGATCATCGACAACTTCATTCAGCAAGGCCGCCTCGACCAGCTGGCGCCGGGCGAGTGGGGCATCATGATCGGTGACAAGGCGGCCGCCAAGCTGGGGGTGGCCATCGGCGACAAGCTGACCTTCGTTGCCCCTGAAGTCAGCGTGACGCCGGCCGGCATGTTCCCGCGCATGAAGCGCTTCACCGTGGTTGGCACCTTCCACGTTGGTGCTGGCGAGATCGACGGTTACCTGGGCCTGACCAACATTGCTGACCTTTCACGGCTGCACCGCTGGAAAGCGGACCAGGTGCAGGGCCTGCGCCTGAAGTTCGACGACCTGTTCCAGGCGCCACGTGTGGCCTGGAGCATCGCCCAGCAGTTGGGTGACCAGGAGTACTACAGCCGCGATTGGACCCGTACCCACGGCAACCTGTACCAGGCGATCCGCATGGAAAAAGCCATGATCGGCCTGCTGCTGTTGCTGATCGTTGCGGTGGCGGCGTTCAACATCATTTCCACCCTGGTGATGGTGGTCAACGACAAGCGTGGTGACATCGCCATCCTCCGTACCCTGGGCGCCACGCCCGGGCAGATCATGGCCATCTTCATGGTTCAGGGTACGGTGATCGGGGTGATCGGCACCCTGATCGGTGCAGTGGTCGGTATCCTCGCTGCGCTCAACGTCAGTGCGGCGATCGCCGGCATCGAGAAACTGATCGGGCACAAGTTCCTCAACGCTGACGTGTATTTCATCGATTACCTGCCCTCGCAGATCCAGGCCCAGGACGTGTACATGGTCTGCGGTGCGGCGCTGGTCCTGAGTTTCTTCGCCACCCTGTACCCGGCCTGGCGTGCGGCCCGCACCCAGCCTGCAGAGGCGCTACGTTATGAGTGAGTCGCGCATGAGTGATAAAGCCGTTCTGAGTTGCCGCAACCTGGGCAAGTCCTACGACGAGGGGCCGGAGTCGGTGCAAGTGCTGGCCGGGCTCAACCTCGAACTGCACGCAGGGGAGCGGGTGGCCATCGTCGGCAGTTCCGGTTCGGGCAAGAGCACCTTGCTCAACCTGCTGGGCGGCCTCGATCGGCCGACCCAAGGCAGCGTCTGGCTGGCCGGCGAAGAGCTGTCGGCGCTTGGCGAGCGGGCCCGCGGCCTGCTGCGCAACCGCGAGCTGGGCTTTGTCTACCAGTTCCACCACCTGCTGCCCGAGTTCACCGCCATGGAGAACGTGTGCATGCCGCTGCTGATCGGCCGCACCGCTATCCCCGAGGCGCGTGAGCGCGCCGAGGCACTGCTCAAGCGTGTCGGTCTGGGCCACCGCCTGCACCACAAGCCGGCCGAGCTGTCCGGTGGTGAGCGCCAGCGGGTGGCCATTGCCCGGGCGCTGGTAAACCGGCCGGGCCTCGTGATGCTCGATGAGCCGACCGGCAACCTTGACCACCACACTGCCCAAGGCATCCAGGAATTGATGCAGGAGCTGTCCAGCGCCTCGCGCACGGCATTCCTGGTGGTGACCCACGACCTCAACCTGGCGCGCCAGATGGATCGCGTGCTGAAACTCGACGACGGTCATCTGGTGGCGATCTGAGCCGCTTGCACGGGGTGGCCTGAGCCGCCCCGCAACTTTTTCAGTGGGTGTTTTACATGTTCAGACCCTTGCCCTTGTTCATCGGTGCGCGCTACACCCGTGCCAAGCGCCGCAACCATTTCATCTCGTTCATCTCGATGACCTCGATGATCGGCCTGTCCCTGGGTGTGCTGGCGATGATCGTGGTGCTGTCGGTGATGAATGGCTTCCAGCGCGAAATGAGCTCGCGCATCCTCGGCCTGGTGCCACACGCCAGCATCCTCGGCGTGCAGCCGTTGGGCGACTGGCGCAAGGCTGCCGACGCGGCACTGCAGAACCCGGCAGTGATGGCCGCTGCGCCGATCACCGAGATGGAGGGCATGCTCTCCTACAAAGGTGCGATGCAGCCCATCCAGGTTAGCGGTATCGACCCGGCCGAAGAGGGCAAGGTCTCGATCGTCGGCCAGCACATCGTGCAGGGGCGCCTGCAGGCCCTGCAGCCGGGTGAGTATGGCGTGGTGATCGGCGAGCTGACTGCGCGCCGATTCCGTCTCAATACCGGCGACAAACTGACCCTGATCGTGCCGGAAATCAGCAAGGAGCCGGGCGGCATCACCCCGCGCATGCAGCGCCTGACGGTGGTCGGCATCTTCAAGGTGGGTGCCGAGCTCGACGGTTCGCAGGCTTACATGCACGTGGCCGATGCCGGCGAGATGCAGCGCTGGGCGCCAGGCCAGGTGCAGGGCGTGCGCCTGAAACTGCACGACCTGTATGCCGCACCGCAGGTGTCCAAGGCCATCGCTGCCAGCCTGGGTGATGCCTACCGCGCGGATGACTGGTCGCACACCCAGGGCAGCCTGTTCAGTGCCATGAAGATGGAAAAGACCATGATCGGCCTGCTGCTGATGATGATCATCGCTGTGGCAGCGTTCAACATCATCGCCACCCTGGTGATGGTGGTGAACGACAAGGGGCCGGACATCGCCATCCTGCGTACCCTGGGCGCCACCCCGGCACAGATCATGGGCACCTTCATGGTCCAGGGCAGCCTGATCGGTATCGTCGGCACATTGATCGGTGGTGTGCTTGGGGTGATTGCTGCGTTCAATGTCAGCCAGATCGTCGGCTGGCTGGAGCGCATGAGCGGGCAGCACATCTTTACCTCGGATGTGTATTTCATCAGCAGTTTGCCGTCGCAGTTGCAGTGGGGTGATGTGGCGATCATCTGCACCGCCGGGCTGGTGATGAGCTTCCTGGCGACCATCTACCCGGCATACCGGGCTTCGCAGGTGCAGCCGGCGATCGGGCTGGCTGGTTGATTGCACTGGGGGCGCTTTGCGCCCCTTTCGCGACACAAGGGCGCTCCTACAGCGATCACGTCAGCTTTGTGAGCGGCCTTGTGTCGCGAATGGGCTGCAAAACAGCCAGGGGATCTAAAGCGGCTCGCTGAACTTGATTACAAACCGCGTCCAGCCGTCCTTGCACTGTGCCCGGATGCTCCCGCCATGGGCCTGGATGATCGACCGGGTGATTGCCAGGCCCAGCCCCGCATGTTCGCTACTGCCCTCGCGCCGCGCTGGGTCCACCCGATAAAACCGGTCAAACAGCCTAGGCAATGATGCAGCTTCGATCGGCTTGCCGGTATTGGCCACGCAAACCTTACCCCCAGGCTCCAGCGTCACGCGTATTTGCCCGCCTGCCGGCGTAAACCGCAGTGCATTGTCGAGCAGGTTGGACAGTGCCCGGCGCAGCATATGCCGGTCGCCCTTCAACGTCGCCTCACCCTCACGCAGCAGCTGCACTTCGTTATCCTCGGCGAGGGGGGCGTAATACTCCAGCAGCGCGTCCACCTCTTCATGCAACGCCAGCATCGCCTGGCCTGGTGCCAGCAGCCCATGGTCGGCCTTGGCCAAGAAAAGCATGTCGTTGATCATCTGTGCCATCCACTGCAGCTCCTCAAGGTTGCCGTGCAGTGCTTCGCGATATTCCTCGAGGCTACGTGGGCGGGTGAGGGTGACCTGGGTGTGGGTCAGCAGGTTTGACAGCGGCGTGCGTAGCTCGTGGGCGATATCGGCCGAGAACGCCGACAGGCGCTGGAAGGCGTCATCCAGGCGCTGCAGCATGGCGTTCACGGTGCTGCCTAGTTCCGCCAGTTCTTCCGGCAGCTGCGCCACCGGCAGACGGGTGGTCAGCGAGCGCGCCGACACGCTGGCGGCCACCTGGCCCATCTGCCGTAAGGGCTTTAGCCCGCGGCGCGCGGCCCAGGCGCCGAGCAGTGCCGTGGCCAGCGCGGACAGGCCGACGGTGAGCCAGATGAGGCGTTGCATGCCCTGCAGGAAGTGCTGGTGATGGGTGATGTCGAGAAACAGCGTCAGTCGGGCGCTGTCGTTCAGTTGCACGGCCAGGCTGCGGTAATCGACACCGTCGGCATGCACCGTTGCCAGCCCTGGGTCGGCCGGCGCGTCTGGCAGCGCGGAGCGGCTGGCGTACCAAAGGCTGCCATCGCTGCCATTGATGCGCAAGGCCAGGTCGGCCTGGTGGCTGAGCTCGTTGCGCAGTGCTGCCAACTGCGCTTGCAGGTCGGCAGGGCGTTGCAGGCCGGAAAGCCGGGTGCGTAAAAGCGACACGCGTGATTCGAGCAGTTGCTGGTCCAGCTCGACGAAATGTTGCTCGCTGGCACGGTTGAACAGCAGGCCCGCCCCCAGCGAAACGGCAGCGGTACAGGCGGCGAACAACAGGGCCAGACGGCTGCCAAGGGAAAGCCTGCGCATCAGTCGTGGCGCTCCTCGAGCACATAGCCCATGCCGCGCACGGTGTGAATCAGCTTGTTGCGGTGCGGGTCATCGATTTTCAGGCGCAGGCGGCGGATTGCGACCTCGATGACGTTGGTGTCGCTGTCGAAATTCATGTCCCAAACCTGCGAGGCGATCAACGATTTGGGCAATACTTCGCCTTGGCGGCGCAGCAGCAATTCAAGCAGGGCGAACTCTTTGGCGGTCAGGTCGATGCGTTGGCCGGCACGCTCTGCCCGGCGGCGGAACAAGTCCAGGCGCAGGTCGGCCAAGGCCAGCTGCGTCTCTTGGCTGGGGCTGGCACCGCGGCGTAGCAGGCTGCGGACCCGAGCCAGTAGTTCGGAAAAGGCGAAAGGCTTGACCAGGTAATCGTCGGCACCTAGTTCCAGGCCGCGCACGCGGTCCTCCACCGCATCGCGAGCAGTGAGGAACAGCACCGGCGTGTCCAGGCCGGCCTGGCGCACAGCCTGGAGGATCTGCCAACCGTCGCGACCAGGGAGCATCACATCGAGGATCAGCAGGTCGTGATCGCCGCTCAGCGCCAGGTGCTGGCCGGTTTCGCCGTCAGCGACCAGCTCAGTGGCGAAGCCGGCTTCGCTGAGGCCTTGGCTCAGGTACTGGCCGGTGCGGGCCTGGTCTTCGACAATCAGCAGTTTCATGCGGTGTCCGGAATCGGCGGTGTAGTGGTTGAAATGATACGTGACTATCTCTGTCGCCGCCCAAACTGACAAAGTTGTAATCTTGCCGTCAGGTAGCTGCCAGTCAGCCCTTTCTAAAGTGGCCTCATATCCGCTGCAAGCACTGGAGTCATCATGAAACGCCTGTTCATCGCCGCTGCGCTTGCCCTGGTCAGCCTGCCCACCCTGGCAGGCACTGGCAAAAGCTTTTCCTTCGGCGAGCCGGCCCCGGCGGCCAAGGCCACGCGCACGGTCGAGGTAGTGCTCAAGGACATCGCCTTCGAACCCAGGAGCCTGCAGGTCGAGGCGGGCGAGACCGTACGGTTTGTCCTGATCAACGAAGGCAAGCTGCCCCATGAATTCAACCTGGGCGACAAGGCCATGCACGCCCAGCACCAGAAAGAAATGATTGCCATGCAAGGCAAGCTGTTCACCGCTGGCATGAACCACGAGGGTATGGACCATGGCCAGATGGACCACGGTGCCCACGGCCATGATGCTGCTAATACAGTGCTGCTGCAGCCCGGCCAGCGCGCCGAGTTGACCTGGACCTTCCGCCAGTCGGCGCCCATCGAATTCGCCTGCAACGTACCTGGGCACTACCAGGCTGGCATGGTCGGGCCATTGACCATCGAGTGACTGGCGCTCCAAGGCGGGATGTAAAACCGGTAGACTAAGGGTATTTCCGAACCTTCAGGTCAGTTTCCATGCATCCCGCCGCCGAACATTCCCCGCTGGGCAAATCCAGCGAATACATTGCCACCTACATGCCTTCGTTGCTATTCCCCATCCCGCGCACGGCCAAGTGGGCCGAACTGGGGGTAACCGCCCAGACTCTACCGTGGCACGGCGTGGATTACTGGAACTGCTTCGAGCTGTCGTGGCTGTTGCCGTCCGGCAAGCCCGTGGTGGCGATAGGGGAGTTCGCCATCCCTGCCGATTCGCCGAACATCATCGAGTCGAAGTCGTTCAAGCTTTACTTGAACTCACTGAACCAGACGGTGTTCGCCACCATTGGCGAGTTGCAGGCATGCCTTGAGAAAGACCTGTCGGCTGCCGCTGGCAAGCCTGTGAGCGTGCAGGTGCGCACGCTGGCAGAAGTGGAGGCGCAAGGTGTGCTTGCGCTGCCGGGGCAGTGCATTGATGCATTGGATGTGACCATCAGCAACTACGAGCAGCCGCAGCCAGAGTTGCTGCGCTGCAACCCCGAGCGTGTGGTGGAAGAAACCCTGCACAGTCACCTGCTCAAGTCGAACTGCCCGGTGACCGGCCAGCCGGACTGGGGGAGTGTTGTAGTTGAGTACAAGGGCAGGGCGCTGGACCATGCGAGTTTGCTGACCTACCTGATCAGCTTCCGCCAGCATGCGGACTTTCATGAGCAGTGCGTGGAGCGGATCTACCTGGATTTGAAGAACCTGCTGCAGCCGGAGCACCTGACCGTGTACGCGCGTTATGTGCGCCGGGGTGGGCTGGATATCAATCCGTACCGTAGTACTGGGGCGATCAGCCCTGAAAACGTGCGGCTGGTGCGTCAGTAAGGTTCGAATGATTGGGGCCGCTTCGCGCCCCTTTCGCGACACAAGGCCGCTCCTACAGAAGTACTCGCGCTTCTGTAGGAGCGGCCTTGTGTCGCGAAAGGGGCGCGAAGCGGCCCCAGCTATTACTAAATACCCATACTGTGCAGCGAGTTGGCAATGCTGCGCAGGGTGGCGGTAAGGTCGGGATGGTCGGCCTCGAAACGCTCTATGGCCAGGTTCACACCATCGACCAGGTTGTTGTCTGGCGTCGCTTCCTCAAGCTTGAGTTGCGCCTCGATCTGTCTGGCTTCCTCATGCAGCGCGGCCAACTCCTCATCCGTAAGCGGTATGTTTCGATCCAGTTGCTCGCGCAAGCTGTTCAGGCGCTCTTGCAATTCGCGGGCAGGCATTGGCTGTTCTCCATCAATGGCTTGGCAAGGCATGGACCTCAGCGAAGCGGCAAAGGTTCGCACCTGTCTTCTAGCGTAATCCACTCGCCGTTGCTTTGCATGATCCGTGTCAACGTTGCTGTGTCAGGGTTTTTCGCCCTTGCGGCGGCGCTGGGCGATGTCGGCCAGGCAGGTGTCCAGCGCTTCGAGGTGGTCGATCACCGAGTGCACGCCCAAGCGGAATAGTTCCAGCGTGGCCTTGCCCCGCGCCAGCTCCTGCTGCTGCGGGGTCATGGCTTGCCATTGCTGCGAGCCGAGGTCGCAGGATGGGCTGCAGGCGGCCAGGCCGATGGTCCACAGCCCGGCGTTGAGGCCTGATTGCAACAGCCGCGGCTCGCCGCTTACCAACACGCAGCCGTCCAGGCGTTGGCTGTCCAGCGCCATCAGTGCCTGCCAGCAGGCGTTGGGCGCGGGCAATCGCACGCCATTGGTCGCGTGCCCCGGCAACCAATCCGGCAGCACGCTGGCCAGGCGTTTGCCCTGAGGGCTGCTCAGGTCATCGAGCCAGATGCATGGCACCTGACGGCGGCGCAGGCCAGCCAGGGTGTCGAGGGCGCCGGGGGCGGGCAAGGGGCTACCATTGGCAGCCTGGACCAGGCAACCACGCAGGCCGAACAGCACGGCGGTGAAGGCAGGTGCATCATGCATGGCAACGTCCCTAAATACACCGCAGGCTATTGAGCGATTGTTACGTCTCTGTGACTCGTAATGGCTGCTCACAAATATTTAGGAAAAATGTGTAAAGGTGTTTATCAGCTCGCAAGCCTCTATACTGCCGCCTTACCTGCGGCGCATGCGTTGCGCCTGCGGCCGAGAAATTCGATGGAGAAACATCTATGCGTAGGATCGGTGCCGGTGTGATCGAGCGAGTCACCCAGGCCTGTGTCTGTGCCAGCTTGCTGCTGGCACCTGTGGCGGCTACCCAGGCGGCCACCGAGGATGATCCCTGGGAGGCGGTCAACCGGCCGATCTTCCGCTTCAACGATGTCCTCGACACCTATGCCCTCAAGCCATTGGCCCAGGGCTATCAGGCTGTCACCCCCCAGTTCCTCGAAGATGGCATACACAATATCTTCCGTAACCTGGGCGATGTCACCAACCTGGCCAACAACGTGCTGCAGCTCAAGCCGCATGCGGCGGGCGTTGATACGGCGCGGCTGATCGTCAACACCACCTTCGGCCTTGGCGGCTTCTTCGATGTGGGCACCAAGATGGGCCTGCAGCGCAGTGACGAAGACTTCGGCCAGACGCTCGGTTACTGGGGCTTGCCCAGTGGCCCGTACGTAGTCATTCCGCTGCTGGGGCCGAGCACCGTGCGCGATGGCCTGGCGAAATACCCGGACGGCTACACCAAGCCGTACCGCTACATCGATCATGTGCCGACCCGCAACTCTATCTTCGCTCTGGATGTGGTCGATACCCGGGCCAGCCTGTTGTCGGCAGAAAAGCTGATTCAGGGCGACAAATACATCTTCATTCGCAACGCCTACCTGCAGAACCGCGAGTTCAAGGTCAAGGATGGTGAGGTCGAAGACGACTTTTGATTCATGCGTGCATGAAAAAGGCGACCTTCGGGTCGCCTTTTTCGTAACAGATCAATGCATGGCCAGGATGCGCAGGCCAAATTTCTGCTGCCCGCCGGGTTGGTCGGCGATCCAGACCACTTCGGTGCTGGCATGCAGGCCTTTGAGGGCAGGGTGGTCGGAGTCGATGCGTACCTCCAGGGTGTCGCCCACCTCGAAGCGCTGCGGTGCGCGCACCTGCATGCCGCTACTGGACAGGTCCAGACATACCGCTGCGATCACTTGGCCGGCATGCAGCAGGCTGACTTCGGTGTCGATGCGCATGCGAATGAAGTCGCGTTTCTCACTGTGGTTGGAGGGCGTGTTTGGCATGCTGCATCCTTCTCATCGGGTTGCACAGGTCGCATTCTTATAACTCTCAGTGATTTAGCCTGTAAAGAGCACCAGACTCGACCCATGCATGCTTGAAACGCCTGGCGGATGGGAGTACCGTCTGCGCCTTACACAGTACCTCTGCCGGTTGCCTGGGCCGTGTTCTTGGCCTACAACTCAAGTAGAGTGTTACCACAGAGTATTCCAGCAGTTGGATGTCAGCCTTGCAGACGCCCCTGCACCAACCTAAATCGGCGCCGTTCGCCCACATGCAGAAAATCAGTGCAACGCTGCTGATCATCGATGATGACGACGTGGTCCGTGCGAGCCTCGCCGCCTATCTGGAAGACAGTGGCTTCAGCGTCCTCCAGGCCGGTAATGGCCAGCAGGGGCTCCAGGTCTTTGAAGAACACCAGCCCGACCTCGTGATCTGCGATCTGCGCATGCCGCAGATGGGCGGCCTGGAATTGATCCGCCAGGTCAGTGAGCGCGCGCCGCAGTTGCCGGTGATCGTGGTATCGGGTGCCGGCGTGATGAGCGACGCAGTCGAGGCCTTGCGCCTGGGCGCCGCCGATTACCTGATCAAGCCGCTGGAAGACCTAGCCGTGCTCGAACATTCGGTGCGCCGTGCGCTTGACCGTTCGCGCCTGGTGGTGGAAAACCAGCGCTACCGCGACAAGCTCGAGGCTGCGAACCGTGAACTGGAGGCCAGCCTGCACCTGTTGCAGGAGGACCAGACTGCCGGTCGCCAGGTGCAGATGAACATGCTGCCAGAGAGCCCCTGGGTTGCCGGGGAGTTTGCCTTCGAGCACCAGATCATCCCGTCGCTGTACCTGTCAGGCGACTTCGCCGACTATTTCCGCGTGGATGAGCGGCGCATCGCTTTCTACCTCGCCGATGTCTCCGGGCATGGCGCGTCGTCGGCTTTCGTCACGGTGCTGCTGAAGTTCATGACCACCCGGCTGATGTTCGAATTCAAGCGCAACAGCAAACTGCGCGAATTCAAGCCTTCCGAAGTGCTCGGTCACATCAACCGTGGCCTGATCAACTGCAAGCTGGGTAAACACGTGACCATGGTCGGTGGTGTGATCGATGAAGAAACCGGCCTGCTGACCTACGCCGTGGGCGGCCACTTGCCGCTGCCGGTGCTGTATACCCCAGGCCAGGCCCGCTACCTGGAAGGCCGTGGCCTGCCGGTAGGCCTGTTCGATGAGGCAACCTACCAGGACCTGGTGATGGAACTGCCACCGCAGTTCAGCCTGACCCTGATGTCAGACGGTATCCTGGATCTTTTGCCAGGGGACACGCTCAAAGATAAAGAGGCCGCCTTGCCGGACATCGTCAAGGCAGCGGGTGGTAGCCTGGATGGGCTGCGCCAACGATTTGGATTGGCTACGCTTGGGGAGATGCCGGATGATATCGCCCTATTGGTGTTAAGCAGGAACCTTCAATGAGTACCGGTAGAATCCAGTTCGCCGAGCAAAGCGGTACCTTCGTGCTGAAATTCGTCGGTGAAGTGCGCCTGACCTTGTGTTCGGCGCTGGATGCGACGATCGAGAAAATATTCACCGCGCTTAATTTCTCGGCGATCGTCATCGACCTCACCGAGACCGAGAGCATAGACAGCACCACGCTGGGCCTGCTGGCCAAGCTGTCGATCCTGTCGCGGCAAAAGGTCGGCCTGCTGCCGACCGTGGTCACCACCAACCCGGATATTTCGCGCCTGCTGCAGTCGATGGGCTTCGATCAGGTGTTCAACATCGTCGATCGCCCGGTGCCGTGCCCGGAATGCCTGACCGACCTGCCATCCCAGGACCAGAACGAAGATGTGGTGCGCTCCAAGGTGCTGGAGGCGCACAAGATTCTGATGGGCCTGAATGACTCCAACCGTGAAGCCTTCCATGACCTGGTGAATGCGCTGGAGCGATCCTGATCCGGCGCCTGCCTGCGTCCTTGGCGGTTGAACTCGCAAAGGGCCAGATCAGCTAGTTCGGCCGGGCAAACTCCGTAGCCTCACCCCCCTTGGCATCCAGCTGAAACACCCGTGCCGGGCGCCCCTGTTCATCGAAAAATACCTGCCCCAGCCCCGCACCATTCCATAGCCTTTCCCCGGCCTTGCTGTGGCTGGGTGTGCGCGGCACCACTTCCATCTCCCGCCGCCGGGTGAACCAGTTCAGCGGCGAGCGCGGCGAGTAGAGCCAGCGGTTGAGCCGGTCCAGCACGTCCAGCAAGCGGCGAGGGAACTCATTCTTGATCCCGCTGCTGGTGACCTGCCATAGGTGCGGGCTGCGCTGGCGATGGCGAATCAGCACCTCGTACACGAACGAATAATGCACGTCCCCTGACAGGATCACGTAGTGCCCCGGCGTGCGCGAGTGGCGGAAGATATTCAGGATCACCTGGGCGGCACCGCGGTGGGCCATCCAGTTCTCGGCATCTACCAGCAGCGGGTGGCCCAGCCAGCTGAACACTTTCTGCACCGTCTCGATCAGCTTGACACCAAAGATCGGCGCCGGTGACACGATGATCGCCGAAGGGTGGTCCAGCAAGGCTTGCTGCAGTTCGCTCAACGCCTCCCAGTCGAGCAGGCCGGAGGGTTTGGCCAAGTCGCTTTCGCTGCGCCAGCGGCGTGTGCGGGTGTCCAGCACCAGAAGGGGCGGGTTGCTGGGCAGGCTGAACTGCCAGCCCTGAAAGCGCAGCAGCTCACCGATCAGGTGGTCCTGTTGCTGGCTGTCCAGTTGTGGGCTAGCTAGTGCCTGGCATTGCCCGACCATTGCTTTGCAGCCTTGCGGGTCGTTGCCCCAGGCCTGGCACAGCAGGTAGCCGAGGAGGGCATTGCCGATGATTCGTCGCGAGAATGGGTGGCCGTAGGCTGTTTCCTCCCACTGCGCCGAGAGGTTCCAGTCATCGGTGATGTCGTGGTCGTCGAAGATCATCAGGCAAGGCAAATGCGCCATTACCCGGGCCACCTGGCCCAGGTTGTCGGCGAACGTCTGCACCAGCGGCAGTTCCTTGCGGTAGCGCGCCTGGTGCGGGTCGGCAAGGCCCGCAGGCATGTCGAGCGCTACCAGTTGCCAAGGTGTTGGTGACCAGACCAGCAGGTACATGGCCATGACCTCGGCGAACGTCACCAGATGGTTGTCGGCATTGCTTGAGGAGAAGATCGGTTTGCGCTTGCCGCCGAAGAATCGCTCGCGCAGGGTTTCGTTACGTTCCTGGGCCGGCAGCAAGTCGGCGCGGTGGTAATAGCTGGCCGGGTGGTCATAGAGCGACCTGCTGTCGGCCACGACCGCGCCGTCCAGGTGTTCATCGAACAGGCCAAGGCGCTCGATCAGCGAATGAATGGCCCGTAGCATCGGCCCTGCTACATCATCGGCGTAGACTTGGTCGCCGGTCATCAGCAGCACGGCCGGGCGCTCTTCGGGGCGCGTACAGGCCTGCAGCAGCCGGTCGGCGCAAAGCAGGCCATCGGCAGCGGGGTGGTGCGGCTTGCGGCAAGAGCCGTGCAGTAGCTGGTCCAGGCGGTCGCGCAGCACCAGGCTCGGGCGCCGGCGCCCTGGGTAGAGCAGGTGCGGCGCCCAGCCAGCGATACCTTGGCCGTTGATCAGCAGGTCGTATTCGAGTTCGACGTTGCTGGGCAGCGGTTGGGCAAAGTGGATGTCCAGCAGATGAATGAAGGCGTGCTGGCCGATCGGTACGACCTGGCAATCCACCTTGGCCGCGCCGTCCAGGGTGAACTCGGGCTGCAAGGGTTGGCTGCCGACCAGCCAGATGGCCAGGCGCTGAGGCTCCAGGCGGCGCAGTACAGGGCCGGCGAGAACAAGGGGCAAAGGGGAGGAAGTCATGGACAGCTCTGGTGGCTAATCGGCCCATTCGCGTCGAACCGTCGCGAAGGGGCCCTTGAATTCAAAACGCTTTTTGAACGGCTAAAGCAAAGCGGGCGGAAAATGCTGAACATTCACCGCCCGCCTGGCAAACCGGATATGTATCAGGCTTTGTCAGCCATCAGCTTTTCCAGCTTCTCCTGGTCACGGGCGAACTGGCGAATGCCCTCGGCCAGTTTCTCGGTGCCCATGGCGTCTTCGTTCATGGCCCAGCGGAACTGGCTTTCGCTGAGCACCTGCTTGGCCTCGCCGGCATCGCCCGGCTTTAGCACCTGCGGCAGCTCGCCCTGGTCATCGCTCAGTTGCTGCAGCAGCTCCGGGCTGATGGTCAGGCGATCGCAGCCAGCCAGTTGTTCGATCTGGCCAATGTTGCGGAAGCTGGCGCCCATGACCACGGTGTTGTAGCCGTTGGCCTTGTAGTAGTTGTAGATGCGTGTGACCGACTGTACGCCCGGGTCATTGGCACCCACGTACTCCTGGCCGGTGCTTTTCTTGTACCAATCGTAGATCCGGCCCACGAACGGCGAAATCAGGAACACACCGGCATCGGCGCAGGCCTGGGCCTGGGCGAAGGAGAACAGCAGGGTCAGGTTGGTCTGGATGCCTTCCTTCTCCAACTGCTCGGCGGCGCGGATGCCTTCCCAGGTGGAGGCCAGCTTGATCAGCACGCGGTCTTTGGGAATCCCGGCGGCCTGGTAAAGCTCGATCAGCTGGCGGGCCTTGCTCAGCAGTGCCGGTTCGTCGAACGACAGGCGCGCATCCACTTCGGTGGAGATGCGCCCAGGGATCACTTTCAGAATGCCAGCGCCCACCGCCACCGCGAACTTGTCGCACGCCAGGTCGACATTGCCCTTGGCATCGCTTTTTACCTGCTTGAGCAGGTCGGCATAACCCGGGATAGCGGCAGCCTTTAGCAGCAACGAGGGGTTGGTGGTGGCATCGACCGGCTTGAGGCGGGTGATGGCGTCCAGATCCCCGGTGTCGGCGACCACGGTGGTGAACTGCTTGAGTTGTTCCAGCTTGGAAGTCATGGCGTGCTCTGTCCTGTGCGATGTCTCGACATTACCCGAGCCCCGACGGCCGCTCAAGGGGCCAGTGGGGCGGTGGCGAATTGTCTGGGGTGATGATTCGAGTCACCAGCCAGCACGAGGTTCCCCACCACCTTGCAACACTGCAGCAAACCCCGCACAAGCAGGGCGATAGCTTCAAGAACAGCACCGTCCCTGTGGCCGGCTTGCCGGCGATAGGGCCCGCCCATTCACCTCATCGCCCCTGCAACAGCTCCGCGGCCTGGTCGAACACCACCAGTGGCTCCGGCGCCTTGTGAATGTCCGCCGAAAGCAACTGCCGGAACCGCCGCGCCCCCTTGAACCCCTGGCCCAGCCCCAGAATGTGCCGGGTGACGTGGTGCATTGCGCCCCCGCTTTCAATGTGCGCCACGATATAAGGCCGCAGCTTGGCCATCGCCTCGCTACGGCTGACCACCGGCGCATTACTGCCAAACAGCACCTGATCCACCTCAGCCAGCACATACGGATTGTGGTAAGCCTCGCGGCCCAGCATCACCCCATCGAAGGTCTCCAGGTGCGCCTTAGATTCCTCCAAGGTCTTGATCCCGCCATTGAGTACAATCTCAAGGTCCGGGAAATCTGCTTTCAACTGCGCAGCCACGTCGTACCGCAGCGGCGGGATCTCGCGGTTCTCTTTCGGCGACAGCCCTTCGAGAATCGCGATGCGCGCATGCACGGTGAAACTGCGGCACCCGGCGTCACGTACCTGCCCGACGAAGTCGCACAGCTCGGCATAGCTGTCACGGCCATTGATACCAATACGGTGCTTCACCGTCACCGGCGTCGACACCGCATCACGCATGGCCTTGACACAATCGGCCACCAGCGCCGGGTGGGCCATGAGGCAAGCGCCGATCATGTTGTTCTGCACCCGGTCGCTCGGGCAGCCGACGTTGAGGTTCACCTCGTCATAGCCCGCTTGTTCGGCCAGGCGCGCACAGGCCGCCAGGTCGGCCGGCACACTACCGCCCAGCTGCAGGGCAAGCGGATGCTCGGACACATCGTGGCGCAGGAAACGGTGCGCGTCGTTGTGCAGCAGGGCGCCAGTGGTGACCATTTCGGTGTAGAGCAGGGTGTGCTTGGAGAGCAGGCGCAGGAAGAACCGGCAGTGGCGGTCGGTCCAGTCCATCATCGGGGCTACACTAAATTTACGATTCATAAAGCCTTGTATTTAAAGGCCTCCAGCATGTGTTCGTGCTATCGAGCGTGTACATTTCCGGGCCAAAAAGAAGATTTTGGTATATCTGAGATACACGCCGTGTGCAAAAAAGTATGCGTCGGGTATGGGTTAATGAACATTGAGTGAACACAAGTATGGCTTCGATCCAGCGGCTCCCCAGTGGAAAATGGCGCGCCCTCATCCGGAAAAAGGGCATCACCCCTATCAGCGCAACGTTCGAGACCGAAAAGCTTGCGAAGGAGAGGGAGCGTCAGCTTGAAGAGATCAAGGCTGCAGCCAGGACGGCGGCCCCAAGGGTTCAGCTGTCGCTCATTATATCGATGACTAACTCGATTACATACAGCGCGGGGGCACCCTTCAGCGGAGCTTTCTGTTTATCTACAAGGCGGTGTAGAAGAGGGTTGGCAAATCGGCAGCGAGCGGCTTTGAAAAGCTCGGCAACTGGTATCTGAGGGTTTTGCCAAATCAGGAAGCTTTTTTCAGCGTTTTCCTGGAGCACCAATGATTGGCGCGCTGATGTCCATGCCTAAAGCAAAAGCTGCCACGAGGCCACTCTCCGCACAGAGCCCCTTGGGTTGATAGTTGTGCGGTCTGGTGTCAACGGAACAAACATCTTTTGAGCTCAGCGGACACAGCCTGCCACGACGGGGCGTTTGGTGAAATTTGCTCGGGTTGGGCAGGGCGCTTGTTCAAGTGCTCTGGGCAGCCTGATGAAGCTTTTTCAGAAACAGGATGAGGAAAACCGCAACAGCCAGAAAGCTATCGCGGTTGTACTGCGTTTCAGCGGTTAGCGTCGGCCAAGCCACCCTCAATGAAGCGAACGGAACTCTCCATAGCCTGCTGACCTTCTGGCAGCATGCTGGCGTAGAAATGCCAAGCGTGGAACATTGCTGGCCATACTTCTAGGTTGACGCGAACGCGGTTATCCGCGAGGTGAGTTGCAAGGCGCATTGCATCACTCAACATCAGCTCGTTCTCGCCGATCTGCACCAAGATTGGTGGAAGACCGGTGACGTCCGCGAACACAGGTGAGGCCAGTGGATGATTGGCCAATGTGTCGCCTAGGAATGCTCTGGCGAGAATGTCCAGGACAGGCTTGGAGTTCAGAGGATCCAGACCCTCACGGTTGCTCATGGAAGCCCCGGTGTGTTCAAGGTTCGCCCATGGCGAGATGGAAGAGCCAACCGCAGGCAATGGAAGCCCTTTCGATTTAGCCGCAACCATGACGCTGACAACCATTGCGCCGCCAGCCGACTCGCCAGAGAAAGCAATTTTGTTAGCCGGGATTTTCTGCTCAAGCAACCACTCGTAGGCGCGCAGTGTGTCGTCAAGAGAGGCTGGGAACTTGTGCTCAGGGGCAAGGCGATAGTCCGGCATGTACACGCGAGCACCGAGCATTTTCGCGTAGTTGCCGCCGATGCCGTGGTAGCCGTCTGGACGACCTACAATGTAAGCGCCGCCGTGGATGTACATCACTACTGCGTCAGTCTTGATCTCGTCCGGGGTAACCAGTGTGCCGGGTACGCCACCCATGTCGACTGCTTCGAATTTAACGCCAGCTGGCGCTGGATTTTGCGCGAGCATTTTTGCGTAAGAGTCGCGGATGTCGCTCATTTTTGTGGTGGTATCGATTCCCTTAAGAACGGGTACCAGATCGCTAAGGCTGTTGGCCCAGGTTTGGACGGCTGCTTGGACTTTGGTGTTCATAATGACCTCAATTGATCGTTGGGAGTGGATTAGCTAATTGAGATATTATGCTTAGTATTGGGGAATAGGGTTCCCCATAACTGGTGCTAAGCCGCCCGAACGTTGAGATCACTGAGGCCGTATGGAACTCCACAACCTGAACGATATCGCCGCGTTTGTAAGCTCGGTAAACGCTGGAAGCTTCACTGCGGCGGCAAAACAGCTTGGCCTTACGCGCTCTGCAGTGGGGAAGTCGATAGTCAGGCTCGAGGCTCGTTTACAGGTACGTTTACTGAATCGCACTACGCGCAGTTTAAGCATGACGGATGACGGCCAGGTTCTGTATGAGCGCTGTGTGGGCGTTCTTCAGGATCTGGACGACGTGGAGGATGCCCTTGCGTTTCGTCGTTCGACTCCCAGTGGGCGACTGCGGATGAGTTTGCCGGTTGCGCTTGGCAGACTTCATGTCCTTCAACACATTGAGTACTGCCTTAAGGATTGGCCCTCCCTGAGCGTGGATATCACCTTTTCTGACAGGCTGGTCGATTTGATTGATGAGGGATTTGATTTGGCCATGCGCATCGGGCCACCGAAGGAAGATTCTCGGTTGTTAACGCGCACTGTGGCCTACCAACAAATGATTACCTGCGCTTCCCCCACATATTTGGCTGAGCATGCCGAGCCTAAAACGCCTGAGGATTTAACCGGGCACCAGTGCCTGCATTTCGTGAGCGGTGGGAGATTGCTTCCTTGGAATTTTCGCGTGAATGGTAGCGCTGTGTCCGTTACTCATGGTGGAAGGCTACAGATGGACAGTGCTGAGTCATTACACCAGTCAGCTGTAGCTGGCCTGGGCATCGCGACTCTTCCTTCCTACGTGGTGAACGACGATTTGAGGAGCGGCAAGCTTGTTCAATTGCTCGCTGGGTATGCAGAGGCTGCAGAGCCTATTCGGGTGATCTACCCTAGCAAGCGGCACCTCTCTCCAAAAATTCGACTCTTCATCGATAAGCTCGTGGAGGCTTGGTCACCATGCCCACCATGGGAGCAGCATTCTGCGGAACGCATTCACTCTGTCTGACCCGTGAGCGAAGCCCGCGCGGCTAGTCGATACCTAACATATGCATCGCATATTCATTTCACTTGAGCATCGACTTCCAGGCGTGAGCACTGCGCCCGTGTTCAGCTCATCTGCCGAAGGGGCCAGTGCGTCAGGGGCTTAGTGCGCCGGTGTTTTTCGCATCCTCAATAGGATTGGCGCAGATGCTCATGAATGCGTTTCGTAGGAGCTACTGGCGCTCCTTGCTGGGGAAGTGACCGTGCAGACCGCTTGACAGCGGTCAAATATCAGACTAAAAATGAAGCGCTTCATAAATATCTCTTTCGAGAATAAATACAAAAATATAGTCGTGAAAAGATCGCATATTTTGTTGGCTGAAGTCCGCAGACTGCGAGAATGAAACGATTCATATTTGCCGTTTTCCTAGGCAAATCTGGAGATCATGATGGTCACTGCATCATTAGCCTGCGCTCGGTCAAGCACGTGGGCAGCCCTCGCCACTCTCTTATCTAGAGTCACCGACCGCTCCGGCGCGGGGGCACTGGCTTCGCCACGCAAATCTCCTAACACCACCCGCTTACATGAACCCGAAATTTTCGGTGAGCCAGTGCGGCATTGGACGCGTGTGAGCATCACCGCGTCTTGTTTCTGTTTGTTCAGCGCGGGGAATTTGGCATGACGAATCTTCGACACACAGGACGCACAGTTCTTATTACCGGGGCAGGAGGGGGCATCGGTGCCTCGATTGCCCGGCTGTACTGCGAGGAGGGCGCGCGGGTTGCCTTGGTAGACTTCGACGAACAGTCAGTTTCTGAGCTTTCCCAGCAACTCTGTACTGCCGGACATTTGGTGGCTTGGGCTAAAGCTGACGTCGCAAATTTTGATCAATGCAGTCGAGCCTGTGCTGAGTTTAGCGAGCAGCTCGGCCCTATCGACACCTTGATCAACAATGCAGGCGTGTCTCCCAAACATCAGGGGGCACCCGCACCGATTTGGGAGATGGATCCCCTGGAGTGGGATCGGGTCGTCGGCATCAACCTCACTGGCTCGTTCAACTTGGTTAGAGCACTCGCACCGGGGATGGTCGAGCGTCGCTTTGGGAGAATCGTGAACATGTCTTCCGTTGCTGGCAGCGCATTTCTCCCTATCGTTGCGGCGCATTACAGCGCCACCAAAGCCGCAATTATCGGTTTTACCCGTCATCTGGCAGGTGAGCTCGGGCCTTATGGGATTACGGCAAACGCGCTGGCCCCGGGACGCATCGAAACGCCGCTTCTGAAAACCGTTTCTGCGCAAGCGAACCAGGCTGTTGTTGATGAGACTCCGTTGGGCCGTCTTGGAACGCCACTTGAGGTAGCTAAAGCAGCATGCTTTTTGACTTCAAACGACAGCGACTTCATCACGGGCCAAGTCGTGGATGTGGCTGGTGGCTGGTTGATGCGCTGATCCAGCCGGGCTCGTATTCAACGTAACGATTTATCTCACAGTTTTTCAGCAGCGGGTGATGGCATGGTTCGAACAATGGGTTTTCCTGGCCGATACGAGCAAGGGCCAGGCGCACTAAAGCAGCTTGGCAGAATCCTTTCCGATATGGGGCAATCGCGCCCTTTGGTCTTGTGCGACGAGTTCGTCTCGAGGCATCTGTGGCCTGAGGTAGGAAAAGCATTGTCAGAGCATGGCTTCGAGGCGAACAGCATCGTTTTTCCTGGTGAATGCACTAAAGCTGCAATTGCGTCTCTCTGTGAGCGATCAGCAGATTACAAGCCAGACACCATCATCGCTTTGGGCGGGGGTAAGACAATTGACACGGCTAAAGGGATGGCTGCTCAGCTCAACGTCCCCATTGTCGTATGCCCGACCATCGCTTCCAGCGACGCCCCAACCAGCCGTTTGATTGTGCTTTACGACGAAGCGCACAAGGTCGTTGGTGTCGAGTACCTGAACATGAACCCCTCTGCAGTAGTCGTGGACACCGAAGTGATTGTCCGTGCGCCTGCAAGGTTTTTCGCCGCAGGCATCGGCGACGCCATCAGTAAAAAGTTTGAGGCGCAACAATGTCAGTCTGCCGGAGGCAATAACTCATTTGGTACTCCAGCGTTGAACACTGCATTGCTGCTAACAGAGGCAGTGTTTAAGACGCTTATGACCTACGGGTACAGCGCTTACCAAGCAGTAGGCCGGCACGAGGTTAATGATGATGTCGAGCGGGTTGTTGAAGGAACCGTCCTTATCAGTGGCGTTGGGTTCGAGAGTGGCGGCTTGTCGCTAGCTCATGCGCTTGTGCGAGGTCTTACGGCAATTCCTGCGATTACTTCCATGCTGCATGGTGAGCTTGTCGCATTCGGGACGCTGGTGCAGATGTCGGTCGAAGAGCGCCCAGACTCAGACATCCTAGAGGTCGCTCAGCTTCTGAATGATGTGAATCTTCCCGTCACCCTCGACGGCCTTGGCCAGACGTCTCCGTTTACCTCTGAGGAACTGGACATTGTTGTCCAGGCAACACTGGGTGCGGTTTACGCGAAAAATATGGCGCCAGCCCTTACCGCTGAACGACTCATCCGAGGACTCGCTCGTGCCGACGACCTGGGACAACGATTTGAACGTTTCAACTAACCGCTAATGCGGTACAGCTAATCCAATAATAAAAGAGGCTCAGAAAATGACAGACAAGACCGTTCCGCACATTCATGACTTGCTCAAAGACTCCCCTAAGAACTGGGGTAAGTGGGGGCCGGATGATGAGGTTGGCTCACTCAACTACCTCACAGGTGTCGAGGTGCTCCAAGGTGTCAAAGAGGTCACGCAAGGCAAGACATTTACTTTGCAGGTGCGGATGGCTGATCCTGCAGGTGACCCGGTCTGGCCTGGGCGCTCTCAGTCAAAGCGCATGAATATCATGGATCGTGGCCACTACAACTGCGGCAAGGGCCCACACTTTCCAGGCTCGTACGAGTTCGCCGACGATGTAATGTTTTTCCACCTTCAGGGTTCAACTCAATACGACGCGCTCGGCCACGTTTGGTACGACGACCAGATCTGGAATGGGTACAGCGCTGATACCACTATCGGCTCCCTGGCCAAGGCGAGCGTTGCTCCGCTGGGTGAAAAAGGCATCGTTGGCCGAGGCATTCTGATCGACATAGCGCGCCACCGTGGTAAAGACGTGCTGGATGCAGGTGAAACTTTCAACCATGAGGATCTAATGGCTGCGGCCCGGGCTCAAGGCGTCTCTATCAACAAGCGCGACATTCTCATCATCCGCACTGGATGGATTGGCTCGTTTTATAAACGCGATCCGGAAGAGTTTTACAAAGACTTTATCGAGCCTGGCCTGACTTACAGCCCTGAGCTGGTGAAGTGGTTTCAGGAGATGGAAATTCCGAACATTGTCACCGACACCATCGCTAACGAAGTCACCGTCGATCCCGTGTCAGGGGTTGCGTTGCCGTTGCACAACGCACTCATGAGGAACTTGGGTATCACTCTCACTGAGATCGCTCAGCTTGATCCCCTCGCTGAGGACTGCGCTGAGGACGGTCAGTGGACGTTCCTGTACACCGCAGCTCCTCTAAAGGTCGTAGGTGGAACCGGCGCTCCTGTGAATCCAATCGTCATTAAATAAGTGTCTTTGCCTGGGGGCAGCAGAAATGCTGCACTCAGGTTTTTCTCTCCAATTAACGGCTCCCGAACGGCAGGCTGTTGGCTTATCATCCTCTGTGAAAATCGAGGGCGTTCTTCTGATCGTCCTATCTCCGCGCTACGATCGAGGATGCTGAATCTCCAATGAAAAAAATCGAGAAACCGAAGCTCAAGGATGTGGCTGAATTGGCGGGCGTCTCGATGGGGAGTGCTTCAAGAGCATTGGCTGTCCCGCACTTAGTGAAACCTACAACGCTGGCCAAAGTACAAGCAGCTGTTCAAGAGCTAGGGTACGTGCGAGACGGGGCTGCGCGTGCTTTGGCATCGAGGCGCACGCACAGCATCGGAGCCGTGTTTCCTACTTTTAACAACCCTGCGTTCGCTGAAGCTGTCCAGGCCCTCCAGTTAAGGCTAACGGAGCTTGGGTATCACCTGATCATTTCTTCCCATGAATACGACCAGGCGCAAGAACTGGTGAACGTAAGGAACATGATTGAGCGGGGTGTCGAAGGCCTACTGTTGGTGGGTACTGAACATAGTCCTGAAATTTATGAAGCACTAACTGCCGCCCAATGCCCATTCATTCTCATGTGGTCGCTAGATGGTGCTCACGACCATCACTGCGTGGGGTTCAGCAATGAGGAGGGTGGTCGATTGATAGCCAAGCACTTGCTTAGCCTTGGTCATCAAAGTATCGCCATGATCAGTGGAGTTGTCTCTAACAACGAACGGGCAAAATACCGTCTGAAAGGAATCACCGCTCAGCTACTCGAGTCCGGGATAGAGCTTTCAAGTGAACGGATTATTGAGCAGCCATTCACGATTGAGGGAGGGCGCGCCGGGCTGCGGATTGCTATGGAGCTTAACCCCAAGCCTACAGCCATTGTCTGCAGCACTGACCTCACCTGTATCGGAGCGTTGGCGGAAGCGCGCTCCAATGGGATCGACGTCCCCAAAGAACTATCAGTCAGCGGGTTCGATGATATCGAGTTCGCGGCTGCCTACGTGCCAGCCCTGACGACCGTCCGGGTGCCGACTTCGAAAATTGGAATCAGCAGCGCCAACAACATCGTTGCGCTGATCGAGGGGAGCCAACTTGCACGCCGCGAGCGCATACAAATCGAACTCGTCGTCCGAGATAGTACGGCGCCACGGCCCTAGAGCGTTTTCAGGAAGAGACTAAACTCTTGGTGCTTCATTGGCATTGAACCAGCCTGGGCGGTACTCGCTCCAGGTCAGTTGCCAGAATCCCTCATGCTTGCGACGAAGTCGCATCCGGTAATGCGCGCCATAGAGAGGCGTGCCATCTTGCGTGTGTGAGTTTCCAGGAATGACTCTGCCGACAATCATTTCCGCTACACCCTTTTCCTCGTCGGACTTGATCTCCAGCACGTCCGCGAAATGCTGCATCCACGGCCAGGGCCTGCGAAATTCTTTGAAGGAGCCGATGATCGCGTGGCGCCCTTCAATAAGGCCCATCGGTTGGAAGTCGCCAGCGGCGTCGTTGGTAAAGCAATGAGCAAGCAGCTGCATGTCAGCTTGATCCAGCGCCCATGAGTAACGAGCGTAGGTTTCAGCAATACATTCCGCACTGGTCACCGAAGCCGTTGAGTTAGGGAAAGCAAGCCATGGCGAATTCAGCTCGCTAACGATGGTCGGGGCTGGGTCGCCAATCCTCCATCCGTCGTCACCTGGTGGAAGCTGCCAGTGAATTGCAAGCGAGTAGTCCCCGGTTATCCAATTCAAGGCAATCAGCACGCTGTCGAGGCGCCAGGTGCCTGCTGTCTTTTTCATAGAGCCTGTGACAGTCATTCCAAATCCGAGCGTGGCCGACTTTGTGGCTTTGCTGATATGGCCATATGCGTAGAAACTGAATTTGGCGTCGGTTTCTCCACCACCCACATAGTGATTGGTTGCCTTCACTGAAAAGCCATCAGCCTTGGCACGGTCTTGCTGGAAAGCTCTGACAATCTTGCGTCCACCCTCATGAGCGGACATGTGGCTTGTAACCAGCTGGCAATTGTCAGTGAACATATCCCCAGCAGATTCCCAATAACCGCTCTCCCAGGCTTCCAGAAAGGTGGCTATAACGCCCTTAATGTCGGTGCGATCACTTGAGCCGGTCACTGGGTCACCTGCGAGACAGGTTGGCCTATGGGAAAGTGTGGCAGGACATACTCAGCCATCTCCTCCAGGACATCAGCGGCTGGTCGCTGCAGAGGTTTGATATTCAGTGCGACGTGTGAAACACCTTCATCCTGTTGCCGTTTCCAGAGATCCACGAGAGCATTACGCCCGATCCTTATTCCGTTGTAGCCGCGTTCCAGCGGTGTGCTCGGATCCTTCGCCAGATCGAAAAACGTCGCGTAGCCGTATGGTTTTGCATTGCCGGTCTGACTGGCAGAACGGAACTCGCGGATGAGACCGGGCAAACGATTGAAGTCGCTCAGATGCCAAATCCAGGCATCGGCATTATTGGCGATCCACTCAAGCGTCTGACGGGCCCGGCCTACGACAATCATGGGGAGTCGAGGGCCAACTGGCTTGGGTACCATGTCTAGCAAGCCTTCCAGCTGGCCGAAAAGTTTGGTTGAGACGCTTGGGAAGCTGTTTTCAGTGATTGTCTTAATCAGCTCGAAGCCTTCCCGGTATCGTTCTTCTCTCGCTTCGAAATCAATCCCGAATGCTGGATATTCAATCGGGCGATCTCCGCTGGAGAGCCCTAACAAGAATCGTCCACCGGTGAGCTGGTCAACCGATACAGATTGTTTAGCAACGATCAACGGCTCGCGAAGTGGAAGAACGATTCCTGTCGTTCCCAAAGCAATTTTTTTAGTTACGGCTGCCAAATATCCAAGGTAGACGAAGGGGTCGATCATCTGCCCGGTGTCACCAAAGCTTGGATCGTAGAAGGGCACGTCCCTCATCCATAAACTTGCAAAACCAGCCTCATCTGCGATTCGAGCAAGGCGCTGATGATCCTGCAAAGTAGGGAACGGCGAATTTGGGTAGCCTTCAAGAGGCATGATGTATCCGAAGGTGAGGCCGTCGGGCTGGAACACTCGCGAATAGGCCGGGTGAGCTGCAAGCTCGGGACTGAGCTCAAGTGAAGGGCTGAGAGAAGTCATTGCTAAACCTCATTATTTTAAGCCGATTACTACTGTGTAAGCGGCTTTCAGATGAACAGGTCTGCATGGTAGTGAAGGTATTGGGGAAAATGTGTCCCCTCTGACGGGGCGCGATCCACGGGTGGCCGGTATCCACTCAATGAAAAATCTGCTGGGTCAATCGCTTGAACTCGTGCGCAGTAGGCGTCTTAGATAAGTCGCGGCCTTCAACGGGATGAGCCCTACGCGCTGTGACGAGTGGTCACAGATGGTGTGAATTTCTGAGTATTCTCCTGTGCGAGAGCATCACCTACTCTCACTCAGCGATTGAAATCCTGGCTCGCTCGCCAGTCACACGTTGAGAGAAAATATAATGAATACGCCCGTTAAACCTGATGAACTTGCCATTCCCTATGCTTTGCCGCAGGTGCCTTTCATGTCTCCAGACATGGTGCATCCAGGCGTTATGACCACTTGGCTCGAAGACGATAATCTCTGGGTGCCTGTCACCAAGTCAGTATCTTTCAAACCACTGCTGCTGAGCGTTAGCGGTGGGTACTACATCAACTTGCTTCGAGTGCGGCAGAGCGGGGTTTTGTCACGTCACCGCCACTCAGGTGCAGTGCATGCGATCGTGTTGAAGGGGCGTTGGTACTACCTCGAACACGATTGGGTTGCTGATGAAGGCTCCTTTGCGTTCGAGCCGCCAGGGGAGACTCACACCCTGTTCGTCCCTGAAGATGTCGAAGAAATGATTACTTGGTTCCACGTTCAGGGTGGCTACACTTACGTCGACCCGCAGGGTGTCGCGGTTGGCTATGAAGACGTTTTCACCAAGCTGGAAGCTGCCCGCAGCCATTACAAAAATTTGGGCTTGCCGGACGATTATATCGAGCAGTTCATTCGCTGATTCTGGTTCAAAAAAAACGCGCTACGGCGCGTTTTTTGTGTAGATAAACAGGTAGATTCAGTCGCGTAAGGAGCGTACCGAAATGGATCAATACTCTCAAATGCTAGCCTTCATCTGGTCAACAGAGTGCGGAAGTTTTTCTGCTGCCGCCAGGGCGCATGAGATGACTCCGTCGGCCATCAGTAAATTGATAGCGCGGCTGGAGGATCGGCTTCGGGTTCGACTTTTCCAGAGGGGTTCCCGAGTCCTCACCCTTACGGAGGAGGGGGCTGCTTATCTGCGCAGTGCGAAAGCTGTGGTTGAGGCGATGAGTGAAGCTGACTCTCTGGCAGAAGGGCTTCCTTCAAGGGTCAGTGGCACGCTTCGCATCCACACGATGACCTCTTTTGCGAAGCAGCAGATCGTGCCTTGGTTGCCGGAATTCCTCGACACTTATCCGGGTCTTGATGTCGAGATTCAGTTAGGCGCTCAGTTCATTGACCAGTTCGAGCAGGGATTGGACATAGCCATCCATAGCGGGATTCTTCCGAGCTCTTCCAGAATTGCAAAGAAGATAGGCGAATGTGAATGGTTGCTGTGTGCTTCACCTGACTATTTGGAAAAGTATGGAACACCGCAGCAGCCACAAGACCTGATGAATCATCGATGCTTTAACTTCAGTTTTGCCAGCCCTTGGAACAAATGGGCCTTTATCCAGGACGGTCTGGGTGTGACGACCCCTGTGAAGCCCCGAGGATCGTTTACCCAAGGCGAACTGCTGAGGGACATGGCCAAATCAGGCGCGGGTATAGTCCGCCTTGCAGATTTCCACATTGGAAAAGACATTCAGGACGGATCGCTGGTGCTCCTGCTTGACGAGTACAAAGCGGAGATCTTGGAGCCTATTTACCTGCTTTATTCAGACCGTAAGCATCTGAGTCCTCGCATCCGGGTGTTCATCGAGTTTTTTCAGGAAAAATGGATTGCTCACCCATGGAAAATCGTGAGACGACTGCCCGGAGCGGTTTGATAGCCACTACGGCTCGGCGCCTACTTTCACTCTACCTCCGCGCAAGCGTGCAACTGTGGCTCCTGCACAAGGGAGCCAATACTCCACCGCTCTGATAATTTTCCCTCTTGCTCTGTGCCCAACAGAGCTCTCAAAAATTTGAGACCTGTTCCCCAGTAATTACTTAGCCAAATGCTTCGCTGGCACCTCTCCCATTTTGTGCCACTGACCTGTTCCTGGCGGTCACAGCAGGTGTGCTTTGCCAGCTATATTCAGCCCTGAAATTGAGCCATAACCTCTGTCCATGGTGAGCGGTACGACAAGTGCTGGATCATCTCGGATGTTGAGGCGTATGTGTGCGAAACACCGATCCTCAGCCGGAGAATAAAAATAAATACCCGGAGATATCCCCATGGGATTTGCTCAAGACAAAATCGAAGCATTACCTGCGGTCAATCGTGTGCCAAAAGGAGCAGGTGCAGCCTCATGGGGCGCGATGGCCCTTTTGTGGCTCGTGTATGCCATGGATGCCAACTCCCGCCAGATGTTCTTCATGGTATTGCCCTCGATCACCAGCGAGTTCAAGACAAGCGCTGAGCTGACTGGACTGCTTGCCGCTTTCATCACGATCGCTACATCTTTGATAGCCGTGCCTTGCATGATTTGGGCTGATAAAGGCGGTCAGGGATGGATGCGAAAATACCGCCACCTGCCAATCGTGATTGCTTACACGCTTTTCACCTTTCTGACCGGCCTCAATTTCTTGACCGGCTCCCTTGGAGTGCTGGTCGCGCTGCAAGTGATCTCTCACGCATTTGGGGGGGCTGGCGAAGCCATCGAAGTCACCTCCTTGTCTGAGTGGTGGTCGAAGGAGCGCCGTGGTTTCGCCCTAGGACTTCATCACACCGGATACCCTTGGGGCACATTGATCGGTGGCTTGGCGATCAGTGCTCTACTCCACGCTTACGGCCCGGAAAATTGGCGTTTGGCATTCCTGCTGTTCCCTGTGCCGATGATCATCATCTTTTCGGTCTACTGGTGGTTCAGTACGAAGAAGCGTTACGAATCCTTTGTTGGACACGCTCAAGCCGTGGGTGAGACCCCTCCATCAATGGAAGCTGTAAAGGGTGTGGTGGAGGTGCCCAAAGGCGCGTTCAAGTCTGCAATGAAAAATCCGAACATCTCAGCTATCGCTCTAATCTCGATGTTCGCAATCGTTGGCTACTTCGGCATCAGCTTCTGGTTACCCCAGTACCTGGCATTTGTTGCCCATTACAACTTCGCAGAGGCGGCTGCTTACTCGGTGCTCTTCACGATCACCGGTGGTATCGGCCAGATCGTTTGGGGATGGATCTCAGACCGTGCAGGCCGAAAACTTTGCCTAGTGCTTGTTTTCGCGTGGCTTGCGGTGGGCATGTACCTCTTCAAATACTCATCCGTCAGCCTGACTTGGCTTATCGCGATTCAGTTGTTTGCTGGGTTCGCAATGAACGCGCCCTACACGTTGGTCTATGCCATTGCGTTTGACTCTGCGAAGCAAGGCACGACTGGCCTGGCGGGCTCAATCGTCAACGTCGGTATTTACGCCGGTGGTTTTGGGCCATTCGTGATCGGGATGTTCATCGGCGCAGGTGGTGGCTTTGAGCAGTCTGCGGGCTACAACTACGCGCTCTACTTTATTTCCGGCCTCATGGTACTGGCAGCCATCATTACCATTTTCTTCACCCGTGAAACTACCGGTTGGTTCCTTAAGTACGACAAGGCGCTGGTATCGAAGTCCTCTTGCAACATGGGTTTGTAACAAACCGATCGTACCTGCACTGACAAGAAAATCCCTTTGGGGATAGCTAAAGCTAGGAGAAAGTCATGACCCTTATTAATGATGCCAAATGGTTGAGCCAGTTCGCCGACGAGTTAAACGGTGATGCTGATTGGACTGCCGCAGCTCGCTATTTTGATGGGCGCATTCAATTCAAGCACAGCACAGGTTTCTCAACGCTTGCGGTTCTCGCCGGTAAAGTCGTTGCGGTTTACCCGGAAGGAAGCCCGTTGGGCGCTGACATCATCGTGTCTGGTGCTGATGATGAGTGGCAGCGCGTTCTTGACGGAAAGATCGACTGGTTTGAAGCGTTGTCCCCTGGATTGGGAAAACTTGAGCTTGAGGGAAACGTGGTCGCTGCATGGCAGTACGTAGATGTGATGGCTCGCGCGTTCGACGCAATGAAGCGTGTAGGGAAAACCGATACAAACCCTCCGCTCTCCTATTCTCCCGGGCCGAAGCCGTCGGGCAAAGAGACGGTAGGACGGTACATCACCGTGGATGGAATTCGCGTTTACTACGAAGAAGCAGGGGAGGGACGTCCACTCGTTTGCTTCCACGCGGCATCACAAGATTCTCTAATGTACAGGCACGTACTGGACGGTCTGTCAGATGAGTTCCGCGTCATTGCAATTGACGCTCCCGGGCATAGCAAATCAGAGCTACCCGAATCAGGCCCATTCCACAGCCTCACTCGCCATGCGGAGTTCAATGAGCACCTTATGGAGGCCTTGGGACTTGAGAAACCCGCCATCATGGGATGCTCGATGGGCGGCAATCTGGTGCTGGAATTGGGGGCACGTCGACCCGATGCGTACAGTGCAATCATCTCAGCCGAAGGGGCAGATTTCACCCCAACGGTTTCGGAGTTCTTCCTCGATATGTTGCTCATGAATGGGCCAGAGATCATCGGTGCCTGGTCTCGTTCGATGACGGGCAATCGCACTCCACCAGATCGTGCGAAGGAGGTGGTGTGGCAGATTTCGCGCACCACGCCGCAGGTGATGAAAGGTGACCTGACAGGTTATGCGAACTTTGATCAGCGGCAACAGGTTGGAAAGATCAAAGCGCCTGTTCTACTTCTGCGCGGTGACGCGGATTGGTTGGTGTACCAAGAGAAGGTTGAGGAAACAGCATCTCGCATTCCCGGCAGTAAGATCGCCGTGCTTGCAGGTACTGGCCACTATCCAATGACTGAAAACCCGCTGGAGTTCTGTGACACGGTACGCGCGTTCCTTCGTGAAGCGGGTCACGGCCACGCCGACTGAACGATGTGATTGAGGAGCCCGCTCGGCAAGCGGGCTTTTCTGCATTTATTGAACGCGAAGATTCGATCCCGAAAAGCCTATTCAATTCCCGCACAACGAACCTGAAGCGCGTCGAGCCACTGGGGCTCATGCCGTCTGAAGGTGCTCTCTCGACCTTCAAATTGCCTGCATAGCCGATCGTCTGACAATCGGAAATATTTCCTTGTGATCTGTGATCACAGTGGATAGCATCTGTCTCAGAGCGAGCATCTGTGCGTCAGCTTTGATCACCAACCGCTCAAACGATTACTCCTAAACATAAATACAAAATTTGGAGAACATCATGCGAACTACAGCTTCATCTGCGACCGAGCGTGGCCCCATTGCAATCGTTGGCGCGGGCTTGATTGGGCGAGCTTGGGCGATTGTTTTTGCTCGGGCAGGACATCCGGTGCGTTTGCACGACATGGATCTGCAGACAATGCAGAACAGCCATGCCTACATCGAAGCGAGACTTAATGAGCTCGCAGAATTCGATCTTCTTAATGACGCCCCTCTCACCGTACTGGCACGCATTACTTGCGTTCCCGACTTGGCTGATGCGCTACGTGACGTGGTGCTTGTACAGGAAAACGTTCGGGAAACGGTAGAGGCGAAAATCGACATCTTCAGTCGAATGGACGCGTTGGCGCCCAAGGACGCGATTCTTGCCAGTTCAACTTCATGGTTACCGGCCTCCGAGTTCACAAAAGATCTACCAGGTCGGGGGCGCTGCGTAGTTGCACACCCTACCAACCCGCCTTACTTAGTTCCTCTTGTAGAGCTATGCCCTGCGCCGTGGACAGAATCTGAGGTGATGGTTCGAGCGCATGAGATCTACACCGCAGCTGGGCAGAGCCCTGTCGTTCTATCCCGAGAGATCCATGGCTTCTTGTTGAACCGAGTTCAAGCCGCAGTCCTCAACGAATGCTTCAAATTGCATGAGGAAGGCTTTGCTAGCTCGGAGGACATTGATCGGGTGCTCAAGGATGGACTCGCCCTCCGCTGGTCATTTATGGGCCCCTTCGAAACCATCGATCTCAACGCCCCTGCCGGCGTATCTGACTATGCCAAACGCTACGGTCAGCAAAATCGCGAAACGATCAATTCCGAAAATGCTTTTGACTGGTCGGAATCAGCAGTCGCTCGAGTACATGACGAGCGCCGCCAAAAACTTGAACTCGAAGGAATTGCCTTGCGATCCGCTTGGCGTGACCGCCGCCTTATGGCTCTCGCTGCGCACAAGCGTCAAGCACCAAATTCCTGACGACATCACTCCATCCTGAACACCAAAATAAAAGTAACCAGGAGATCACCATGGCTCGTAAAGTCATCATCACTTGCGCGGTCACCGGCGCAATTCATACGCCTTCTATGTCCCGTTACCTGCCGGTAACACCAGGTCAAATTGCCGAAGCGGCGATTGGTGCTGCTGAGGCTGGTGCCTCAATTGTTCACCTACACGCTCGTAATCCAATTGATGGCAGCCCCTCTCAGGATCCGGAACTATTTAAGCAGTTTCTACCCGCTATCAAAGAGGCTAGCGATGTGGTGATCAACCTGACTACAGGTGGCGCACCGACAATGTCGCTTGAAGATCGACTTCGTCCAGCACATCAGTTCAAACCGGAAGTGGCCTCACTGAACATGGGCACGATGAACATGGGTCTTTACCCAATGCTCAATCGGTTTAAGGAGTTCAAACACGCTTGGGAGGAACCATACCTCGCCGGCAGCCATGACCGCATTTTCAAAAATACATTTACCGACATAGCCCACATCCTCGAGTCATGCAGTGAGAATGGTACCCGTTTTGAAATCGAATGCTATGACATTGGGCATCTCTACACCGCTGCACATTTCATTGATCGTGGCCTCATCAAACCCCCGTTTTTGATCCAATCGGTTTTCGGCATTTTGGGCGGTATCGGCGGGCACCCTGAGGACGTCCTGCATATGCGGCGCACAGCTGATCGTCTTTTCGGAGATGACTATCAGTGGTCGGTTCTTCCAGCAGGAAAGCAGCAGATGAGCATTGGTGCTCAATCAGCCACGCTTGGAGGACACGTGCGTGTGGGTCTTGAAGACTCGCTTTGGGACGGGCCGGGCCAATTGGCAAAAAGCAACGCCGATCAAGTCTCGCGTATGCGCAAAATTCTCGAAGGGCTTTCACTTGAAGTGGCGACACCTGCTGACGCGAGGGAAATCCTGAAGCTCAAAGGTGGCGATAACGTCAATTTCTAAACGCGGGTACTCATCCCCGTAAAGCCTATCTAGAGGATATTTTGATAACTAAAGGTCGCGGCACAACACTCGCGCCTTAGCAATTTATCCTCATGAGGAGAACATGAATCATGTTAGCTACGACCCATACAAAAACACAAAAGGGACAGTCGCTGAACGCTTTAATGTTTCGCAAATTGATGCCGATGTTAATTGTTGCTTACATTATAAGCTTTCTAGACAGAACTAACATTTCACTTGCCAAAACACACATGGCAGTAGACTTGAGTATTTCCGCTGCCGCCTACGGTTTCGGTGCAGGGCTCTTCTTCCTTACTTATGCACTCATGGAGGTACCTAGTAACCTGATCATGCATCGGGTAGGTGCCCGACTCTGGATCACCAGGATCATGATCACCTGGGGGTTGTTGTCTGCCGGTATGGCCTTCATTACCGATGAGACTACGTTTTACATTGCCCGCGCACTACTGGGCGCAGCTGAAGCCGGATTGTTCCCAGGTGTAATGCTCTATTTAACCTATTGGTTTGGTCGTGAGCAAAGGGCACGTGCCAGTGGCTATTTTCTAATCGGGGTCTGTCTCGCGAACATCATCAGCGGGCCGGTTGGCGGGCTGCTGTTAGAGATGGATGGAATCTGGGGTTGGCACGGCTGGCAGTGGCTGTTCTTCTTGGAGGGAATTCCAGCTGTTCTATTCTCCGTCGTGATTTGGCGAAAGCTTCCGGACGGCCCATCTACGGCAACTTGGCTATCAAAGGAACAAGCCACTGAAGTAGAGCAAGTTCTGAAAAAAGAACATGATGAAGAAATCGCCTCCGGCAATGTTGGTCATTCTTTTAAGGGTGTTCTTAAAATCCCTCAAATTTGGCTTGCTATCGCGGTGTACTTCCTCCACCAAGTTAGTGTTTATTCAGTAATTTTCTTCTTGCCCGGCATCATCGGCACGTATGGAGGCTTGTCATCGCTACAGATAGGATTGTTAAACTCAATCCCATGGATAGCAGCAGCACTCGGCGCAGCGTTTCTTCCAAAGTATGCAACTACTCCGAAAATCTCACGCAAAATAATGTTCGGTGGTCTGCTCCTGATGTCGGCTGGATTGACCCTCGCGGCCTATACCACTCCACTGATAGCACTAATAGGATTTACCCTTACGGCATCGATGTTTTTCGTTGTTCAGCCTGTGATATTTCTCTTCGCCAGCTCAAGGCTGGCGGGAGTAGGTATGGCGGCGGGTCTGGCGTTAGTGAATACCTTTGGTATTACTGGTGGCTTCTTCGGCCCTTCACTTCTTGGCTTCGTTGAGCAAACTACTGGGAGTACGAAGAATGGACTCATCATTGTAGCGGCTCTTTTAACGCTCGCCGCATTCCTGAGTTTGAAACTACGTCAGGCACAAGAAACGATTACTACAAAAACGCGGGACAACATTGTATTGTCCCAGGTTGCGCCGTGTATTACTGATAATGCGAGGACAAAATGAAGAGTACATCCCTGGTACTTAAACTACATCCCGACGACAACGTTGCAATCGCGCGTGCTTCGATACCTCAAGGAACCGTGGTTACGGAGTTCGGTAATATCGTGGTGTTCGCCGATGTCCCCGCAGCGCACAAGATTGCCCTTGCACACGTAAACCCAGGTGATCCTGTTCTGCGTTACGGCCAGATTATTGGCTTTGCTACTAAATCCATTGAGCCAGGCGATTACGTGCATACGCACAATCTGGAGATGGCGACGTTCGAGCGAGACTACGCGTTCGGCGAGGATGCCAAAGTCGCGTCGCCTGCAGCCTCTCCTGTGACATTCCAAGGTTTCGTCCGCGCTGACGGGCGAGTAGCAACTCGAAACTACATTGGTGTAGTAAGCACGGTGAACTGCTCCTCCACTGTTACCAAAATGGTGGTTGAACACTTCTCGCGAAACGGTGTTCTGGATGCTTACCCAAACGTGGACGGTGTGGTGCCGATCACCCACAGCTTCGGTTGCTGCATAGAGCACAATGGCGAGGGGGTGAACCAACTGCGGCGCACGCTAGGCGGGTTCATCAAGCACGCCAACTTCGCTGGCGTGGTGGTCATCGGCCTTGGCTGTGAAGCCAACCAGATGGGCGCGCTGTTCATGGCCCAGGGCATCGAGACCGGCAAGCTTATCGCTCCTGTGGTCATCCAAGACGTTGGCGGAACCCGCAAGGCAGCGGATGCCGCCATTGCCGCTGTGGAATCGATGCTGCCGGTTGCCAACGAGTGCCGACGCGAGCCGGTCTCGGCGCGGCACCTGACCGTTGCGCTCCAGTGCGGCGGTTCAGACGGATATTCGGGCATCACGGCCAACCCCGCCCTCGGTGTGGCTGTCGATATGCTCGTAGCGCAAGGTGGAACGGCCATCCTTAGCGAAACGCCGGAGATCTACGGTGCTGAACACCTGCTAACTCGTCGCGCTGCAACCCGTGAGGTCGGCCAGGGTATCGTAGACCTTATCAAATGGTGGGAAAGCTACGCAGACCGCGAAAAAGGCAGTATCGATAACAACCCCACGCCTGGTAACAAGGCCGGCGGTCTGACGACCATTCTTGAAAAGTCTCTAGGCGCAGTTGCCAAAAGTGGTTCGTCAGCACTCATGGGCGTTTATCGTTACGCCGAGCCCATTACAGTCCGAGGCTTGGTGTTTATGGATGCGCCTGGCTATGATCCTATGGGTGCCACTGGCCAAATCGCCAGCGGCGCAAATCTCGTTGCGTTCACCACCGGACGCGGCTCGTGCTTTGGCGCCAAACCTGCTCCTTCGATCAAGCTTGCGACGAATACCAAAATGTACACTCGCATGAAGGATGATATGGACATCAACTGCGGGGATGTCATGGATGGTGATGCCACCCTTGAATCGAAGGGTAAAGAGATTTTCGACATGCTCATACGCGTGGCTTCTGGGGAAAAATCTAAAAGCGAGGCGTTGGGCGTCGGCAATGAAGAAACAGTGCCTTGGATGATCGGCGCTCAGATGTAATAAGCGAGCAAAAAAAGAGGCGCCCTGATACCAGAGCGCCTCTTTTAAAACATGTTGGTGGAATTAATCAGCTTCTACAGGTTTGTGCGCATCGGCAACGATCAGCGCCCCTGTATTCAGGATAAACTCGGCAGCACTTTTGATGTCATCTTGCAGTGATTCACGGGCGGCAACGGAGTCCCCCTTCTTTAAAGCATCAACCATCGCTGCGTGATGGCTGGCTTGCACTCGCTGAACCACACGCTCAGTGCCAGATCGTAGGTCATAGTTGATGATAGGCCCTATTCTCAGCCACAGGGACTCAACTATCTGGAGCAGGATGGGCATGTCCGCCTGGTTATAAATTGCGAAATGCAATTCTTTATTCAGTGTAATCAGCCGTGACTCATCGGGAGCGCCTTTTGCAAACTCCGCGCAAAATGCCTCGTGTATCTTTTCTATCTCAGCCAGCGCCTGCGAATCAACAAGCTCGGCAGCACGAGCGGCAGCTTGCCCCTCCAGATTCAACCGGATACTGGTGATTTCCCGGAATTGGCTGACTGTCAGTACAGGAACGCGAATATATCGATTAGCCGCCATTTCAAGCGCTTGCTCAGCGACCAACCTGTGAACAGCCTCTCGCACAGGCATGACGCTAACACCTAGAGCGTCCGCGAGAGATCTGAGGGAGAGCTTTTCCCCAGGCATAACGCGTCCACTTATCAGCAGATCACGCAGCTGGGCATAAACGTCCGCACTGAGGGTCTGGCGGATCATGGGCGTTACGAGTGTGGATAGGTTCATGGCTAGAATTATAGGTGGGTTCGATCAGCCGGCATAGGAAAATGAGACCTCTGTGATCACGGATGTGCTGCTATCGAATTGACAGAATTGGGGAGGACGAGCTCTCTGGCACACGCACAGCAAACGTCTCGCTACCAAGGTCGGTGGCGAGACGTGTAGGCCTGACTGATCAAAGATACTCAACATTACCGTCGATGCTGATCGCTTGTCCTGTCACATTGTTACCAGCAGGAGAGCATAGAAATAAGGCCATTGCGGCCACGTCTTCGGGTGGAGTCATCCGGCGCAATGAGATTTTCTTCAAAATTTGTTGGCGCATCTCCGGCTCGGAAATGCCTAACTGTTTGGCGCGGTCACTGATCACGCGATCCTGGCGAGGGCCCTCGACGATGCCGGGCAGCAGTGCGTTGACTCGAATGTCTTTTTCGCCCAACTCGGCTGCCAATGACTTCATAAGACCTACGATGGCCCACTTGGTCGCTGCGTATGGAGTTCGCCAAGCGTAACCTAAGCGACCCGCGACGGATGAAATATGAATGATGTGTGCGTGTTCTGACTTTGTCAGGAGGGGGACAGCATTATGAGCGAAACGATACTGCGCATTGAGATTGATGTCTATTGTCTGTTCCCATTCGGCATCGCTAATTTTGTCGATTCCGCCGGTCGGCCCTGCTATGCCTGCATTGTTGATAAGGACATCAAGTCCATCCACCCACTCCTGTTGTATCTCGAAAACTCGCTTGATCTGGGCAGTGTCGGAGACGTCAGCTAATGTGGCCAAAGCCTCAGGGTGGCGCTCACGAAACTGTACGATCGCCTGCTCGCTTACATCACAGACATGGACTCTTGCCCCAATTTCGAGATATGCAGCCGCGATCGATTCTCCAATACCTGCTGCACCACCAGAAATCAAAACCCTCAACCCGCTATAGGGTGTCAGCCGCTTCATCACGTTCATAGCTAAATGCACCTGTCTTATTTTTGTTTATGAGTTCTTCCTCGGCTACGGCCCGCATAGCCAAGAAACGCTTTCTACGTGATATGTGATCACAGATGGCTTGTCAAGATAGGAATGCCGCAGGTTTTCAGATGATTACTGGCGTGGGTGCTTACTCCTGCTCCGGTTCAGCATTCCTACCTGCGTCCCGTAGTCCATTTCTGAATCGCCCTTTCCACGCCCTTGAGCCATTGCGATGGAAAACTGAGCTCCCTAGTCTCGCTGGGCCGCTGCAAAAAATAGCGGGCGGGTCTGCAAGCCCGAACTGGCCTCAACTGCTGTTGATTTTTTCAACGGTGGTTGCCTGCGGGTGGTCTTCGGGCCATGCGGGTGTCCGCACACGGCATATCGGCCTGCACGACAACGGCCGGTTCGTCGACCTGCAGGGCCAGCCCATCCAGCGCCTGTTCAAGCTGCATGCCTGGGAGCATATCTTCCATGAGGACTTCGGCCAGGCGATCACCGGCTGCGACACGCAGTTTGTCGAGCCGCCGTGGAAGGCACTGATCTCCAACAAAGGCATCCTGCCGTTGTTGTGGGAGTGGTTTGAGGGGCATCCGAACCTGCTGCCGGCCTTTGTCGACGACAACCCGCAGACCCCGGTGCCCAAGGGCTGGGTGCGCAAACCGTACTTCTCGCGTGAAGGCGCCAACGTGGATATCCGCACCGAGGATGGCCGGCGGGTTTTTGAAGACGGGCCCTATGACGATGCGTCCTATATTCTGCAGGCTTTTGCACCTTTGCCGAAGTTCGTTGACAGTTACACGCTGATTGGTTCATGGGTGATTGGCGACAAGGCCTCGGGGCTTGGCATTCGTGAAGATGATTCGCTGATCACCAAGGACAGTTCGCGCTTCTTGCCGCATGTGGTACTGGGCTGACCGGCCCTCTGGTCGGTTTCAGGATGCGCCTGGTCGTTCGCGTGCATCCCTTCGGCGCCACAAGTGCCATGCTTGTGGAATGCCCCTGAGCCCAGTGCGCGCAGACGCACGGCCACCGGCAAGGAGGCCACCGACAACCACGCAACCGTGACGTGGGCGGTGTGCCGCAGCAGAACACGCCGGTCACCTGCCCACTACAACAACAGGCGGGGGCCGTGATGCCGAGGTCCGCTGTATGCCTGATCAATTGCCCCACCTGCCCGTGATCCAAAGTATCCTGAGTCGCCACCAGGACACCCCCGGCGCGCTCTTGCCGATCCTGCATGCCGTGCAGGAAAGCATCGGATTCATCCCCGATGCCGCCGTCGCTGACATTGCCCATGCCCTTAACCTCAGCCTGGCCGAGGTGCGCGGGGTAATCTGCTTCTACCACGATTTCCGTACCGCGCCCCCGGCCCGCCATACCCTGCGCTTGTGCCGCGCCGAGTCGTGCCAGAGCCGTGGCAGCGAGGCACTGGCCGCGCAGCTGCGTGAGCAGCTGGCGCTGGACGACCATGGCACCAGCGCCGATGGCGCCATCAGCCTGCGCCCGGTGTACTGCCTGGGCGCCTGCGCCTGCTCGCCGGCCCTTGAACTCGATGGTCAGGTGCATGCGCGCCTGACCCCTGAGCGCCTGCGCTCGCTGGTCAACGGTTGCCTGGAGGACACAGCATGCTGAAGCTGTTCATCCCCTGCGACTCGGTGGCCCGTGCCGTGGGCGCAGATCAGGTTGTCGAGGCGTTGCAGCGCGAGGCCGAGCGCCGCCAGTTGGCGCTGGATATCCAGCGCACCAGCTCGCGTGGCCTGTATTGGCTCGAGCCACTGGTGGAGTGCGAGCGCGCTGAAGGGCGGCAAGGCTTCGGCCCGGTCACCCCTGAGGATGTGCCTGCGCTGCTCGATGCATTGGCGGCAGAGCCCGGCAGCCATCCATTGGCGCTCGGGGCCGTGGAAGCGCTCCCTTACCTCAAGACCCAGCAACGTCTGCTGTTCGCCCGCGCCGGTATCACCCGGCCATTGTCGCTGGATGACTACCGCGCCCACGGCGGCTTTGCGGGCCTTGAGCAAGCCGTTGCGCTGGGCGGCGCCGAAGTGGTCGCCGCCGTGCTCGATTCCGGCCTGCGCGGCCGCGGCGGCGCAGCGTTCCCGGCAGGTATCAAATGGCGCACCGTGCGTGACGCCGGGGCAGGGCAGAAGTATGTGGTATGCAACGCCGACGAAGGCGACTCCGGTACCTTCGCCGACCGCATGCTGATGGAAGGCGACCCCTTCCTGCTGATCGAAGGCATGATCATAGCCGGCCTCGCGGTGGGTGCCGACAAGGGCTATATCTACGTGCGCTCGGAATACCCCGACGCCATCCGTGTGCTCAATGAGGCCTTCGTCATCGCCCGCGACGCCGGTTATCTCGGTTTCGACGTGGCCGGTAGCGGTCAGGCCTTCGACCTGGAAGTACGCGTGGGCGCGGGAGCGTATATCTGCGGGGAGGAAACCGCGCTGCTCGAATCCATCGAGGGCAAGCGCGGCATCGTCCGTGCCAAGCCGCCGCTACCGGCCCTGCAGGGCCTGTTCGGCCTGCCGACCCTGGTGCACAACGTGCTCACCCTGGCCTCGGTGCCCACCATCCTGGCCAAGGGCGCGGCGTTCTACCGCGACTTCGGCATGGGGCGTTCGCTTGGCACCATGCCGTTCCAGCTGGCCGGCAACATCCGCCATGGCGGCCTGGTAGAGCGTGCCTTCGGCCTGACCCTGCGCGAGCTGGTGGAAGGCTACGGGGGCGGCACCGCCAGCGGCCGGCCGCTCAAGGCTGCCCAGGTCGGTGGCCCGCTGGGTGCCTGGGTGCCGCCCAGTCACTTCGACACCCCCCTGGACTACGAGGCCTTCGCTGCCATGGGCGCGATGCTCGGCCACGGCGGTGTGGTGGTGGCTGACGACACCCTGAACATGGCCAGCATGGCGCGTTTTGCCCTGCAGTTCTGCGCCGAAGAGTCGTGTGGCAAATGCACGCCTTGCCGCATCGGTTCTATCCGCGGCATGGAGGTGGTCGACCGCCTGATCGCCAGCAGCGACCTAACCGAACGCCATGACCAGGCCCTGCTGCTGCGCGACCTGTGCGACACCATGCAATACGGCTCGCTATGCGCCATGGGCGGCATGACCGCCTACCCGGTGGCCAGCGCCCTGAAGTACTTCCCGGCCGATTTCGGGCTGACCACCACGGAGGCCGCGCAGTGATCAATTACTTTGACCCCGAGACCGATCTGGGCACCCCTGAACGCCACAGTGATGTGCAGATCAGTCTGAATATCGACGGGCGCAGCGTTAGCGTGCCGGCGGGCACCTCAGTGATGCGCGCCGCCGCCATGCTCGGCACCACCATCCCCAAATTGTGCGCCACCGACAGCCTGGAGGCCTTCGGCTCCTGCCGCATGTGCATGGTCGAAATCGATGGCATGCGCGGATACCCGGCGTCCTGCACCACGCCTGTGAGCGAAGGCATGGTGGTGCGCACGCAGACGCCACGTCTGGCCGACCTGCGTCGCAATGTCATGGAGCTGTATATTTCCGACCACCCGCTCGACTGCCTGACCTGCTCGGCCAATGGCAACTGCGAACTGCAGACGGTCGCCGGCCAGGTCGGTCTGCGCGAGGTGCGCTACGGCTATGACGGCGCCAATCACCTGGCTGAGCAGAAGGACGTATCCAACCCGTACTTCGATTACGAGCCCAGCAAGTGCATCGTCTGCAGCCGCTGCGTGCGTGCCTGTGAGGACATCCAGGGCACGTTCGCCCTGACCATCACCGGGCGCGGCTTCGAGTCGCGGGTGGCGGCAGCCGGTGGTGACAACTTCCTCACCTCCGAATGCGTGTCGTGCGGCGCCTGCGTGCAGGCCTGCCCGACGGCCACCCTGACCGAAAAAAGCCTGGTGCAGATCGGACAGCCGGAACGAGCGGTGATCACTACCTGCGCCTACTGCGGCGTGGGCTGCTCGTTCCGTGCGGAAATGAAGGGCGACCAGTTGGTACGTATGGTCCCCGACAAGAACGGCGGCGCCAACCACGGGCATGCCTGCGTCAAGGGCCGCTTCGCCTGGGGCTATGCCACCCACCCTGACCGCATCACTAAACCGATGATCCGCAAGCATCTGGATGACCCTTGGCAAGAAGTCAGCTGGGACGAGGCCGTCGCCTACGCGGCCAGCGAGTTCCGGCGCATCCAGCTCAAGTACGGGCGCGACTCCATCGGTGGCATCACCTCCAGCCGTTGCACCAACGAAGAAGCCTACCTGGTGCAGAAGCTGGTGCGCACGGCGTTCGGCAACAACAACGTGGATACCTGCGCTCGGGTTTGCCATTCGCCCACCGGCTATGGCCTCAAGCAGACCCTTGGCGAGTCGGCGGGTACCCAGAGTTTCGATTCGGTGATGCAGGCCGACGTGATCCTGGTGATCGGTGCCAACCCCACCGATGCCCACCCGGTATTCGGTTCGCAGCTCAAACGCCGCCTGCGCCAGGGCGCGCGGCTGATCGTCATCGACCCGCGGCGCATCGACCTGGTGGATTCGCCCCACGCCCGTGCCGAGCTGCACTTGCAACTGCGCCCGGGCACCAACGTGGCCATGCTCAACGCCTTGGCCCATGTGATCGTTAGCGAGGGGCTGCTGGCCCAGCGCTTCATCGACGAGCGCTGCGAGAGCGAGGCCTTCGCCCGCTGGCGCGACTTCGTCAGCCTCGCGCAAAACGCCCCTGAAGTGCAGGGCCCCGTGTGCGGCGTGCCCGCCGAGCAGATCCGCGCCGCCGCCCGGCTGTATGCCACAGGCGGCAACGCGGCGATCTACTACGGCCTGGGCGTGACTGAACACAGCCAGGGCAGCACGGCGGTTATGGGCATCGCCAACCTGGCAATGGCCACCGGCAATATTGGCCGCGAAGGGGTAGGGGTAAACCCCCTGCGTGGGCAGAACAACGTGCAGGGCTCGTGCGACATGGGTTCGTTCCCGCATGAGCTGCCAGGCTACCGGCATATCTCCAACGAGGCCGTGCGTGCCGAGTTCGAGCAGGCCTGGGGCGTAACCCTGCAGCCCGACCCGGGCCTGCGCATCCCCAACATGTTCGAAGCGGCGCTGGACGGCAGCTTCAAGGCGCTTTACTGCCAGGGTGAGGACATCGCCCAGAGCGACCCCAACACCCAGCACGTCACTGCAGCGCTGCGGGCCATGGAATGCGTGGTGGTGCAGGACATCTTCCTCAACGAGACGGCCAAGTTCGCCCATGTGTTCTTGCCGGGCAGCTCGTTCCTGGAAAAGGACGGCACCTTCACCAACGCCGAGCGCCGCATTTCGCGGGTACGCAAGGTGATGCAGCCGCTGGCCGGCAAGGCTGACTGGGAGGCCACCGTGGCCTTGGCCAACGCCTTGGGCTACCCGATGAGCTACCGCCACCCGTCCGAGATCATGGACGAAATCGCCCGCCTGACACCGACCTTTCACCGTGTCAGCTACGCCGAAATCGACCGCCATGGCAGCCTGCAGTGGCCGTGCAACGACGCAGCCCCCGACGGCACGCCGACCATGCACATCGATCAGTTCGTGCGGGGCAAAGGGCGCTTCATGCTCACCGGCTATGTGCCCACCGACGAGAAGGTCAACAGCCGCTACCCACTGCTGCTGACCACCGGGCGCATTCTCAGCCAGTACAACGTCGGCGCCCAGACCCGGCGCACCGCCAACGTCGCCTGGCATGCTGCTGACTGCCTGGAGCTGCACCCCACCGACGCCGAAAGCCGCGGCATTCATGATGGCGACTGGGTCGGCATCGGCAGTCGTGCAGGGCAGACGGTACTGCGCGCCAAAATAAGTGAGCGCGTGGCGCCGGGGGTGGTGTACACCACCTTCCACTTCCCCGAGTCCGGCGCCAACGTGATCACCACAGACAATTCCGACTGGGCCACCAACTGCCCGGAGTACAAGGTCACGGCGGTGGAGGTGGTCAAGGTGTTCCACCCGTCGCAGTGGCAAAAGCGCTACCAGGACTTCAGTGATGAACAGCGGCGCCTGCTCAAGGAACGTCGCACGGCCGACAAACCCGAACAGGCCGAGGTACGCCGATGAGCATCGAAAACCTGGTCAAGATGGCCAACCAGATTGCCCATTACTTCGACAGCGAGCCTGATCATGCGTTGGCGGTGAAAGGAGTGCAGCAGCATTTGCAGAACTTCTGGACCCCGGCGATGCGCAGGCAGTTGGGGGAATGGGCCCAGGCCCATGCAGGGGAGGGCTTGGACCCCAAGGTGGTGGCGGCCTTGGCTTAGCGTTTGTCTGCGCTGCCCCCGTCGCCAGCAAGCGATGGCACTCCTGGACTGCCCTCGGATTGAGTGCAACTCCTGTGGGGCCGGCTTGCCGGCGATAGGGGCGGTGCCGACAAAATGAAATGTCCGTCATGAATGCCTGACCAAAGCCGGCGCAATGCTACGCTCGCGGAAACACTCGGCACGGATACCCACCATGGACATGAACTGGCACCAGGCCCTGCAAGAGAGCCTGAGCTGGCTTGCAATCGCTTCGTTCATCACCCTGATCGGCTTCACTGCCGCCGCTGCGCTGGCTGTGCGCTACACGCGCTGGGGTAGGCAGTTCTGGCAGCTTGCCGGGCCCTATTTCTCCCTCAGGCGCAGTTGGCGACCGCTGCTGGTGTTTGCCGCACTGCTGGTGCTGACCCTGTTTTCGGTACGCATGAACGTGCTGTTCTCGTTCTGGTACAACGGCTTCTACAGTGCCCTGCAGGCCCTTGACCAAACCGCCTTCTGGTATTTGCTGGGTGTGTTCGCGGTATTAGCCACCCTTCATGTGCTACGTTCGCTGTTCACCTTCTACGTGACCCAGGCCTTCAGCATCCGCTGGCGGGTCTGGCTGACCGAGCGGCTGACCAACGACTGGCTGCACGGTGACGCCTATTACCGCGGCCAGTTTCTTGCCGAGCCCGTAGACAACCCCGACCAGCGAATCGAACTGGACGTCAACGCCTTCGTCACCAATTCGGTAACCCTGGCGCTGGGCGCGGTCAGCGCGCTGGTGTCGCTGGTGGCGTTCACCGCCATCCTTTGGGGGCTGTCGGCGCCGTTAGCGGTCGCAGGTGTGGAAATCCCCCGGGCCATGGTGTTTGCCGTGTATGTGTATGTGCTGATCGCTACCTGGATCGCCTTCCGTCTCGGGCAGCCGTTGATCCGTCTGAACTTCCTCAACGAAAAACTCACCGCCAACTTCCGTTATGCGCTGATGCGCCTGCGTGAAAACGCTGAGAACATCGCGTTCTACCAGGGCGCGCAAGTGGAGCGGGGGACCTTGCTGGGGCGCTTCGGGGCATTGATCGTCAATGTCTGGGCACTGGTGTTCCGCAACCTGAAGTTCAGCGGTTTCAACCTGGGCGTCAGCCAGGTTGCGGTGGTGTTCCCGTTCATCCTACAGGCGCCGCGCTTCTTCAGCGGCGCGATCAAGCTGGGCGATGTCATGCAGACGTCCCAAGCGTTTGGCCAGGTGCAGGATGCGCTGTCGTTCTTCCGCGAGTCCTACGACACCTTTGCCCAGTACCGCGCCACGCTCGACCGTCTGACCGGATTTCTTGATGCCAACCAGCAGGCCAGCACCTTGCCACGTGTCAGCACCGAGGAACAGGCGCAGGCCCTTGCTATCTCGGGCCTGCAAGTGATGCGCCCCGACGGCCACGCGCTGATCGCCGACCTCGACTTGCAGCTGCAGGCCGGCCAGGCACTGCTGATCAAGGGCCCGTCGGGTAGTGGCAAGACCACCTTGTTGCGTGCCTTGGCAGGGCTGTGGCCTTACGCCGAGGGTGAGGTCAGGCGGCCCACCGGCACTGAGGCGCTGTTCCTCTCGCAGCGCCCGTACCTGCCACTGGGTGACCTGCGAACCGCCATCGCCTACCCGGCTGACAGCAAGCCGGAGGACGAGGCGCGCATGCAGCAGGCGCTGCGCCAGGTCCACCTGGCCCACCTGGCTGAGCGGTTGGCGGTCAGTTGCGACTGGTCGCATATTCTCTCGGTCGGGGAGCAGCAGCGGCTGGCGTTTGCCCGGGTGCTGTTCAACCGGCCGCAGGTGGTGTTCCTCGACGAATCCACCTCGGCGATGGATGAAGGCCTGGAGCATGCGTTGTATTCGCTGCTGCGCAACGAAATGCCACAAACCTTGCTGGTGAGTGTTGGCCATCGCAGCACGTTGGCCGGGTTCCATACCCACCGGCTGGAAGTGGACGGGCAGGGTGGTTGGTCGCTGCTGGAGCAAAAGCCGGAGGTAGAGATGCAGGTCTAGGAGGCCTGTACCCTGTTCAGGGCTGCATCACGATCAACTGCGCGCCTTCATTACGGACATTCCCCACGGCCTCGCCCACCGCAAACCATTCAAAGGCTTCCACCGGCAGGCCCCGCTCCCGTGCCAGCCGCTCGGCCTGATCGGCAGGCACTTCCAGGTCTATCCATGCCCGTGCATCCACCGGCCCCAGTGCCAGTGGCCGGCGGTCATGGATATCGACCATCCCCGCATCGCTCGCTGCAGTAATGATCACAAACCCATCCCCTTCGTTCGGCTCCAACCCTGCACGTACCTGAGCCAGCGCGGCCATGAACATCGGTGCCTGGCTTTTCAGGCGGATGAAGTAGGGCTGCTTGCGCTTGGGGTCGTGCGGGTCGCTCACCCATTCGTACCAGCCGTCGGCCATGACCAGGGCCCGCCCTTGAGGCCAGAATGCCTTGAAGAACTTGCCCGTGGTCACGGTTTCCACCCGTGCGTTGATCGGCGCAGGCCTCGGGCCCTTGGCCCAGAACGGTACCCAACCCCAATGGCAGGGGTCGATGCGCAGGCCATCGGCGGCGTTGTGCAAAACCTGTACGCGGCTGCCAGGGGCCACGTTGTAACGGCCAATGGGCACGTTGTCGTAACCGCTGATCACATCCTGCCCGGCGTTCAGCTCACGCAGGTAATCGGCCTGGCCTTGATACTGGGCGAAGCGTCCGCACATGGCATGTCCCCCATTCGTCAAATGTCGCGCATCCGATTGACCCGCTGCCGGTTTGCTTGTACGGCTTACATCGTCGGCCGCCGATCTCGCAGAGCTCCCCATCTCGCGGGACGAGTTGTTCGAACTGCGTGCGCCGCACATGTATCTGGTCAGGATAGACGGCGACGGCATGCCTGGGAGGTCGATCCTTTAAAGGGTTTGCGCTGGCGATCTGGTTAGACAGCTTCAACGTGGTCAACGACCAAGAAGTCGTTTGCTTCCAGGTGTGCTATCCATTTCCTGCAAGCAACCGCAACTCGCGTCCCGGTGCACATCAATAGAGAGGACGTCAGCTTAGGCTGCTGGGGCGCTCAGTATGGTCGCACAGGTGCTCAGCCGGGGACGGTGTGTTTACTTGGCCTGGGTGTGCGCCTTCCCGTCTTCATGCACATGGTTTTTGGAGGAATGGCCTGTTCGATGGTCTGAAGGTGCCTCAGTGGCCTGGTGGCCGCCGTGGTGCTCCGTGAGAGACACCGGTTCTGAATGCGCACTTCCACGGTCATGACCTTCCTCAGCCATGCCATGGCCCGTTGTGGCCTCACGGGTACCTTGTTCGGACTTGGCACTGCCGTGTTGACCTTCATGGTCATGCATATCGCTCTCGCCACCGCCATGCTGGTGGCCGCCACTGGAGGCGACCATCGCTTGATACTCCTCGGCATTGAGTTGCGGGAGCTGATCCAGAAAGGCGACGATCCCCCAGATGTACTGGTCTTCCATGCTTTTGCCCCATGCTGGCATGCCGGTGGCCTTGATACCGTGCTTGATTATCCAGAACGCAGTTGCTGGGTCGCCGCTTACGCCGCTCTTGCTGAGGTTGGCAGGTGCTGGGTATAGCGCTTGGCTGAGTTCAGTTTTCTGCAGGCCTGGAGCGAGATGGCAACCGATACACATGGCGTTGTAGTTACCTGCTCCGGCCTTGACCAGGGCGGGGTCTTTCAAATTCGGCACCTTGATGTTGCGTGCTCGAACTTCGATCGAGCGATCACGCGCCATGGCCAAAAACGCATGGACAGCCGGGAAGTGCGGATCATCCGCGCCTACGTTCACGAGACCGAAGTAGGCCGCGCCCAGAACTGCCGCGCTACCTACGGCACCTATCGACAACAGCGTTGTAATTGTTCTTTTCATGTCGAGTTCTCAAAACCACATGCGGATGCCGGCAACGAAGCGCGCTTCGTTCACGTCCCCGCCTTCATCACGGATGAAGTTGGCGGTTTTGCCGTAGGAACGACTCCAGGTAACGCCTATGTAGGGTGCAAACTGGCGGACAATTTCGTACCGTAAGCGCAGTCCGACTTCGGTGTTGGCCAGGCCAGTGCCGACCCCGCGTTGCGGATCGTTCTTGCCATAGAAGTTGGCCTCAGCGGTTGGCTGAAGGATCAAACGATTGGTCAGCAGAATGTCGTACTCACCTTCCACGCGTGCCGCAGTCTGACCGTTCTCACCTATGAAAGCCGTCGCTTGCGCCTCGAAGTCGTACAGCGCCATGCCCTGGATACCGAATGCTGCCCAGGTCTGGGGCGATTGGGGTTGGAAGTCCTGCCGCAGACCGGCGACCACATCCCACCATGGGCTGATCGAGCGGCCGTACAGGAGCTGCAGCTGCGCATCTTCAGTTACCCCGTTGGTGCGCTCGCCCTCCGCGCGAATCCAGAGCCGGTTGACGTCGCCGCCCACCCATCCTGATGCATCCCAGGCAAGCGTGCTGCCGTCATCGGCGTTTTGGTATTCCAGCTGGTCCAGCAAGAAAAAACCGTTGATCCCGCTGTCATCCATTTTGTGCCCGTCGAGCTGGGGGAAGGCAGTCTGGCGGTCGGCGTCGGTCAGCACGGGGATCGGCGTGCGGCTGGTCGAGGCAGGCGAATCGGCCTCCCCGTGTTTCATGTTGGAATGATCCATCGCATCATGGTCCATGCCCTTCATGCTTGCAGGGGCCATCTTGCTGTGGTCCATTGAGGCGGGTTTGGCTTTAGGCTGGCTGTGGCCCATTGCCGAGTGATCCATCCCGGAATGATCCATTTCAGCGGCGATGCTGGGCGAAACGCCCAGCACGCCGAGAAAAACGCTCAATGCCAGCAACGATGGTCGTACAACGCTATTGGCCATTTTTCCCTGCCTTGGCTTTGTCGCTACCCTGTGATTCCATCATTTTGCTGTGGTCCATGCCCTCCATCGAATGATGGTCCATACCTTCCATGGCACCGTGGTCCATGCCTTCATGGTTCATGCCATGGGCTTGCTTGCTCTTTGGCGCGTTCGGCTGCGCTGCATCGGGCGACTTTTGCGTGTGCTGATCATGATGCTCACTGGACCAGGAAGTTGGTGGATAAACCGCGAGCAGGCCGACCATCGCGGCACTGAGGAAAAAGGCGCTTCGTTTCATTGGTTTGCTCATCTCGTCTCTCCCGTTCATTCGTCTACGCGCACTTCTCGGAACATGCCCGTTTCCATGTGGTACATGAGGTGGCAGTGATAGGCCCAACGCCCTAGCGCATCGGCGGTTACGCGATAGCTTCGTTTCGAGCCGGGAGGCATATCGATCGTGTGCTTTCGGACCATGAAGTTGCCATCCTCGTCCTCCAGGTCGCTCCACATGCCGTGCAGGTGGATGGGGTGAGTCATCATGGTGTCGTTGACCAAGGTGATGCGCAGGCGCTCGCCGTACTTGAGCCGCAGCGGCTGGGCGTCAGAGAACTTGATGCCGTCGAACGACCAGGCGAACTTTTCCATATGTCCGGTGAGGTGCAGTTCGATGGTCCGGCCCGGTTCACGGCCATCCGGATCGATGAAGGTGCTTCGCAAATCCGAATAAGTGAGCACACGGCGGCCATTGTCACGAAGCCCGATTCCTGGGTCGTTCAGCTTGGGAGTCGGGGTCATGGTCTGCATGTCGACCAGCGGGTTGTTTGTTTCCGAGGCGGGATGGCTTTGCATGGCACTGCCAGTCGCCATACTGCCGTGATTCATGCCGGCCATGCTGCCATGGTCCATACCCGCCATATTGTTGTGCTCCATGCCGGCCATGTTGCCGTGGTCCATCCCCATGTCGCTCATGGAGATCAAAGGCCTTGGGTCTAAAGCAGGCACCGGGCCCTGCATGCCCTCGCGAACAGCGAGGGTCCCTCTGGAATAGCCAGTGCGATCCATGGATTGGGCAAAGATGGTGTAAGCCTGCTCGTTTTCAGGCTCGACAATGACGTCGTAGGTTTCGGCAACCGCGATGCGGAATTCATCGATCGACACAGGCTTGACGTACTGCCCGTCGGCTGCGACAACCGTCATCTTCAAGCCGGGTATACGCACGTCGAAATAGGTCATGGCGGAGCCGTTGATAAAGCGCAGCCGGATTTTCTCGCCTGGCTTGAAGATTCCAGTCCAATTGCCATTGGGCGCCTTGCCGTTCATGAGGTAGGTGTAGGTATACCCACTCACGTCAGCAAGGTCGGTTGGGCTCATCTTCATCTCAGCCCACATCTTCCGATCGGCCACAGCGCCAGACCAGCCTTTCTCACTCACGTCATCGACGAAGTCGCCAACCGTCCGCTTGTGGAAGTTGTAGTAGTCCGACTGTTTCTTGAGCTTGGACAGGACCTGCGCCGGATTTGCGTCGGTCCAGTCGCTGAGCATGACGACGTAGTCACGGTCGTAGGTGAAAGGCTCTGGATCCTTCGCATCGATCACCAGCGCACCGTAAACACCGACCTGCTCCTGCAAGCCCGAGTGGCTGTGGTACCAGTAGGTGCCGTTCTGGTGGACCTTGAACCTGTATTCATACATGCCATCCGGAGCGATGCCATGGAAGCTCAGGCCCGGTACGCCGTCCATGTTTGCCGGCAGAATGATCCCGTGCCAGTGGATGGACGTGTCCTGTTTCAAGCGATTGCGCACACGCAGCGTGACTGTGTCGCCCTCTCGCCAGCGAAGAATCGGTCCCGGCAGCGAGCCGTTGATGGCCATTGCCGTACGCGCTGCGCCGGTAATGTTCACCGGGAGCTCCCCGATGTACAGGTCAAAATCGGTGCCGGTCAGTACGTTGGGTTGGCCAGGGCTGGTCACGGCCCAGACCGGCGTGCGCCACATGCCCAGCCCACCCAGTAGTCCGGTAGCAGCGAGGCCCGTGACGAATGAGCGTCTCGTGGTTTTGCTTTGCATGCCGTTGCGTCCAGTCAGGTAGATCACTGATATCCAGGCTGCGACTTGGGCAACCATCCCGTTTCAATTGAGCTCTCACTCCGCCTGATTGGCGCTGGTCTCAGGTTCAGGCTAGCTACCGGGCGCTGTCAGCAAGCTGAGCCCGACATTACTTTTCCGTCAGCTTCTGGTTGGTTGCCATTTTTGTTGCACACTGAAGGGCAACCAAGAGGGGATAGGCCTGACCGGCCTGGAGCGCGCACAAGACGTTGAAGAACCATTCGATGCCGATTCGGCGGTATTCAAAGTGAGCAGGCCATGAGCACGACTGATTTCGAACATAGCCACAACTTCTTGGGCACCGCCCACGATGACAATGCCAAACGAACATTGTGGGTAGTGATGCTCACCGTAGTGATGATGGTCGGTGAGATTGCCGCAGGCTATGTAACTGGGTCGATGGCGCTTTTGGCAGATGGTTTCCATATGGCAACCCATGCGGGCGCGCTGGGGATTGCCGCTGCGGCCTATGCTTACGCCCGCAAGCATTCGGCAAGTTCCGCCTACAGTTTCGGTACCGGTAAAGTGGGTGACCTCGGAGGGTTCGCTTCTGCGTTGATTCTTGGCCTTGTCTCGTTAGGCATCGGCATCGAGTCGGTTCTGCGGCTATTTCAGCCTACCCAAGTGCAGTTCGGGATGGCGACCATGATTGCGATCGTCGGTTTGCTGGTCAATATTATCAGCGCTCTTCTTCTGGCCGGCGGCGGTCATGATCACAGCCATTCGCATGGGCATCACACCCATTCGCATGGAGATAACAACTTGCGGTCGGCTTACCTCCATGTGCTCGCCGATGCGGTCACGTCGGTCATGGCGATCGTCGCGCTGCTGGCCGGTAGATACCTTGGCTGGGTATGGCTCGATCCAGTCATGGGGATCATTGGCGCTGTTGTGATTGCACGCTGGGCGTGGTTGCTGATGAAGGATACTGCGGCCGTATTGCTTGATAAGACCGATAACCCTGTCGCCGAAGAAATCAGGGAGTTGCTTGGCCAAGCCGGCGATTTGCAGATCACCGACCTGCATGTTTGGAAAGTGGGGCCTCAAGCGCATGCTGCCATCGTCAGTGTGCATGGCCCAGAGCTGCTTTCTGCCGATGACGTTCGGGCTGCGTTGACGCCTGTACATGAAGTCACTCACCTCACGGTCGAATACCGGACAGTGGCCTGCGGCGTTTTCAAAGGCTCAGGCGCACCGCCAACGCTGCCAAGGTCACCAGCAACACCGGCACCGTCAACAACACCCCAACCTTGAAGTAATACCCCCAGCCGATGGTCACGCCCTTGCGCGCCAGCACATGCAGCCACAACAGCGTGGCCAGGCTGCCGATCGGGGTGATCTTTGGCCCCAGGTCGCAGCCGATCACGTTGGCATAGATCATCGCCTCGCGCACCACCCCCTGCGCCTCGCTGGCATGAATCGACAGCGCCCCGATCAGCACGCTGGGCAGGTTGTTCATGACCGACGACAGCAGCGCCGCAATCAGCCCGGTACCCAGCGAGGCTGCCCACAGCCCGTGCCCGGCCAGCCAGCTCATCACGTTGCCGAGCGAGTCGGTGAGGCCGGCATTGCGCAAACCGTAGACCACCAGGTACATCCCCAACGAAAACACCACGATCTGCCACGGTGCCTCGCGCAGCACGCGGCGGGTGGAGATCACATGGCCCCGGGCGGCGACGGCGAACAGTACCGCCGCGCAGGCTGTGGCCACGGCACTGACCGGGATACCCATGGGTTCGAGAACGAACAGGCTGGCCAGTAATGCCAGCAGCACCGCCCAGCCGACACGGAACGTTGCGCGGTCGCGCACGGCCATTGCCGGCACCTTGAGGTCCTCGGTGGCATAGCGCAGCGGAATGTCGCGGCGAAAATACAGCCACAGCACCAGCAGCGTTGCTGCCACTGCTACCAGGTTCACCGGCACCATCACCGAGGCATAGGCGTTGAACCCCAGGTCGAAGTAGTCCGCCGAGACGATGTTCACCAGGTTGGATACCACCAGTGGCAGGCTGGCGGTGTCGGCAATGAAGCCTGCACCCATGACGAAGGCCAGGGTCGCTGCCGGGGAGAAGCGCAGCGCCAGCAGCATCGACATGACGATCGGGGTGAGGATCAGCGCCGCGCCGTCATTGGCGAACAGCGCCGACACCGCCGCGCCCAGCAGCACCATGAAGGCGAACAGGCGGCGCCCGTCCCCTCGCGCCCAGCGCGCCACATGCAGCGCCGCCCATTCGAAAAAGCCCGCTTCGTCCAGCAGCAGGCTGATGACGATGAGGGCGATGAAGGTGGCGGTGGCGTTCCAGATGATGGCCCATACCGTGGGGATGTCATGCAGCGATACCACGCCGAACACCAGGGCCAGCACGGCGCCGAGTGTGGCGCTCCAGCCAACGCCGAGGCCTTTGGGCTGCCAGATGACCAGGGTCAGGGTGAAAAGGAAGATCAGAGCGGCTGGGAGCATGGAAACGCTGTCTCGTCTCATGAGGAGGGCAGAAGTGACTGTACACGGGCTGGCTACGCATCGGAAAAGTTCCGGTGCAAACATGTAAGTTTCGTAAATAAGATTTAAACCCATTTGAGAATCACTATATTTACCAACCCTGTTGGCCCCCGAACAGTGTTTGCGAGGCCGGTGGGCGCGGGCCTTCCGGCTTCCTGGCAGGGATGTGCCCTTCGCTTACCCATCGCAGGAGATGTGTCAATGCAGTGCAGAACTTCACCCAACAGCCTGGCCCTGGCGTTCGTCGCGTTGGCGTCACCGGCCATGATGGCGACCGCCGCTGAAACAGTGGAGCGCAGCCCTGGTGAGGTGCTGGAAATGCCGGTGGCCGACGACGCACTGGTGATCCAGGACACCCTGGTCACTGCTGAACGCGAAGCGCGTCAGGCGTTGGGTTCGTCGATCATCACTGAGGAAGACATCAAGCGTCGCCCGCCGGCCAACGACCTGTCCGACATCATCCGTCGGGAGCCGGGGGTCAACCTGACCGGCAACAGCGCCAGTGGTGCGCGTGGCAACAACCGGCAGATCGACCTGCGCGGCATGGGCCCGGAGAACACCTTGATCCTCATCGACGGCAAACCGTCCAGCGCGCGCAACGCCGTGCGCTACGGCTGGAACGGCGACCGCGACACCCGCGGCGAAACCAACTGGGTGCCGGCCGAGGCGGTCGAGCGCATCGAAATCCTGCGCGGCCCGGCGGCGGCGCGCTACGGCTCGGGCGCCATGGGCGGGGTAGTGAACATCATCACCAAGCGGCCCACCGAGGCGTTCAAGGGCAGCCTCAACCTGTTCACGCAAATGCCGGAAGACAGCGCCGAGGGTGTCAGCCGTCGTGCCAACTTCAACCTCAGCGGCGGGCTTACCGACAACCTCGGTTTCCGTTTGTACGGTGGCCTGGCCAAGACCGACGCCGATGACCTGGACATCAACGCCGACCACGCCAACAGCACGCTGGTCGCCGGCCGTGAGGGCGTGCGCAACAAGGACATCAACGGCCTGCTGAGCTGGAGGCTCAACGACGAGCACCGCCTCGAAGCCAGCGCCGGTTATAGCCGCCAGGGCAACATCTATGCCGGCGACACCATGAACAGCAACGGCGGCAGCAATGTCGACCTGATCTCCAGCCTGTATGGCCACGAGACCAATGTCATGCAGCGCAACACCTATGACCTGACCCACCTTGGCGATTTCAGCTGGGGCACCAGCAAGACCAGCCTGGCTTACGAATACGTACGCAACTGGCGTCTCAACGAAGGCCTGGCCGGTGGCCCGGAAGGAGCGATCAACGACAGCGGTGCAGCCATGTCGCGGCTGCGCAACACTCGCCTGAGCAGCGAGGTGAACCTGCCGTTTGCCATGGGCAGTGTTGAACATGTGCTGACCTTGGGCGGCGAGTACCTGTACGAATCGCTCAACGACCAGGGCTCGTTCCGCCCCCAGAGCTTCGACCCCAGTGGCGGTGGCAGTGACGTCATCAGTGGCTTCGACCGCAGCAACTCGAAGATGACCGCCAAGAGCTACGCGCTGTTCGCCGAGGACAATATTGTGCTGGGCGACACCACCGTCACCCCAGGCCTGCGCTTCGACCACCACGAAACCTTTGGCGACAACTTCAGCCCCAGCCTCAACCTGTCGCACAAGCTGACCGACGCTCTGTCGATCAAGGGTGGTATCGCCCGGGCCTATAAGGTGCCGAACCTGTATCAGTCCAACCCCAACTACCTGCTCTACAGCCGTGGCAACGGCTGCAGTGTGCAGCAGAGCAACTCCGGGGGCTGCTACCTGCAGGGCAACGCCGACCTCAAGCCGGAAATCAGCGTCAACAAGGAAATCGGCCTGTTGTACGACCGCGGCACCTGGCGTACCAGCGCGACGTACTTTCGCAACGATTACAAGAACAAGATCATCGGTGACACCGATGTGCTTTACACCATCAACAGCGGCCGCCGCGTGACCCAGTGGGAGAACGCCGGCGAGGCACGTGTGGAAGGCATCGAGGGCAATCTGTTCGTCGAACTGACCCCGGTACTGGACTGGAACACCAACCTGACCTGGATGCTCGACAACGACAACCGCGAGACGGGCGAGCCGCTGTCGGTGATCCCCGAGTACACGGTCAACAGCACCCTGGACTGGCGCGCCACCGACAAGCTTTCGTTCCAGGTGGCCGGTACCTACTACGGCAAGCAGAAGTCGCCGACCTACAACTACCGCACCGAGGAGAGCTACGACGCCGAGGCGCAGCAGGATGTCGAGGCATACGGGTTGGTGGATGTCAGCACCGGGTACAAGTTCAACGCCAACTATGACGTGCGGGTGGGCGTGAACAACGTGTTCGACAAGCAGATCTATCGCGGTGGCAATGCCAGTAGCTCGGGTGCCAACACCTATAACCAGCCGGGACGTGCGGTGTTTGCTTCCTTGAATATCTCGTTCTGATGCTTGGGCCGCTCTGCGGCCCATTCGCGGGGCAAGCCCGCTCCTGCAGATACCCCACTGGCGCAAGAGAAGTGGAGTACCTGAGGGAGCGGGCTTGCCTCGATGTGACTACCAGGAAATACCCCAATGAACAATAAAATCGCCTGGCTGCTGATCCTCTCCCGCAGCAGCGCCGCGCTGTTGGGCGGCTACGCGCTTAGCTATGCGGCCACCGCCTGCCTGGCGCGGCTGCTGCCCCTGTCACCTGCCGATGCGGTCATCGTCGCGACCCTGCCAGCCTTCATTTTCTACACCGCAGCCATCCTCTGGGCCTTTGCCAGCCGTGATGCGGTGCGCGCCTGGCTACCGCTTGCCCTCGCTGTGCCCTTGGCATTGATCGGCTTCTGGCCCCAGGCGCTGGAGTGGCTGGCATGAAGAACACCTTCACTCAATCGATGGCCTGGCTGCACACCTGGGGCGGGCTGATCTTCGGCTGGCTGCTGTTTGCCATCTTCGTCACCGGTACCCTGGCGGTGTTCGACAAAGAGCTGAACCACTGGATGCAGCCGGAAATCCCGACCAGTGAAGTGACCCAGGCCGATGCCGCGCGGCGCGCCATTGCCTACCTGCAAACCCATGAGCCGCAGGCCGGCAACTGGGGCGTCAGCCTGCCCACCGATCGTTCGCCCGGGCTGCGGGTGTCTACCGGTGAGCGGCGCCATGGCGGCGGCGTACAGCTTGACCCGCAGACGGGCGAGGCCATCGAGGTACGCGACAGTGTCGGCGGCAATTTCTTTTTCCGCTTCCATTTCACCCTCGACCTGCCGCGCAACTGGGGCATTTTCGTGGTCGGTGCACTGGCGCTGGTGATGCTGGCGGCGCTTGTCACCGGCATTGTCATCCACAAGAAGATCTTCAAGGAGTTCTTCACTTTCCGGCCGAACAAGGGCCAGCGCTCCTGGCTGGACTTTCACAACGCCAGTGCAGTGCTGTTGCTGCCATTCCACCTGATGATCACCTACACCGGGCTGGTGATCTTCATGCTCATCTACATTCCTGCAGGTGTCGATGCGCTGTTCGCCGGGGACAACCGGGCCTACTTCAAGGCCCAGGGCAACGCCCGCCTGGAGCAGCCAAGGGGCATGGCCAGGCAGCCCGCGGAGCTGGCCGATGTGGTACCGCTGCTAGCCCAGGCGCAGGCACGCTTGGGGCCCATAGCCGGTTTCAATATCCGCAATCCCAACACTGCCGGGGCACGGATCGAGGTCCGCCCTGAGCTGGGTAATCGCATCGCCCTGTCCAAAGGGCAGGCCATGGTATTCGATGGTGTCAGCGGGCAGTTGCTCAGCGATGTGACCGAGTGGCGTGCGGCCCCCTTGACCCAGCGGGTCATGGTCGGTCTGCATTTTGCCCAGTTTGGCGGGTACCCGATGCGTTGGTTGTACTTCGTTTGTGGCGTTATCAGCTGCGTGATGATCGCCAGTGGCCTGGTGCTGTTTTGCGTTAAGCGTGGGCGCAAGTACGCCAGCGCCAGCGCGCAGCTGTCGGCGCGGCGTTGGTACCGGGTAGCCGAGGTGTGCAATGTCGGTTTCGTTGCCGGTTTGCTGCTGGCCTGTGTCGGCTTGCTGTGGGCCAGCCGCCTGCTGCCGGTCGAGCTGGTACAGCGCGAACCCTGGGAGGTTCGGGCGTTCTTTGGTGTATGGCTGCTGGCGCTGTTGTATGCGGGTATCAGGCCTGCGCGCCGGGCGTGGGTGGAGCAGTTGGGGCTGACGGCACTGCTGTGCATGGGCCTTGGGCTGTTCGGTGGGCTGGAGGATGCCTTGCGCCTGGGCGTGGCGGCTTGTGCACTGGTGCTGGGGGTATTGCTTGGTGTGGTGGCGTGGCGCGTGCAGAACGCCGAGCCGGCGCCGCTTTCACGCAAGGCAGGGCGCAGCGTGGAGGCAGGCGCATGATGACGCTGATCGCGGGCGGCGCGCTGTTCGCCTATGCCGGTATGCTTGGCCTTTGCCAAGGCCTGGAGCGGCACTACAAGCAGGTATGGCAGCGGGCTTGCCCGCAGTCATTGCGCGTGGTGCTGCGTGGCGCTGGCTGGCTGGCACTGATGATCAGCCTTCTGCTTTGTGCCCAGGTCTGGGGCTGGGCCATGGCGCCGGTAGCCTGGTTGGCGATGATGTCGCTGGGGGCAATGCTGCTGGTCGTGCTGTTGCCGTATTGGCCGCGGCTGGCGGTCGGGCTGGCGGGGTTGGTGCCGGTGTGGGGGCTGCTGCAGCTGTTTGCCTGAGCAGGCCCATCGCCGGCAAGCAGGCCTCTTTAGCCGGGTTTTGGGTTCAGCACGTTGCGTTGCTCAAGCCAGCGCTCGAAGCTCTGGAATGTTTCAATGGCCGCCTGCACGGTGGCGGCCTGCGCTACAGGTGCGGCTGAAGCCTGGCCAAGGCGGTCGAGAAAGCTGCGCCAGTAGTTGCCGGTCCGCGCGCCATACACATCGAAAAAGCCTGTGCCGCTGGCCGGGTCGAGACCCAGGCGCTCAGACATCGCCTTTTTGAGTACCTGGCCGCCCAGGGTCGAGCCTTCCAGAACGTACATCACACCCAGCGCACTGGCCTCATCGTCGATGCCTGGCAGCGCCTGGCACAGGGGCAGGGCATCGATGTCGGCGGCGCTCAGGTGCAAGGCTTGCAGGTCCAGAGTGAGAGCCGGTGTCTTGGCCCTCACGGGTTCCTGATAATCGCCCAGCCGGGCTTCGAGAGGGGCGTGGAACCCGTAATAGGCTTGCAGTAGCCGGCTGTAGGCAGCGGCATCGAAGTTCGCTGCAAAAAATGGCAGGCGTGCTTCGAGCGACTTATGGCAGTCGCGGGTGCCTTCGCGCAGGGCAAGCAGCAAAGTGCTGGGGGAGGAGGGACTGGCTGGCATTCGGGTCGGCTCTAGTGGCATTTCGCCTAATTTGGACTGACCATCGTAACGTAGTGTTCCTCCTGGGCTGCGACATTGTTGCGGAAAAAATAATCTCGGCGTGCTAAACCAGTCGGCCGTCCCCCGCAAAGAAGCCGCCTGGTGAAAGCCGTACACCTGACCTTGATCTGTCATGCCCTGACCACGGCCCAGAAGACCGGGCGCTTGCACCGCCCTGACGACGGCATCTTGCCGCTGCACGCCCAGCCGTTCGCCGTGGCGCCTGAAACGCGCATGCTGACCGCGCCGGAGCGGCGTGCGTGGGCAACGGCGGCAGGGTTTTCGATGCCGGTGCAGGTCGAGCCAGCGTTGGCCGATTGCGACCTGGGGTGCTGGCACGGGCTGGCATTGAAGCAGTTGCAGGCTGAGCAACCGCAGGCGCTGGCGTTGTGGCTGGACGACCCGCACAGTGCGCCGCATGGTGGTGAGTCGTTTGCCGAGCTGTGCCAGCGCATGGCGGGGTGGCTGGCGGCATTCGATAAACCGGGCGAGTGGGTGGCGGTGACGCATCCCATGGTCATTCGTGCGGTGCTGGTGCAGGTGCTTGGTTGCCCCCTGGCTGCTCATCGGCAGATTGATGTGCTGCCTTTGTCATGTGTGCAGTTGAGCTTTACCGGGCGATGGCGCTTGCGGCTCGGGTGAGGTATGGCTTGTGATGGCGTTAGGGCCGGCCAACCCGTCTCACGCCAAACCCTTCCCTCAAAACGCCAGCTTGTACCCGATCAGCAACAGCATCCCCGCCAGGCAGGGCCGCAGCACGCGGTCGGAGATCCGCCCGGTGAGGTGGCTGCCCAGATAGATGCCGGGCAACGAGCCGAGCAGCAGGTAGCCCAGTAGCGACCAGTCCATGTTGCCCATGCCGGCGTGGCCCAGGCCTGCGACCAGGGTCAACGGCACCGCGTGGGCAATCTCGGTGCCCACCAGGCGCCGGGTGACCAGGAACGGGTAGAGCAGGAACAGCGCCACGGTACCCAAGGCACCGGCACCGATCGAAGTGAGGGTGACCATGACACCCAGCACCACGCCGGTGAGTACGGTAAGGATGTTTAGGCTACGGTCGCTGAGTTGGTAATGGTCACCGGCATGGCGGTTGGCGAACGCTTGCAGCCGCGACTTGAACAGGATTGCCAGTGCAGTGAGGATCAATACTACCGCCAGGCCCTGCTTGATGATGCCATTGAGCGCCGAGGTGTCGGTGTGCAGGGTACTCAGGAACCACAGGGTCAGCGCTGCTGCCGGGACGCTGCCCAGGCTGAGCAGGCCGGTGATTCTCCAGTCGATGTTCTTGTTGCGGCTGTGCACCCACACGCCACTGGCCTTGGTGATGGCGGCATAGAGCAGGTCGGTGCCCACAGCGGTGGCCGGGCTGATGCCAAACCAAAGCAGAATCGGCGTCATCAGCGAACCGCCACCGACGCCGGTCATGCCGACGATGAACCCCACAACCAGCCCGGCTATGGTGAAACCGAAAGAACCTACATCCATACGCTACTCGACTGCCCAGCTTTGCCCGTGATCGGATGGGTGCCAGCATATAGGTAGTTTATATAGCCAAATAGACTTGTTCGTTATTAGGTTATAACTGTCTGGGGTTCAGCGCCGGCACGCTCGCTACCTGCAGAAGGCGAGCGTGCCGGCGCATTACCTCAGATGCGGAAGCTGCCCACCAGTTGCTTCAAACGCCCAGCCTGCTGCGCCAGCGCATCGCAATGTTGCAGCGTCTGGTTGAGGTTCTCTACCCCTTGCTGGTTGAGCGCATTGATCTGGGTGATGTCCAGGTTCAGGCTCTCGACCACGGCGGTCTGCTCTTCGGTAGCGGTGGCCACCGACTGGTTCATGCCATCGATCTCGCCGATGCGCTGGGTCACGCTGGCCAGGCGTACGCCGGCCTGGTTGGCAACCTGCACGGTCTGTTCGCTGGACACCTGGCTGGTGTTCATGGTGTGCACCGCCTCGCGTGAGCCGACCTGCAGGCTGGTGATCATGCGGTGGATCTCTTCCGCCGATTCCTGGGTGCGGTGCGCCAGGTTGCGAACCTCGTCGGCCACCACGGCAAACCCGCGCCCGGCTTCACCAGCACGGGCCGCTTCGATCGCGGCGTTGAGCGCCAGCAGGTTGGTCTGCTGGGAGATGCCCTTGATCACGTCGAGGATCTTGCCGATTTCGTCGGTGCTGGCATTGAGCGTTTCGATCTGTTCGCAGGATTCGCTGATGCGCTGCGACAGGGCGGTCATGGCGTTGATCGCTTCTTCCACCACTTCGCGCCCGCCATTGGCCTGCTCGCTGGCGCCGCTGGCGTGCTGCGAAGCGTCGGCAGCGTTGCGTGCGATTTCCTGAGTGGCGGCACCCAGTTGGTTGATGGCCGCAGCGACACTGTTGGTGCGCATGCTCTGCTCTTCAGAACCGATGATCGAGGCATTGGAGGCATTGACCACCTTTTCCGACAGGTCGTGCACCAGCCGCGTGGCCGACGACACTTCGCTGATCGAGGTGTGAATGCGTTCTACAAAGTGGTTGAACGAGGTGGCCAGTTCGCCGAACTCGTCCTTGCGCTGCACGTCAAGGCGGCGGGTCAGGTCGCCTTCACCTTCGGCGATGTCGCGCATGGCGCGACCCATGGTGGTCAGCGGGCGCATCAGCACCGGGATCAGCAAGCCCAGCAGCCCGGCGATGGCCGCCACGGCAATGACCATGGCGATGATCGCCGAGGTGCGGAACTGGCCCAATGCGGCATAGGCCTTGTCCTTGTCGATCGACAGGCCGATATACCACTGGGCAGACGGCAAGCCCGCCACCGGGGCAAAGGAGATCAACCGCTGCTGGCCATCGAGGGTGACATCCTGCATGTCAGCCGCCACGCGCAGGCCGGAGCCTGGGTAGATGTCCTTGAGGTTCTTCATCACCTGGTCTTTGTCGGGGCTGACGATCACCTGGCCGCTGCTGTCGGCGAGGAAGGCGTGGCCGATGCCGCCGAAGTCGACCGAATTGATGATCTGCACCAAGGTATCGAGGGTCAGGTCGCCACCGACCACTCCGAGCATTTCGCCGTCACGCTTTACCGGCGTGGCGATGGTCACCATCAGGCCACCGACGGCGCCTTGGTAAGGGGCGGTGAGCACGGTCTGCCCGGCGTTTGCGGCGGCGCCGTACCATGGGCGCTGGCGTGGGTCGTAACCGGCCGGCATCTGGGCATTGGGGCGCTGGGTGAACACACCATTGGCCTGGCCCAGGTAGGTGAACAGGAAATTTTGCGTGTAGGTAGGCTGCTCGATCAGCCCGGCCAGGGTATCGCCCGCCCCTTGTTCAGCAATGTCCTGGGCCAGGTTCTCAAGCACCAGGATGCGCCCGCTCATCCAGTTCTGCACGCTGCTGGCAGTCAGCGCACCGGACTGTTGCACCGATGACTCGATGTTCTGGGCGATGGTCTTGCGTTGCAGGTAATCGTTGTAGAGCGTGAACAGGGCAAAAGCCAGTACCACCACGCCGCACGCGCTGAGGAGGATTTTGTGGCGAAATTTCAGGTTCATGTTTCGAGACCTTGAGCCATGGAGGGGAGGGCACTGCGCGCTTGTGGCGCGATGGGCCTGTCCACTCTGATATCGGCAAATCTCATAAAAAATTGAAGCACTTACGTCATCAGGCTGAGGCGATTTCGACGGACGGTGCGCTAGCAGTTGGCTAGCTGTTCGATCAGCAGACGCGCCGCTTGGCGCAGCGGTTGCTGCCTGCGCCAGAAGGCATGAATCGGCAACTGAAGTTCGTTGCGGGTATTGCCAAAACGCAGACGTACCAGGCGCCCGGCAGCGATCAGTGGCGCCACTCTGGCCAAGGGCAAATCGCCCCAGCCAAGGCCTGCTTCGACCATTTGCACGGCGAAGTCGAAACTGTCGGTGGACCAGTGCGTGGCGCCGATCAGCGCGCGCGGGTCGGCCAGGGGCAGGTCGCGGCTGCGCACCAGGATCTGGCGCACGTTGATCAGGTCTTCCAGATAGCGGATGCGCCCGTCGCGCAGTGCCGGGTGCGCCGGTGACAGGGTGGCAACCAGCGATTCTGTACCAATGTGCTGGAACCCCCGGCGGGCATCGACGTGCAGGCCGGCGAAGGCCAGGCACAGGTCGGCACGGCCGCTGTCGAGCAACTGCAATGCGTCTTCCTGCGGGGCGCTGAGCAGTTGGATGTCCAGCAGCGGGTAGCGCTCGCCCAGGCTGGCGATGGCGGCAAACAGCGGGCGCTGATCGATGTCCGGGACCACGGCGAGGGTCAGGCTGCTTTCCAGCCCTTGCGACAACTCCAGTGCGTGCACCTGCAATAGCCCCAGTTGCTCGGCGATCAGCCTGGCGTGTGGCTCTAGCGCCAAAGCCTGGGCGGTAGGGCGAACCTCGCGCGGGCCGCGTTCGAACAAGGCGTAGCCAAGTTCGGCTTCAAGGTTGCCGATGGCCATGCTGACGGCGGAAGGTACCCGGCCAAGGGTGCGTGCCGCAGCGGAAAACGAACTCCGGTCGAGCACGGCGAGGAACAGCTGGATGTTGTCACTGGAAAAGTTCATGTCGGCCTCCTGTCAGTGAATCTGAAAGCTACCGACTTTGTCTGTCAATAAATTTGAAGCATTCTCGCGCCCTTCGCTTAATTCCACATGAGGTAAACCCGGTGCAGGGACTGAAACGCAAACTGGTCTACGTGACTTTCTACGAGCTGATTGGCTTGTGCATGTCGACGCTGGGGCTGGCTTATTTGTCCGATACCCAGGCTTCGCATACTGGGCCGCTGGCGGTGATGATCACCACCATCGCCATGCTCTGGAACCTGATTTACAACAGCCTGTTCGAGTATTGGGAGAGCCGCCAGGCCAAGCGCGGCCGCAGCGTGGCGCGGCGGGTGGTGCATGCTGTCGGTTTCCAGCTGACCCTGGTTGTGTACCTGATCCCGCTGATTGCCTGGTGGCTGGGGATGAGCCTGGTCGAGGCGTTCCTGGTGGACCTTGCCTTTATCATCCTGGTGCCTTGCTACACCTTTGCCTACAACTGGGCGTTTGACCGGATATTCGGGTTGCCGGCATCGGCCATGGCCACCGCCTGAGGGTGTCGGTACCGCTATGGCGGCAGGCGAATCAACAAGGGTTCCTGCCGCGCAGGTTGTTCCGGTTGCACTGCCTGGTCCACTGGCCGCGGCGCACTGGCCAGCAAACTGTCCTCGACCTGCCCTGACAGGTAGTACACCCCCGCCATGGCGCCGCTCTGGCGGTTCTCCATCAATTCTTGCCATTCCTGATTGAGCGCCACGTTGAGGATCACCCGCAATTGCTCGACCATCTCCGGGTGATCGCGATCATGAGTGATCATGCCGTAGCCTGCCGCCGCCACCGAGATCATTGCCCCGGCCACCTTGCCTACCGCACTGGCCACTGCGCTGGCAATGCCGCGAGGGGCCAGGGTGGCGCCAAGCTTCTCGCTGGCGCGGGTGGCCACCGACGACAGGCCTACGTCGGTCTGCCCGGGGCCCTTGGCCGCTTGCCGGTGCAGGTGGTCGCGCAGGGCGAGCCAGGCGGGTTGCTGATCGAGCGGCTTGGCTTTGAGCAATTGATAGAGGCTGGCGTTGCGCGCCGGCGGCGGCCCCAGGGCAATGGCAGGGACCCGGTTCAGGCGCTGGCTGAGCTGATCGGGCGGGGCGTTGTAGCGCTGGATGATGGCCGGCAGTTGCTGGCCGAACAGTTGCAGGTACAACTCGCAGGCCCGGTCGCGGATGACTTCGGGGTTGATCTGCTCGGCCACCGGCTCGATCACGCGGTTCTGGTACTGCTCCTGCAGGTACAGGGCCAGGCGTTTTTCCGCAGGCTCGCGACCCTCACCGCTGTTGAGCTTGTACCAGGCGACCTTGAGGGTCAGCCATTGCTGGGTCCAGTAACCGGTGAACCAGGGAATGAAGTCGCTTTCGGTACGTTGCTGTACCTGTTCTTTCCATACCCGCATCGAGCGCCGCGCATAGTCGTTGGCCGAGCCTGCGGCCCCCACTGACGCATCGATCAGTTCCTGGTCGATGCGTTGCCAGGCGGCGGGGGTGAGCACGGCGGGCGGCGGCGGCGCAGGCGGACGCTTGCCGGCGCAGCCGCCGAGGGCCAGCAGAAGGCAGAGCAGCACGAGGATGCGTGGGTTCACACGACCGCCTCCCGGGTTTCGAGGCTGGGTGGTTAACCGAGTATAGGGCCGGTGATCGGCTACGCATGCGCCCTGTCAGGCGAGGTCGAGTTTTTCTTCCAGGCGGTCCAGGTGCTCGTCCATCAGTGCAAGCGCCGCTGCCGCGTCACCAGCCTCCACGGCATCGATGATCGCCGCGTGCTCTTGCCAGGCACAGTGGTCGCAGCAGGGTGATTCATAGCGGGCGATGATCAGTGAGGTCATCGGCACCAGGCCATTGAGAAAACGTGCCAGCGGTGCATTGGCGGCCACCTGGGCAAGCTTGAGGTGGAATTCGCCGCCCAGGCGGATTGCCGCGCAACGTTCGCCACGCTCGTGGTGCTGTCGCTCGCGCTCCACCAGCGAACGCAATTGGCGGATCTGCGCCGGCCGCGCGCGTTGCGCTGCTAGGCTGATCAGGGTGGTTTCGGCCAGGCGCCGGGCGCTGAGTACCTGGCGCGCCTGTTGTGGATCAGGGGCGGCCAGGTGCGCGGTGTGGCTGGGGCGCTGGACCACCACTTGCTGGTCCGAGAGGCGCCCGAGTACCCGGCGGATCACCGTGCGGCTCACGCCGAAGGCGTTGCCCAGTGCCTGCTCGGGCAGCAGGCTGCCGGGCGGCAAGCGCTGCTCGAGAATGGCGTCGAACAGGCGAGGGTAGATCTGCTCGGCCGACAAGCGGGTTTCGCCGGCGGCGAGCAGGGCAGGCAGGTGGGGGGCGGCGTGGGCGCAGGCGGTCATGGTCGCTCTCCTGGGGTCATTGGCGCGGATGGTCATCCGGGATGTTCAGTTCGATGCCCATACGCTGCCCTTCGGCAAGGATGTGCTGGCGCATCTGGGCGCTGGCCTGGGCACTGTTGCGGTCGCGAATGGCGCGTACCACGGCTTCGTTTTCCTTGAGCCGAGCAGCAAGGTGTTCGGGTGAGTTGCGCAGCATGTTGGCGCTTTGCTTGAGGGCATTGCCGGTCTGCTGTACCACGCTCTGGAAAATCGGGTTGGTGGTCAGTGCGAACAGCGCCTCGTGGAAGGCGATGTAGGCCTTGGCCCCGGCATCGCTGTCATCGGCATCCAGCGCTTCGCGCATGTCCATCAGGGTCAGGCGTAGCTGGCCGATGTCCTGGCTGTTGGCCGATTGCGCCACCAGTCCGACGATGAACGGTTCGAGGGTGTAGCGCAGCTCCAGGACATCGGCCAGGCTCGCTGCAGTGCTGCTGTCGACGCCTGGTTCCAGCACGGCCGGTTCGGCATCCAGCACCAGCACGCCCTTGCCCGGCATGGAGCGCACCAGGCCGAGGGTCTCCAGCACGGTCACGGCTTCGCGCAGGCTGGGGCGGCTGATGCCCAACTGTTCGGCCAGCTCGCGCTGGCCAGGCAGCATGTCGCCGGAGCGCCACTGGCCGCGGGCCAGGGCCTGGCGCAGTTTTTCCACCACTGAGTTGACGACGGTCGATGAGCTGATCACGGTTTTCTCCTGAAAGGGCCGGCGTCAGCGCCGGCCACGTGGGCTCAGAATTCCTGTTGATGGGCGTTGGGCTGCTTGCGAGGCGCATGGGCAAAGCCGGGTTTGCCATCGAGTACGTTCTGCGCACGCTCCAGATCGATGTCTTTTTCCCAGCGGGCGATGGCCACGGTGGCCACGCAGTTGCCGATCAGGTTGGTTAGCGCCCGGCCGATGCCCATGAACCAGTCCACTGCCAGTACCAGTACCAGGCCTACCACCGGGATCGCCGGCACGGCGGTGAGGGTGGCGGCGAGTATCACCAGCGCCGAGCCTGGGATGCCGTGAGCGCCTTTGGAAGTCACCAGTGACACCAGCAGGATGGTCAACAGGTCCGTCATCTCCAAGGGGGTGCCCGTGGCGTTTGCGATAAACACGATGGCCAGGGTCAGGTAGATGGAGAAACCGTCGAGGTTGAACGAGTAGCCGGTCGGGATCACCAGGCCAACGGTGGAGCTGCCAATGCCCAGGTGCTCGAGCTTGCGCATGATCTGCGGCAGCACGGCATCGGAGGAGGCGGTGCCAAGCACGATGGTCAGCTCTTCACGCAGGTATTTGATGAACGGCAGCAATTTCAGCCCCGAAAGGCGCATCACAGTGCCCAGGATGATCAGCACGAAGCCCGCGCAGGTCAGGTAGAACAACGCCACCAGGCCACCCAGGTGCTGCAGCGACTCCAGGCCATATTTGCTGGTGGTGAAGGCGATGGCGCCGAAGACGCCGATCGGCGCCAGGCGCACGATCATGCCCATGATGCGGAAAATCACGTGGCTGAGTTCGTTGATCAACCGCGAAATACCGGCGGCCGAGTCACCCACCAGGTTCAGCGCGCTGCCGAACAGCACCGAGAACAGCAAGACTTGGAGGATGTTGTTGTCGGCGAAAGCGCCCACCACTGAAGTGGGGATCAGGTCCATGAAGAACGCAGTGGCGCCATGGATATGCTGGCCGCGCTCGGCCAGGCCGTTGGCGTCGGCAGCAGAGAGCTGATCCAGATGGATGTTGGCGCCGCTGCCGATGCCGCTGGTAAAGGCGAACACCAGGCCGATCACCAGGGCGATGGTGGTCAGCACTTCGAAGTAGATCACCGATTTCAGGCCGATGCGCCCGACTTTCTTCAGATCGCCAGCGCCGGAAATGCCGCTGACCACGACACAGAAGACGATGAGGCCGATAAGCATCTTGATCAGCTTGATGAAGCCGTCGCCGAGGGGTTTGAGCTGCAGGGAAAGGTCGGGGAAGCTGAGGCCGCAGGCGATGCCGAGGGCAAGGCCGAGCACGACTTGCAGGAAGATCGAACGCGAGCACCATTTGAGCATGGGAGTGATCTCTGATCGGTGTCCTTGCTTCGGTGCCGCACGGGGCGAAAGAGCGCAGGACTTATTTATTTTTGTGGTCTTACCGGTTTGTTCAGCGCGAAGTCATAAAAGCGCGAAAAATCCCAATATGCAAGGTTTTTTGGCCTTACCGGTCTGACCAGTTGTGGGGCATTTCGGCTTGCCGGGCTCTAGTTCGGTGCGTGCTGCAGATTGAGGTGATGCGCCGTTGGCCGGTATTTGCCAATACCTGCAGGGTGTTAGCAATCTGCCTGCCAACTTCTACCCGATCAGGGCTGCGGGGCGATGCTTTTGACCGAAGCCAGTTCAGGGTGGGCCACCAGCTTGTCGATGTGCAGGGCGCCGTCGTTCATCCAGCTTTCGCTCAGCACCCGATAGTGCTCCATGTCGCGACAGCGCACGCGCAAGCTGTAATCGAAGTGGCCGCTGATCAGTTGGCATTCATGAACGTCAGGGCAGGCCAGCATGGTTGCCTCGAACGCCTTTTGTGCGGACCGCCCGCTCAGGTTGGACAGGGCTACGAGTACCAGCAGTGACAGCCCTGGTGCGACCTTCTGCGGGTCGATGATTGCGCCATAACCGCGGATCACGCCGCGCCGTTCCAGCTTGCGTACCCGTTCCAGGCAGGGGCGTGGAGTCAGATGGACCAGGGTCGAGAGCTTTTCGAAGGTGATGCGGCCATCGACGCGCAGTATGTCGATGATGGCTTGGTCGATGCGGTCCAGCGGGGGAGAGGTGGCGTCCTTGGTGTCCATGCGCGGTGCTTCTTTTTTGAAGGCGGGGCATGGACAGGTTAGGCGTTTATCGGGTGATCGTCGTCACGCGCGGGCGATTGGGCTGCGCAGCAGCCCAAGGTCCGTCAGGCGCAGGCGCTGCCGGCCCGGTGCACTGAACGAACCGCCACCACCCGAGGTTGCAGCAGTGCATACAAGTCCTTGGGGTTTTCCAGAGCCGGCACCAGCCCGATATCCTGGCCGATCCCTAACGTGAGCGCTGTATCGAGCACATAGCGCAGCGCCGAATAATCTTCCAACGCAAAACCTACCGAATCGAACAGGGTCACCTGATCGGCATTTTCACGGCCTTGAACAAGGCCTGCGACCACCTGCCAGAAAGCGAAGACCGGCGAATCGGCGGGCATTTGCTGGATTTCGCCTTCGACCCGGCTTTGCGGCTCGTACTCAACGATCACCCGGGCCCGCTCGACGATGTCGCGGTGCAGCTCGGTCTTGCCCGGGCAGTCGCCGCCCACGGCGTTCAGGTGCACGCCCGGTTCGATCATGTCCGGCGTGAGGATGGTCGCGTACGTCTTGTCCGCCGTGACCGTGGTGACGATATCGGCACCGCGCACGGCTTCGGCGACGCTGTGGGCGACGATCACCTTGAGCCCTGGGCGGCCCGCCAGGTTGGCCACCAGCTTCGCCGTGGCTGCAGGGTCGATGTCGAACAGGCGGATCTCGTCGATGCCCAGCAAGGTCTTGAAGGCGATGGCCTGGAATTCGCTTTGCGAACCGTTGCCGATCAGCGCCATGCTGCGGCTGTCTTCACGCGCCAGGTAGCGGGCGGCGAGGGCCGAGGTGGCGGCGGTACGCATCGCTGTGGTCAGGGTCATCTCGCTGAGCAACAGCGGCGCGCCGGAGCCGACGTCGCTCAAGGCGCCGAAGGCCATCACCGTGGGCAGGCCGAGGCGGGTGTTCTTCGGGTGGCCGTTGACATACTTGAAGGCATACCGGCTGGAGTCGGAAACCGGCATCAGTTCGATCACGCCGTCCGCCGAATGATTGGCCAGGCGCGGGCACTTCTCGAAATCGTGCCAGCGCAGGTAGTCCTGACGAATGTACTCGGCCATCTCCACCAGGCAGCTGGCCAAGCCTTTGCGGTTGACCAGGCGGGCGAGGTCTTGCACATCGATGAAGCGGGTCATGGCATCTCCCTGCAACTTGCGGGTTGGGCTGTAGGGATATTGTCGGGCGATCAGGGCGGGAATGCCGGCTGAAAAAGGCGGTGCGGGCAGCGGGTCCGGCTGACTTAAGGGCCAGGGCAGCCGAGTCGGCTGTCGGCCCCCGGTCATTGCTCGCGAAGGCGTTTATACAGTGTCGTTCGGCTGATCCCCAGGCTCCGCGCCACGGCCGAGAGGTTGCCATTGGCCCGTTTCAGCAGGCTTTGCAGGTCCGCCTCATCGTCACTGCAGTCGCTCACCACCGCGCATCCTTGTGCTTCGGCCAGAAAGCCGGCGGGCAGATGTTCGACGCCGACCGGTCCATCGCCTGCCAACGCCAGCGCCACCTGCATCACACTCACCAGCTCGCGCAGATTGCCCGGCCAGGGGTGGCGATCAAGCAGCTCAAGGATAGGCTGCCCCAAGCGCTGGGGTTGGTAAGGGTCGCGATAACGTGCGTGGATGTGCTCGATCAATTCTCGCCGGTCAGTGCGCTCGCGCAGCGCCGGCAACACGACCGCCATTGCGGCGATGCGGTAGTAGAGGTCCTGGCGAAAGCGCCCCGCACGTACCTCTTCGGCCAGGTCCCGATTGCTTGCCGAGACTACGCGGATATTCACCGCTACCGGTTCGCCGCTGCCCAGTGGCTGAATGCTGCGCGATTGCAGCACGCGCAGCAGGCGGGCCTGGGTCGGCAGCGGCATGTCGCCGATTTCGTCGAGGAACAGGACGCCCTTGTCGGCCTTGCGGATCAGCCCGGGGTTGCCCTTGTGATGAGCACCGGTGAAGGCGCCTTTGTCATAACCGAACAACTCCGATTCCACCAGTTCTGCAGGAATCGCCGCACAGTTGACCGCGATCAACGGCTGGCGGGCACGGCTGCTGGCGCGGTGCAGGGTCTGAACGAAGACTTCCTTGCCGACGCCGGTTTCACCCTGGACCAGCAGCGGGATGTCTTTTTCCAGCATCAAGCTGGCCTGGGCCAAGGCCTTTTCCATGCGTGGATCGCCACTGTGAAGCATTGAGCGCGGGGTGCTTTGCCAGGGGGCTTGCCACTGGCAGTGGAAGCGGTTGCGCCCGGCCGCCTGCAAGGCGAATGGTTGCTGCTGGGGGTGGGCCAGCAACTGGTAGAGGGGGATCTGGAACAGTTGTTCGACGTTCTGCTGCAGCGGGTTGCCGCCCAGCAGGCTGTCGGCTCGATGATTGGCGGCGAGTACCTGGCCACGCTCATCGAATACCAGCAGCCCGGCCCAAGGGCTGTCGAGGTTGTCGCAAGCGCTGTTGAACAGCAACTGCGCGTGCTGCTCGGCATGCTGCGCAAGGATCAGGCGATTCTCCAGGCTCTGGCCCATCATGCGCACCAGGCCGAGGGTCTGGGTGGCTGGCAGGTAGCCGTCGCTGGCCACGTCGAGCACGCCGACCAGTTGCCGCTGGGCATCGTACAGCGGGGCGGCGGCGCTGGCCATGTAGCGGTTCTGGCGCAGGAAGTGTTCGTCCTGGCCAACATGGACGGGCTCGGCGCAGACCAGCGCGGTGCCCAGCGCATTGGTGCCCACGCCCCGTTCGTGCCAGTGGGCGCCGGCACTGAAACCGTGCTGGTGCTGGGGGCAGACGAAGCGTCGCGATCCCCAGGTCTCGAGCAGGCAGCCGCTGGCGTCGGCGAGCATCACCAGGTAGCTGGCATTGCCCAGCAGGTGCGCGTACTGCGGCAGCACGGCATCGCGGGTGTGTTGCAACAGTGCCTGGCGCCGCTCCAGCAGGGCGCTGAGTTCGGCCCTGGTCAGGCAATCGAAGTCGGGGGCGCTTTGTGGCTGCAGGCCGTGATCGCGGCAGCGCGCCCAGGAGGCCTGGATCAATTGGGCATGGGTCGAAGTGGCGGTGGCCATGGGCCTGTCCTGTGTGATTGTTGTTATCAGCCGACCGCTGTTGAGTGTCGTCCACCGTTGTTCATTGTCAAACCCGCCGCTGTTCAGATGTTCAGCGAAAGTGTTCAGTTGTGAATCGCTGCTGGCCTGCCGGCACCGTCAATGCCGCAGGCCAGAGGGGCAGAGTGGAACTGGCACGGAACTGGCTGTCTGTGCCGGACAACCACAATAACAAGGTCCTGCCATGTCTCTGGTGCTGGAACAGGTCAGCCGCAGCGTCGATAACCAGCCCTGGATCATCGACGCGTCCCTGCAGTTCGAGCCGGGCTCGTTCAACGTGCTGCTTGGCCGAACCCTGGCCGGCAAGACCAGCCTCATGCGCCTGATGGCCGGGCTCGATCGCCCCGACCGTGGCCGCGTGCTGATGGCGGGTGAAGATGTCACTGGCGTGCCGGTGCGTCGGCGCAATGTGTCGATGGTGTATCAGCAGTTCATCAACTACCCGACCCTGAGCGTTTACGAGAACATCGCTTCACCCCTGCGCCAGGCGCGCATGCCCGAGCCCCAAATCCGTCGACGCGTGCAGGAAACTGCCGAGATGCTGCGCATAGAGCCCTACCTGCAACGCTTGCCGCTGGAGCTGTCTGGCGGCCAGCAGCAGCGCACGGCGATGGCCAGGGCGCTGGTCAAGGATGCCGGGTTGATTCTGTTCGATGAGCCGCTGGTCAACCTCGACTACAAGCTGCGCGAAGGGCTGCGCCAGGAGCTGCGCGAGCTGTTCGCCGCGCGCAAATGCATTGCCGTGTATGCCACCACCGAGCCCAACGAAGCGCTGGCGCTGGGTGGTACCACCACCCTGGTGCACGAGGGGCGAATCGTCCAGAGCGGGCCTACAGCAGAGGTCTACCAGCGGCCCGGCAGCGTGCTGGCCGCCGAGCTGTTCAGCGAGCCGCCGATCAACCTGATCCCGGGGCGTATCAGTGGCAATGAGGTGAGCCTGGCCCAGGCCGTGCACTTCGCCCGCAATGTCGACCTGCAACGGCTGGTGGATGGCGATTACCGCTTTGGTGTACGCCCCAGTCACCTCACCCTGGTGCCGGCGCACGATGACGACCTGGAGCTGACGGTGCGGGTGGAACTGGCCGAGATCAGCGGTTCCGAGACATTCCTGCACGTGCGTAACGAGCACTGGCGGATGGTCCTGCACCTGCCGGGGGTGCACGAGTATCAGGTGGATACGCCTATCCGCGTCTTCATACCCACCCACAAGCTGTTCGTCTTCGACAGCGCCGGGGCACTGGTACAGGCACCGGGCCTGCGCCAGGCAAGGAGCGCCTGATGGCCGAAATCCGCCTGCGCCAACTGGCGCACAGCTATAGCCGACAACCCGCCACCGAGGGCGACTACGCACTGCATCAACTGGAGCACGTGTGGGAGCAGGGCGGTGCCTATGCTTTGCTCGGGCCTTCCGGGTGTGGCAAGTCGACCTTGCTGAACATCATCTCTGGGCTGCTCACGCCGTCCCATGGCCAGGTGCTGTTCGACGGCAAGCCGGTCAATGACCTTTCGCCGCAGCAGCGCAACATTGCCCAGGTGTTTCAGTTCCCGGTGGTGTACGACACCATGACGGTGTTCGACAACCTGGCGTTCCCTTTACGCAACCAGGGCCTGGACGAAGGCAGGGTGCGCACGCGGGTCGAGGAAATCGCCGAAGTGCTCGACCTGGGCGCAGTGCTGAAGAAAAAGGCGCGCAACCTCAGCGCTGACGAAAAGCAGAAGGTGTCCATGGGCCGTGGCCTGGTGCGCGATGACGTCTCGGCCATTCTTTTCGACGAGCCGTTGACGGTGATCGACCCGCACCTGAAATGGAAGTTGCGGCGCAAGCTCAAGCAGATCCATGAGCAGTTCAACATCACCATGATCTACGTGACCCACGATCAACTGGAGGCTTCGACCTTCGCCGACAAGATCGCGGTGATGCATGGCGGGCGCATCGTCCAGTTCGGCACCCCGCGTGAGCTGTTCGAGCGGCCACGGCATACCTTTGTCGGCTACTTCATCGGCAGCCCGGGGATGAACCTGATCGACGTGCGCGCCGACGTGGCGGGGGTAGTGTTCGGCGATGTGCACCTGGCACTTCCCGAAGGCCTGCACGAACGCCTGGCGGCGACGAGCGGCGGGCGCCTGCAAGTGGGCATTCGCCCGGAGTTCGTGCAGCTGTGGGACAGCCCGTTCGAGGGCGCCTTGGCTGCGCAAGTGCTGGACGTTGAGGACCTGGGTACCTACCGCATCGTCACCCTGCTGCTTGGCGGCGTGTCGCTCAAGGCGCGCCTGGCAGAAGATCGCCCGGTGCCGGTGGCACATGCCTGGGTCAGCCTGCCGACGCAGTGGCTGCTGCTGTACGTCGACGATGTGCTGCTGGAGGCCGTGCCATGAACAAGGTGCCGAACAACAAGGCCTGGTGGCTGGTGCTGCCGGTGTTCCTGCTGGTGGCGTTCAGTGCCGTGATGCCGATGATGACGGTGGTCAACTATTCGGTGCAGGACATTTTCGACCAGTCCAGCCGCTACTTCGTCGGCGCCGACTGGTACCGCCAGGTGTTGCGTGACCCGGCATTGCACGATGCCTTGCTGCGCCAGTTCATCTATTCCGCCTGCGTGCTGCTGATCGAAATTCCGCTGGGCATCGGCATTGCCCTGACCATGCCGACCAAGGGGCGCCTGGCGTCGATATGCCTGATCGTCATGGCCATCCCGCTGCTGATCCCGTGGAATGTGGTCGGTACCATCTGGCAGATCTTTGGCCGCGCCGATATCGGTCTGCTCGGTGCAACGCTGGCCAAGCTTGGCGTCAGCTACAACTATGCCGGCGACCCGTTCGACGCCTGGCTGACCGTGCTGGTGATGGATGTATGGCACTGGACATCACTGGTGGCACTGCTGTGCTACTCGGGCCTGCGGGCCATCCCTGACGTGTACTACCAGGCTGCGCGTATCGATCGGGCCTCGGGCTGGGCGGTGTTCCGGCATATTCAGTTGCCCAAGCTCAAGAACGTGCTGCTGATCGCGGTGATGCTGCGCTTCATGGACAGCTTCATGATCTACACCGAGCCGTTCGTGCTGACCGGAGGCGGGCCAGGTAACGCCACTACCTTCCTAAGTCAGACCCTGACACGCATGGCGGTCGGGCAGTTCGACCTGGGCCCGGCGGCGGCGTTTTCGCTGGTGTATTTCCTGATCATTCTGCTGGTGTCGTGGCTGTTCTATACCGCCATGACCCACGCCGACAAGGACTAGGCCATGAGCATACGCAAGACGCTGGCCCTGCTGCTTTACTTCTTCTTCCTGCTGGTGCCGATCTACTGGCTGCTGAACATGTCGTTCAAGAGCAACACCGAGATTCTCGGTGGCCTCACCCTTTGGCCGCAGGCGTTCACCTTAGACAACTACCGGGTTATCTTCACTGATGCCAGTTGGTACAGCGGCTACATCAACTCGCTGTACTACGTGTGCCTCAACACACTGATTTCACTGCTGGTGGCGTTGCCGGCGGCCTACGCCTTCTCGCGCTACCGCTTCCTCGGTGACCGCCACCTGTTCTTCTGGTTACTGACCAACCGCATGGCGCCACCTGCGGTGTTTCTGCTGCCGTTCTTTCAGCTCTATTCGTCCATCGGTCTGTTCGATACCCACATTGCCGTTGCCCTGGCCCACTGCCTGTTCAACGTGCCGCTGGCAGTGTGGATTCTCGAAGGGTTCATGTCGGGCGTGCCGAAGGAAATCGATGAAACCGCCTACATCGATGGTTACAGCTTCCCGCGTTTCTTCGTGAAGATCTTTATCCCGTTGATCGGCTCCGGCATCGGCGTGACGGCGTTTTTCTGCTTCATGTTTTCCTGGGTCGAGCTGTTGCTGGCGCGCACCCTGACCTCGGTGAATGCCAAGCCGATTGCCGCCGTGATGACCCGCACGGTGTCTGCTTCGGGCATCGACTGGGGCGTACTGGCGGCGGCGGGGGTGCTGACTATCCTGCCGGGCATGCTGGTGATCTGGTTCGTTCGCAACCATGTGGCCAAGGGCTTTGCCCTGGGCCGGGTGTGAGGAGGGCAACGTATGGAATGGATGGCCTGGACCTTGCCCACGGCGCTGTTCTTCGGCGCAGTCGGCGTACTGCTGCTGTGCATGACCCTGTTCGAACTGCGCTGCCCCTGTGTGGAGCGGCGCGGCTTTCTGCCGATCGTCACCAGCCGTGGCGACCGGTTGTTCATCGGCCTGTTGGTCAGCGCCTACCTGCACTTGCTGGTAGTCGGGGTCAGCGCCTGGCCTTTGTGGGTGGCCTCGCTGCTGTCGCTGGGCTGGCTCGTGGTGGTGCTGCGCTGGGGCTGAGCGACGGCTCCGGGGAATAACTCAATCGGGAGATCACAATGTTCCATAACAAACACAACCGGCGACATTTGACCCTGGCCGCGATGCTGGTACTGGCCGGCGTGCACGGTGCGGCGTGGGCCGATCAGTACGAGGATGCGGCATCGAAATGGATCGGCAGCGAGTTCAAACCTTCGACCCTCACGCCGGAGCAGCAGTTGGCCGAGCTCAAGTGGTTCATCAAGGCCGCAGAGCCGTTTCGCGGGATGAAGATCAATGTGGTGTCGGAAACCATCACAACCCATGAGTACGAGTCCAAGGTGCTGGCCAAGGCCTTCAGCGAGATCACCGGTATCCAGCTGACCCACGACCTGCTGCAGGAAGGCGACGTGGTAGAGAAGCTGCAGACGCAGATGCAGTCGGACAAGAACATCTACGACGGCTGGGTCAACGACTCCGACCTGATCGGTACGCATTTTCGCTACGGCAAGGTGGAGTCGATCACTGATCTGATGGCCAACGAAGGCAAGGATTACACCTCGCCGACCCTGGACCTGAAGGACTTCATTGGCATTTCGTTCACCACCGCGCCGGATGGCAAGGTTTATCAGTTGCCCGACCAGCAGTTCGCCAACCTGTACTGGTTCCGCGCCGACTGGTTCGAGAGACCCGAGCTCAAGGCCAGGTTCAAGGAAAAGTACGGTTACGAGTTGGGCGTGCCGGTGAACTGGTCGGCCTATGAGGACATCGCCAAGTTTTTTACCGAGGACGTCAAGGAGATCGACGGCAAGCGTGTCTATGGCCACATGGACTACGGCAAGAAGGATCCTTCATTGGGGTGGCGTTTCACAGATGCCTGGTTCTCCATGGCCGGCGGCGGCGACAAAGGCCTGCCCAATGGCTTGCCGGTGGACGAGTGGGGCATCCGCGTGGAGGATTGCCACCCGGTAGGGTCCAGCGTGACCCGCGGCGGCGACACCAATGGGCCGGCGGCTGTCTATGCCACGCAGAAGTACGTCGACTGGATGCGCGCCTATGCGCCCAAGGAAGCGCAAGGCATGACCTTCTCCGAGGCCGGCCCGGTGCCGGCGCAAGGCAACATCGCTCAGCAGATCTTCTGGTACACCGCGTTTACCGCCGACATGACCAAGCCGGGGCTGCCGGTGGTCAATGCCGACGGCACGCCGAAGTGGCGCATGGCGCCCTCGCCCAAGGGGCCATACTGGGAGGAGGGAATGAAGCTGGGCTATCAGGACACAGGGTCCTGGACCTTCTTCAAATCCACCCCCGAGAAGCAGCGCCTGGCCGCTTGGCTGTACGCCCAGTTCGTCACCTCCAAGACCGTGTCTCTGAAAAAGACCATCGTTGGCCTGACGCCGATCCGCGAATCGGACATCAACTCCCAGGCCATGACCGACCTTGCGCCCAAGCTTGGCGGGCTGGTGGAGTTCTATCGCAGCCCGGCACGAGTGCAATGGACCCCGACCGGTACCAACGTGCCGGACTATCCTCGGCTGGCACAGCTGTGGTGGAGCCATATCGCCGAAGTGGCCAGTGGCGAGAAAACGCCGCAAGAGGCGCTGGATGGCCTGGCCCGGGATCAGGACCGTATGATGGAGCGGCTGCAGCGGTCCAATGCCCAGGCTACCTGCGCGCCTAAGCTGAACCCTGAAAAAGACGCACAGTACTGGTTCGATCAGCCGGGGGCGCCAAAGCCGAAACTGGCCAACGAAAAGCCCAAGGGCGAAACGGTCAGCTATGACGAGCTGCTGAAATCGTGGGAGGCGGCGCGCAAGTGATCGGCTAGAGCCCCAAGTGGGTACATCGTCGGCAAGCTGATGAATTCAAGGCAAAAAAAACGGCACCTGCAAGAGGTGCCGTTTTCATATCACGCCAACTTACTTATGCAGCTCTTCTGCCGCATACAGCGTGTTTTCCAGTAGGCAGGCCCGGGTCATCGGCCCGACGCCGCCCGGTACCGGTGTGATCCAGCCCGCGCGGGGCAGGGCGGTCTCGTAGACCACGTCACCGACCAGCTTGCCGTCTTCCTGGCGGTTGATGCCCACGTCGATGACGATGGCGCCTTCCTTGACCCACTCACCCTTGACCAGCCCCGGCTTGCCGGCAGCCACTACCACCAGGTCGGCACGGCCGACATGGCCGGCCAGGTCCTTGGTGAAGCGGTGGCAGACGGTCACGGTGCAGCCGGCCAGCAGCAACTCCATGGCCATCGGGCGGCCAACGATATTGGAAGCGCCGACGATTACGGCGTTCATGCCGTACAGGTCCTGACCGGTGCTTTCGAGCAGGGTCATGATGCCTTTAGGGGTGCACGGGCGCAGCAGCGGAATACGCTGGGCCAGGCGGCCGATGTTGTAAGGGTGGAAGCCATCGACGTCCTTGTCCGGGCGGATGCGCTCAAGCAGCAGCGATGCATCCAGGTGCGCCGGCAGCGGCAGTTGCAGCAGGATGCCGTCCACTGCCGGGTCGTCGTTGAGGCGGTCGATCAGCTCGGTCAGGGCTTGCTGCGTGGTTTCGCTGGGCAGATCGAAGGCCTGCGAAATGAAGCCGACCTCTTCGCAGTCCTTGCGCTTGTGCGAGACATAGACTTGGGAGGCGGGGTCGGTGCCGACCAGGATCACCGCCAGGCCCGGCGTGCGCAGGCCTTGCTGGCGACGCTCCTCGACACGTTGAGCGATCTGCTTGCGCAGGTTGGCGGCGATCGCCTTGCCATCGATTAGGTGTGCAGTCATAGACGCGTGATTAACCATCGAGAAAGGAACAATAAAGAGGGCGCATTCTCGCACGACACGGCCCGAGGGCAAAGGCGGGTGGTCGGGCAAATCCCCTAACCCCTTAAATAATTTAAATTTTTTATAGAAAGGTGTTGACGCTTATACGGGTCGCCTATAAGATTCGCCGCACTTGTCGGGCACAGCCTAGCACTGGTTGGCGAAGTCGGGCAGAATGAGTGGTTTTTGTATTGCTCATTCGGTTAGGCTTTACGCTTATGCGCCCGTAGCTCAGCTGGATAGAGCATCCGCCTTCTAAGCGGATGGTCGCAGGTTCGAGTCCTGCCGGGTGCGCCATTAGGCAGCTTGGGCAAGCAAGTAAGGCAGTAAAGCGATATGGTGGGCGTAGCTCAGTTGGTAGAGCGCCGGATTGTGATTCCGGTTGTCGTGGGTTCGATTCCCATCGTCCAC
>NZ_CDRVFO010000021.1:0-103575 GCF_977070485.1 Lelliottia jeotgali
GCCTGATGGACAAATGCGCTTTGGAATTCATCGCTCGACGCTGGTGGCGACGGGCAGAGGTGTGGGTCATCGCTGTGCTGCTCATTGCAGGCGGTGCGGTGCTGGGCTGGCAGTCTGCCTACTGGGCGATGGCCAGCACCCAGGCCCAGCAGGTCAACGAGATCCGCAAGGCATACGACGCCGCAATGGCTGAGCGTGACAAGCGTCTAGACGACCTGACCAGCAAGGCCGAGAGCGCCGCGACCAAGGCGTCGAAGGCAGCAACCACCGCGACCCAGGCAGCAGACAAGGCTGATGAGGCGCTGAATCGAGCGAGCCAGTAATGGCCTGCAGCGGATGCGCCGCCCGGCGCGAGTGGATCAACAAGTGGACAAAGGTAGCTTATGAGCGAGCCAGATCACTCTTCGACATTAACCCTCGCCGAGATCAAGGTGACACCGGAGCAGATGGCGATGATTCAGGCGAATCAGCAGGCCTTCCTGTCGATCTTCAAGCAGATGCTGGCCGAGCAGGCCAAGACCAATGAGCTGCTGGCCGGCTTCCTCCAGGCTCTAGCCGAAGACCAGGGCGATGAGCCTGATCCTGATGCCGAACCGCGCAGCTACTTGGATGGCACACCATGCCGTTGAGACCCCAGCGACCCTGTCGGGCTCAAGGCTGTCGTGCTCTGCACCGCAATGCCAATGGCTACTGCGATGGCCATGCCGACCTGGCTGCTGAACAGGCCAAGGCCTGGGCGACACGTAAGGGGTCAGGCCGTGGTGGTCGCCCCTGGCGCCGCAAGCGTGAGCGAATCTTGAAGCGGGACCAGTACCTCTGCCGTTGCGAGGACTGCGTCTCGCTCGGCAGGATCCGCGAAGCGCACGAGGTTGACCACATCGTAGCCTTGGCCCACGGCGGAACCGACGATGACAGCAACCTTCGGGCGATCAACCGTGACTGCCACAAGGCCAAGACCCAGCGGGAGTGGAAATCGATCAAAAAATGATCGAAAACGGTTCAAATGAGATGAAATATCGTTGGCGGGGAGGGGGAGGGTCAAAAGTTCAGGCCCTTTCGCTCGGACACCGCGCCCTCAGTCGTTTTTTTACACCCGCGAAATTAAAAATTCAGGAGTTGCGCGATGGGAGGCACCGCCACGGTCGCCGGCCGTGGTCGCAAACCCAAGCCGACGGCCAAGAAAGAGCTCGCCGGAAACCCTGGCAAGCGGGCCTTGAACAAGGCCGAGCCCCAATTTTCCCGGATCACAAACGTTGACCCGCCGGACTGGCTCAGTGAGCGGGCCGCGGTGGTCTGGCGGATGCTGGTGCCGGAGCTGCTGCGCGAGAACGTGCTGGCGCTGACCGACCTGCACAACGTCGAGGCCTTCTGCACTGCTTACAGCAACTGGCGTATGGCGCAAGAGGCGGTCGAGAAGTTTGGCACCGTCGTCGAGTCGTCCCAGGGCAGCCCCATGAAGAACCCGGCGCTGACTGCGGCCAATGAAGCGATGCGCCAGATGGTCACCTTCGGCTCAATGCTGGGGCTCGACCCGGCCAGCCGGACCCGGATCATCGGCGGCAACAAGCAGAAATCCACCAATGAGTTTGCAGCCCTACTGAGTTCCTGATGGCCAGAGCCAAGTACACCAATGTCGACAAGGCAATGGTGTGGGCAAGGTCCGTCCTCAAGGGCAAGTTTCCTGCCTGCCGCTACATCCACCAGGCGATCGAACGGCACTTCGACGACGTGACCGCAAGCCGGTCCAAGAGCTATCCCTACAAGTTCGACCCGGCCAAGGCCGAGAAGAAGCTGCGGCTGATGCAGTTGCTACCGCACACGAAAGGCGAGTGGGCGTTCAAGCGTCAGCTGATCACCCTTGAGCCCTGGCAGCTGTTCGGCCTGGCCTGCACCTTCGGCTGGGTGCGGAAGAAGGGCGGCTACCGACGCTTTCGCGAAAGCTACTGGGAGGTGCCCCGCAAGAACGGCAAGTCGGTGATCGCCGCTGGCGTCGGCATCAGCATGTTCACCGCCGACAACGAGTTCGGCGCCGAGGTCTACTCCGGCGCAACCACCGAGAAGCAGGCGTGGGAAGTGTTCCGGCCGGCCCGTCTGATGGTCAGCCGTTCGCCCATGCTAATCGAGGCGGCAGGCATAGAGGTCAATGCCTCGAACCTGAACATTCCGTCCAACGGCAGCCGCTTCGAGCCGCTGATCGGCAACCCGGGTGATGGTGCATCGCCTTCCTGCGCGATCATCGACGAATTCCACGAGCACGATACCGCAGCCCAGTACGACACCATGCTGACCGGCATGGGTGCCCGTCGACAGCCGTTGATGTTCATCATCACCACTGCGGGCGCGAACATCGAGGGGCCGTGCTACGACAAGCGCCGCCAGGTCATCGAGATGCTGAATGGCAGCGTTCCTGACGACGAGCTGTTCGGCTACATCTGGACCCTGGACAAGGGGGACGACTGGACCGATCCGAAGAACCTGGCCAAGGCCAACCCCTGCATGGGGGTCTCGGTCTTTCAGGAGTACCTGGAGAGTCAGTTGGCCAGGGCAATGCGCTCGGCCCGCTTCACCAACACCTTCAAGACCAAGCATCTGAACCTATGGGTCAGTGCGAAGGCCGGCTTCTTCAACATGGAAAGCTGGAAGGCATGCGAGGACACCACGCTGACGCTCGAGCAGTTCGAGGGTCAGGAGTGGGTCCCGGGCTTCGACCTGGCGCGCAAGCTGGACATGAACTCGCGAGCGCGGCTGTTCTGGAGGGAGATCGACGGGAAGATCCACTACTACAGCGTGGCGCCGGCATTCTGGGTGCCTGAGGACACAGCGTTCGACCCGGATAACAAGCGCATGTCCGAGCGGTTCCAGGCCTGGATCAACACGGGTCACCTGACCACCACGCCGGGCGCTGAGGTGGACTATCGAGAGATCCTCGAGGACACCAAGGAAGCGAACCAGCTGGCGCCGATTAGGGAAAGCCCGATCGACCCGCACGGTGCTACCGGCCTCAGCCACGACCTGGATGACGAGGGTTTCAACCCGATCACTGTCACCCAGAACTATACGAACATGTCCGACCCCATGAAGGAACTGGAGGCGGCGATTGAGGCTGGCCGCTTCCACCACGACGGCAACCCCATCATGACCTGGTGCATCAGCAACGTGATCGGCAAGAACCTGCCGGGTAACGATGACGTGGTGCGTCCGATAAAGCAGGGCGACGACAACAAGATCGATGGCGCGGTCGCGCTGATCATGGCTATCGGCTCCGTGCTGCGGCTGGTCAGCGAAGGCTCGGGCGGCTTCGACAACTTCTTCGCCAACCCTATCGTGGTTGGATAATGGGACTACCTATGAACACTGGTCTGATCATATTTCTGGTGCTGGCCAGCTGCGGCTTGCTGCTGAGCGTCGCCGGCGTATTCGTGCTGGCAGGCCTGGGCTATGCCCTGCTGTCGGCAGCTGCAGCGCTGCTGCTCGCGGCCGGCTTCGTTCGCAAGGGGCTGACCGGTGACTAAATCTTTCTCGCAGGTCCTGGGCCGGGCGCTGGTGAAGTCTGCCGAGCCGGGCCTGGCATCCAACCTGGCGGGCTGGGCTGGGCGCAAGATTGGCCTCGGCGATGCCGGATTCTGGAAAACGTTCTACGGTGCCGACTCTGCCTCGGGCAAGGTGGTTAGCCAGCAGACGGCGCTGCAGCTCTCCACGGTATGGGCCTGCGTCCGACTGATTGCCGAGACCATTGCCACACTGCCGATCGCGCTGTACGAGGACAAGAACGGCGCCCCGGTGGTAGCCACTGCGCACCCTGTCAACTTCGTGATCAGCCAGCAGCCCAACGCCGACCAGACCCCGGTTGAATTCTGGGAGAACGTCATGGCCAGCCTGCTGCTGCAGGGCAATGCGTTCTGCGAGCCGCACCTAAGCGGCAGACAGCTGAGCAGTCTCGAGTTTCTGTTGCCGCAGAATATGGCGCCACGGCGCCGGGCGGACGGCTCGATTGAGTACCGCTACACCGACAACTTCGGCAAGCCGCACACGCTGACCGAAGACGAGATGGTGCATGTCCGGGCCTTCGGGGTTGACCCCCTGTGCGGCCTGTCACCGCTCGCCTATGGCCGGCAGGTGCTGGGTTCAGCCATGGCGGCCGACGAATCCGCAGCAAAGATGTTCGCCAATGGCATGAAGCTCGGCGGTGTGCTGTCAACCGACCAGATTCTAAAGCCAGAGCAGCGCAAGGACATCCGGGAGGACATGATCAAGCAGTTTTCCGGCGCGACCAACCATGGCAAAACCATGGTGCTCGAGGCGGGCATGAAGTATCAGCAGGTCTCCATGACGCCGGAAGATGCCCAGATGCTGCAGACCCGGGCGTTCAACGTCGAGGAGATCTGCCGCTGGTTCCGCGTGCCGCCGTGGATGGTTGGACACACGCAGAACTCCACCAGCTGGGGCACCGGCATGGAGCAGCAGATGATCGGCTTCCTGTCGTTCACGCTGCTGCCCTGGATCAAGCGCATCGAGATGTGTGCGAACCGCCGCTTGCTGCGTGTCGACGAGCGCCGGCGCTTCTATGTGAAGTTCAACCCTGAGGGCCTGCTGCGGATGGACAGCGCCGCCCGCGCGGCCTTCTACAGCTCCATGGTCCAGAACGGCATCTACACCCGCGACGACTGCCGAGGCAAAGAGAATCTGCCTCTGGCCGGCGGCAACGCGGCAAAGCTGACCGTGCAATCCAACATGCTGCCGATCGACCTGCTGGGCCAAGACCCTGGCGGTGCCAACCAGGCCAAGTCGGCGCTGCTCGACTGGCTCAACGACCAGCCAAGAGGTAACACCCCATGAGACGCAAGGATCGACTGGCGGCGGTCAAGTACCGCTCCTTCGACTATGACGTGAAGGCTGTCGGCGACGACGGCCTTTTTTCTGGCTACGGCTCCGTGTTCGGCGTGGTCGATAGCTACAACGAGGTGGTCGCACCAGGTGCGTTTCTCGAGTCGATCGAGGACGCCAAGGCCAAGGGCCGCACGTTTCCTGTGCTGTGGCAGCACCGCACCGGCGAGCCGATCGGCAGCTGGGACATCAGCAGCCTGAAGGAAGACGATCACGGGCTGCTCGGCTCGGGCGAGCTCTGGCTGGCCGATGCACCCTATGCCCGCATCGCCTACCGCGGGATGCAGACCCGGTCGATCACCGGGCTGTCGATCGGCTACTACGTCCGCGAGTCGAGCTTCGACGAGAAGACCCGGATCCGCACGCTGACCAAGCTGGACCTGATCGAAATCTCCATTGTCACCGTGCCCGCCAACGACGAAGCGCGGACCGACACCATCAAGTCGAAGCTGGCCCACGGCGGTCTGCCTTCGATGCCCGAATTCGAATTGCTCCTGCGCGAGGCAGGCTTCTCGAAAACCCAGTCAGCGGTGATTGCCAACCGCGGGCTGCAGCACCTGCTCCGGAGCGAGTCCGCGGGCGACCTGGCAGAACTTGAAATCGTCGAGGCGCTGAAATCGCGCCCGACACTGTCTCTCCCATCGTTTTGAGGATTCACCATGCACAACGCCATGAGCAACCAGGCTCGCTCCGAACACCGCCAGTTCCAGCGCAAGGAGCACGCCGACGACAAGATCCAGCTGAAGGCGGTCAACGACCTGCTCGACCAGCGCGACGAAGAGATCAAGGCCTTCGCCAAGAAAGCGGCTGACGAGATCAAAGAACACGGCACCATCCTGACCGAGACCAAGACCATTCTGGACGGCCTGGTGAAGGATGGCCTGGGTCTGCAGGATCGTCTGCAGGAGATCGAGCAGAAGATGGCGCGCCGCTTCTCGGCCAATGACCCGATCGAGGCCAAGTCGGCCGGTGAGGAGTTGTCCGAGTCGGAGGACTTCCAGGCGCTGCAAACCCGTGGCCGCGGCGTCGCACGCATCGGTCGCAAGGCCGTGACCAACATCACCAGCGCAACCACCGGTACCGGCGGTGCTGGCGCCGGCATCCAGCCGACCCGTGTGCCAGGCATCGTGGTCGGTCCGGAGCGCGAGTTCACCATTCGCGACCTGATCATGCCGGGCCGCACCGCTTCGAACTCTGTCGAGTACGTGCGTGAGAGCGGCTTCCAGAACATGGCTGCGGCGCAGGCCGGTGAAGGCGCCATGAAGGCCCAGTCGGATCTGTCCTTCGAGCTCAAGGACACGCCGGTCCGCACCATCGCCCACTGGTTCCGCGCCTCCAAGCAGGTGCTGTCGGACGTCCCGCTCCTGCAGAGCTACATCAACGGCCGCGCTATCTACGGCCTGAAGTACAAGGAGGAAGAGCAGATCCTGGCGGGCGACGGCACTGGCCAGAACCTCCTGGGCCTGATCCCCCAGGCGACCGCCTTCAACGAAGCGCTGCGCAAGGCTGGCGACACCAAGATCGATACCCTGCGCCGCGCCATCCTGCAGGTCCGTGTCGCCGAGTACCGAGCCTCGGCCATCGCCTTGAACCCAGTGGACTGGGCAGACATCGAGCTGACCAAGGATGCCAATGGCTCCTACATCTGGGTGAATGTCCAGGAAGGTGGCGTCCAGCGTCTGTGGAAGCTGCCAGTGGTAGACAGTAATGCGGTGCCAGAAGGTGAGTTCCTGGTCGGCGCGATGAACATCGCGGCCCAGGTATTTGACCGCGAGGAGGCTGCCGTAGAGGTTTCCACCGAAGACGGTGACAACTTCCGCACCAACATGGTCACCATCCGCGCCGAGGAGCGTTTGGCCATGGCGGTGTACCGCCCGGAATCGTTCGTCCACGGCGAATTCGACGTCACCCCGTAACCTGCCCAGGAGCGCGCCTGGGCAACCAGGCGTGACCGAACATGCCAGACATCAAGGTCAAGACCATCAAGGGTTTCAACAACGAAGGCGTCTACGCCAAGCGCAACACGGAGATTACCGTCGACGAGCTCCGCGCTCGCGACTTGTTGCGCAACGGCTTGATCGAGGAGTACGACGTGAAGAAAGCCGAAGAGCCAGAAAACAAGAAGGCGCCCGAGCCGACCAACAAAGGCGGGAAGCCTGCGGCTAAGCCCAAGGAGTGATCCATGTCCGTGATCGCCATCGACATCGCCATGCATCACCTGCTGGCCGAGCCTGACGACCAGGAGCTGGTCCAGGCGCAGCTCGATGCGGCGGAGGAGGCGGCGATGCAGTTCCTGAATCGCCGCTTCTACCTGGATCAAGTGGCGCTCGATGAGGCGCGCGCTGGCGTGCCAGGCATGATGCGTCAGGCCAAAGAGACAAACGCCCAGGCGGTTGCGGTCGCCGAGGCTGAGCAAGATCACACCTTGCGCTGCCGCCTGCTCGAGCACACCCGTCAGGCACTGGCCGAGGCCTACGATCAGGCCGATGCCATCGCCTACGGCATGGTGCTCAACCCTGGGATCCAGGCTGCTTGCCTGCTCAAGCTGGGCCACCTGTTCGCCAACCGCGAGGAGGTGGTAACCGGCACCATCGCCACCGAGCTGCCGCTGGCGTCCCAGCACCTGCTGATGCCATACCGCATCCGGATGGGTGTGTGATGCTGGCCGGCAAGCTGCGGCAGCGCATCGACATCCAAGAGTTCAAGCCTGCGCGCGACGAGGTCACTGGTGAATTCGGTGAGTCGGACTGGGTTGACGTGTGGGCCCGCTGCCCGGCGTCAGTCGAGCCGCTATCGGCCCGTGACGTGATTGCCGCCAAGGCTGGCCAGTCCGAAGCCACCGCCCGGATCGTTATCCGGTACCGGCCAAGCGTGCTGCCCACGATGCGCATCGTCCACCGCGGCGAGATCTATAGCATCGAGGGCCCGCCGCTGCCCGATGCCGACTCCGGCCTGGACTACCTGACCATCCTGGTCTCGAAGGGGGTGAAGGATGGCTGACGGCGTCGAGTTCAGCATAACCGGCCTGGACAGCCTGCTGGGGAAGTTGGATTCGGTCAGCTATGACGTACGCCGAAAGGGTGGCCGGGCCGCACTGCGCAAGGCGGCCCAGGTTGTGGTGCAGAAGGCCAGGGAGGGCGCTGAGCGGATCGACGACAAGGAAACAGGGCGCTCCATCGCTGAGAACATAGCCCTGCGCTGGAACGGGAGGCTCTTCAAGCAGACCGGCAACCTTGGGTTCCGGATCGGTGTGCTGCACGGCGCCGTGCTCAAGGATGGCGGAGATCTCAGCCCGAATTCGCCCACGCCGCACTGGCGCCTGATCGAGTTCGGTACCGAGAACATGGCCGCCGTGCCGTTCATGCGCCCGGCCTTGGCCAACAGTATCAGTGAGGTGACCAATACCTTTGTCACCGAATACGAGAAGTCGATAGACCGCGCCATCCGGCGCGCTGCGAAGAAGGCTGCGTCCTCATGACACCACCAATTTATCAGCTGTGCTCCCAGGCGGCGGCCGTCACGGCGCTGCTCGGCACCGGCGCAGATCTTCGGCTCTACTCGTTTGGCGAGGCGCCCGAGGGCGTAACCAAGCCATACGCGGTGTGGCAATTGGTCAATGGCGAGCCAGAGAACTACCTGGCCGGCCGGCCAGATGCTGACGGTGTGACGCTGCAGATCGACGTTTACGGAACCACTGGCACCTCTGTCCGCCAGGTGCGCGACGCCATTCGTGACGCCATTGAGTTGGATGCCTACGTCACTCGGTGGGGTGGCGAAGCCCGCGACTCCACTACCAAGAACTACCGGGCCAGCTTCGACGTGGACTGGTGGGTACAGCGCTGAATTGTCGAAATCCATGATGCCCGCCATGTGCGGGCTTTTTAATTGCTGACTGGAGACAACCCATGTCGATGAATGCTCAGGGCGCCCAGCTCTACGCGCTGCTGCCGCCTGTTTCCGGCACCGGCCCAAAGACCGTGATGGAGGTGGAGTGCCTTACTGCATTCAACCCCGGCGGTGCCCCTGCCGATCAGATCGATGACACCTGCTTGGCGGACACCGATCGCAAATACAAGAAAGGCCTCCGCACACCAGGTCAAGCTACCGCAACGATCCTGGCCGATCCGCGCAATGCCAGCCATGTGCGCATGTTCCAGCTATCCCAGGACGATAGCGACGAAGACATCCTTTGGGCGCTCGGCTGGTCCGATGGCAAAGGTATCGCGCCCACGGTCAACACGGCCGGAGACGATTTCGAGCTCCCCTCCACGCGCACTTGGTGCCTGTTCGCCGGCTATGTCGCGGACTTCCCGTTCGACTTCGCGAGCAACGCCTCGGTGAGCACCGCCGCCACTATTCAGCGTTCCGGCAAACTCAACTGGGTCATCAAGGAAAATCCATGAAACTGACACTTGAAGCGCTCAAGGGCGCCGGGTCTTTCACTGGCCGCCCAGTGGAGAAGGAGATCAAGTGGCGTCAGAACGGCACTGACTTCACCGCAACCGTCTTTGTCCGGCCCCTTGGCTACCAGGCCGCCGTCAGCGATGTGCTCGCCGCCGGCGGCAAGCAGGACAGCATCGCCGGCCGGATCGCCGCCGCCATTTGCGACGAAGAAGGCAACCCGGTTTTCACCGCGCTGGATATCACTCACGGCCCGCTTGATCCGCAGGAGCTGGCCAAGGATCCGGGCAGCACCAAGCGCCTTGGTGCGCTCGATGGCAACCTGACCGTTGCCTTGCTGACCGTCATCCATGAGGTGAACAACCTGGGAAAGACGCCGAGCTCACCGACCTCGACGAGCTCTGGCACGAGCTCGTCCTCTGCGGTGTCGGCGGCCGCACCATCGCGCAAGCGCAAGAAAGCCTGAGCCTGCAGGAGTTCCACTCCTGGGCGAAGTTCAGAAAGCGCCGTGGCTCTCTGCACCTCGGCATGCGCATCGAGCGTGTCGGCGGGCTTCTCGCCTCGATCCTGGCCAACCAGTGCCGAGACACCAAGGTCCGCCCGACACCATTCACACCGGATGACTTCACCCCTCACGACCAAGCTGGGGCAATAAGCCTGGCGCAGGCGGTGGAGTCCTGGTCATAGCCCGGAGATACAGATGGCAAGCAAGTCCCTTGGCACATTGACGCTCGACGTCATCGCGCGGGTGGGGGGATTCGTGGCGGGCATGGATAAGGCCGAGCGGAGCTCTCAGAAGTGGCGCAAAGAGGTGGAGAAGAATGCCAAGGCGGCCGGGCTTGCCATCGTTTCGGGGGTGGCCGCCGGCGCCGCTGCATTGGCGGCATTCACCGTATCAACAGTGCAGGCTGCCAATGAGATCAGTCGGTTTTCCGCTGTGGCTGGAACCAGCACCTCCGAGTTCCAGAAGTACGCCGCTGGCGCGAAAGCGGTAGGGGTCGAGAACGACAAGCTGGCTGACATCTTCAAGGATGTGAACGACAAGGTTGGCGATTTCTTGCTCAATGGTGGTGGCGAGCTTCAGGACTTCTTCAAGACCATCGCGCCGAAAGTAGGGGTCACTGCCGAACAGTTTCGCAATCTGTCTGGTCCCCAGGCCCTGCAGCTTTTTGCAACCAGTTTGCAGAAAGCGGGCTTGAGTCAGGCGGAGATGACCCAGCAGATGGAATCGCTGGCAAACGACGCGACCTTGCTGCTGCCGCTGCTACGCGACAACGGCGCAGGCTTCGCGATTCTGGGTGATGCAGCCGAAAAGGCTGGCGCGATCATGGATGAAAAGACCATCGTCGCGACCCAGAACCTTGCTGCGGCGGGCTGGCTGGCAGAGCAGTCCCTGTCCGGAGTCAAGAACCAGCTTGCCGCGTCGCTGATGCCTACCTTGGGCGATTACGCGGGGATCTTGTTCGATCTGAGCCAGGATACCGAGTCGATGTCGGTGCTGTCCGAGGGGTTGCGGTTGATCCTCGACGTCAGTGCCAAGACAGCGCTGATGGTCGCCTATGCGTTCGAGTTGACTGGCAGATCCATCAAGGGTTTGGTCACGATCATTGGCGGCGCATTCGATGGGGTGGACCTCTCAAAGCCGACCGAGGTGATCGGGAAGATCCGAGAGAACTCGTCCAAGCTTGCCACTGGGGTAGGCAAGGACCTGGACGACATGGATGCCCGCTACAACAAGCTGTGGGTCCGTATCGACCAGGCCGGCTCCTCTGGACAGGCCAGCGGAAAGATCAAAGAGATCGCCGGCGCACTGGCGATGCTCAACCAGCAGACCGGAGGCGGCACGTTCAAGGCCCCTGATGCAGCTGCACAGGCGGCCGTCAAGGCAGCTGAAGCCGCCGCCAAGAAACTGCAAAGCCAGTTCGATACCGCAGAAGAGGGGTATGAGCGGCAAATCGCCCTGATCAACACTGAGATCGATAAGCGCAAGGATGCGACCGAGCTCGCCAAGCTTCAGTTCGAACTTGAGAGCGGTAAATTGAAAGGGCTCAGCGGCCAGCAGCAGGGACGCTTGAAACAGCTGGCAGAGGAACTGGATCGCCTCAAAGAACTGAAGCAGGCCAATGAGGACAACGCCAAAGCTGCGACCTACGCTGCAGCCCTGGCCGCCTCGAACGCAACCGCACGCTCCGGGTTTGCCATTGATCTGGCGGGGGCAGGCATGGGTGACAAGGCCCGTGAACGCTTGCGGCAGGGGCTGCAGATACAGCAGGAGTACAACGACAAACTGGCCGATCTACAAGCGCAGCGTAACGCCGGGGACATCAGCCAGTCCCTGTACGCAAAAGAGACAGGCATCCTCAAAGCGTCGCTGGTCGAGCGTCTTGCCGATCAGCAGGACTATTACGCCAAGCTGGATGACGCCCAGTCGGACTGGACTGCCGGTGCGAGTGACGCTTGGCAGAACTACATGGATCAGGCCAAGGATGTGGCTGGCCAAATGGAAAGCGCCTTCAGCTCCCTGTTTGATGGCCTGACGGATGCAGCTGTCGAATGGGCCTTCGGTGCCGATCAGACATTCGGTGAAGTAGCCCTGAGCTTTGCCAAGATGGTGGCCAAGATGGCCATGCAGGCTGCGGCCTCGAACGTGTTCTCCAGTATTTTCTCGACTGTGGCCACCTCAGCTGCCGGATCTTATGCAGGGCCTGCCGCCGCCGGCGGCTTCGATTACGGTCTCGGCAGCGCATCGGCAGGGATGACATACACGCCGGGCGGCTTCTCCGATGGCGGCTATACCGGCGCCGGCGGTAAGTACGACCCGGCTGGCATCGTTCACGCCGGCGAGTTCGTGCTCCGCAAGGAAGTGGTCGAACAGCCCGGCATGCGCGCCTTCCTAGAAAGCCTCAACACCAAAGGTTATGCGGACGGCGGCTATGTCGCTCCTGCTGGCAATTCCTACTCGAGCGCGGCCATGCAGGCCATAGGGCAGGGCGGCGGTACCTCACCGGTGATTATCAAGCAGGAAATCTCGGTAGACGGTGCGAGCGGACAAGCCGGGAGCGCTACCGGTGACATCAGCGCAGTCGCACAGGCCTATGCCAAGGCCGCCCAAGACGGGGCTAGGCAAGAGATTACGAAACAACTCGGCCGAGGCGGGATGATCTGGACCGCTATCAACCGTCCCGTTCGCTGATTCAACCACAGAGCACCCACCATGGCAGACACCTTCACCTGGTGCCCGTATATCGAGCCGACGGGCTCCGGGACCTTTCGCGTGCGCAGCGCGCAGTTCGGCAACGGCTACCGCCAGGTTGCTGGGGACGGCATCAACAATGAAGTGCAGAGCTGGCCGCTCACCTTTCGCGGACGAGAGGCCTATGTGCAGCAGATCCTAGGCTTTCTCCGGGACCGCAAAGGATTTATCCCCTTTACCTGGACGCCGCCGCTTGGCTCCGCAGCGCTGTTCACCTGCGCGACTTGGGGTGTCACGCCGCACGGCGCTGGGATGTTCACCCTGACCGCGACCTTCGAGCAATACTTTGGAGCAGCCTGATGGCCGAGAGCATTTACGAAGATATACAGAGGCTTACGCCGGGTCAGTACGTCGAGCTGTTTGAGTTGGACCTCAACGCCTTGGGCGGCGACGTCTACTACTTCCACGGCTATACCCAGGTTGGCCCCATCTTCTGGCAGGGCAAGGAGTACTCGCCCTGGCCGATTAAGGTCGAAGGCATGGGCATGACTGGTGAGGGCCAGCAGAATAGCCCGACCCTGTCCGTCGGCAACGTGTCGGGCATGATCACCGCCTTGTGCCGGATCTATGATGACTTGGTCGATGCCAAGGTGGTTCGCCATCGAACCCTGGGGCGCTTCCTCGACGCCGCTAACTTTCCGGACGGCAATTCGGAAGCTGACCCCGAAGAGCACTTCGCGGACGACGTTCTCAGCATCGACCAGAAGCAGTCGGCCGATGCCGAGCTCATCTCGTTTGTGCTCAAGTCCCCGCTTATCGCTTCCGACCGCAAGCTGCCGGGTCGACAGATCGTTGCCAACTGCTGCCAGTGGCTGACCATCGGTGGCTACCGCGGCGTGTATTGCGGCTACACCGGCTCGAACTACGCGACAGACAAGGACGTGCCGACTGACGATCCCGAGCAGGATATGTGCTCGGGCACGCTGACCGGCTGCAAGGTGCGCTTCGGCGAGCACAACCCGCTGCGCTACGGCAGTTTCCCTTCCGCTGGTACCTGAGGTTTCCCATGAAAATTTCGCAGGCCGTCATCTCGGCCATGTACGCGCACGCCCGCGAAAAGGCGCCACAGGAATGTTGCGGACTGTTGGTTCGGGTTGGGCGAAAGCTGGTGTACCTACCGATGGCCAACGCAGCGGCGAAGCCAGAGGAGAATTTCCGTATCGGCGCCGAGGACTGGGCCGAGGCCGAGGATCAAGGTGTTATCGCGGCAGTGGTGCACAGCCACCCGGGCCAGTCTGCAAGGCTGAGCGCCGCCGATCGTACCGCGATGGAGTCCACAGCCTTGCCCTGGGTGATCATCGAGGTGCGCGAAGGCGAACCGGTGACGCATCTGGTGCACGAGCCCAGCGGGTATCAGGCTCCGCTGGTGGGCCGCCCGTTCCACCACGGCGTACTGGACTGCTACACCCTGGTCCGCGACTACTACCAGCGCGAGCTGGGTGTCGTGCTTCCTGACTACGAGCGAGAGGATGGCTGGTGGGAGAGGGGGCAGGACCTCTATGCCGACAACTTCGAGCGCGCGGGTTTCTATCCAGTTGACCCTACGGATTTACGCCAGGGCGACCTCATCGTCATGCAGGTGCGCGCCGAAAAGGCCAACCACGCCGGCGTTTATCTTGCAGACGGGCGCCTGAAAACAGAGCCAAATCATCATCCGGTGCCCGCCGGTATTCTGCACCACCTCTATGGCCGCGATTCCAAACGTGACGTGTTCGGCGGCTTCTGGCGTGAATCGGCACGCTTCTATATGCGACACAAGGAGTCCCCGTATGGCTGATCGGATTCGCACCATCCGCCTGTACGGTGAGCTTGGCCGGCTGTTTGGTCGCGTCCACCGTTTGGCGGTCCAATCTTCAGCTGAGGCAGTCAAGGCGCTCGGTGTGCTGCACCCCGCATTCAACGCCTATCTGGCGGAATCCAAGGACAAGGGCTTGGCGTTCGCTGTGTTCTACGGCAAACGCAATATTGGCCAGGACGAGCTGGGCCATCCGCCGGGTGCTGCTGATATCCGAATTGCGCCGGTAGTGCAAGGCAGCAAGAGCGGGGGAGGTCTGCAAGTCGTGCTTGGCATTGCGCTGATTGCCGCCGCGAGCTTCTTCAGTGGAGGGCTGCTGGCGGGTGCCGGCGCCACCACGTTATTCGGCGCAGGTTCGGCTGGCTGGGCCGCTGTCGGCATGGTCGGCTTCTCCCTCGCTATAGGCGGCGTTGCACAAATGGTTACAGGTGCCCAGGCCAAGATCGACAGCAGCGAAGCTGCCGACAACCGCCCCAGCTACAACTTCTCCGGCATCAAGAACACCGTCACCCAAGGCAACCCGGTCCCGCTGTGCTACGGCGAAATGACCACCGGCTCTGCTCAGCTCTCCCTCGGCATCCGCGCCGAAGACCAGCAATAGAGGCAACCATGACCGATCTGTCCATCCTGGGCTCCAAAGGTGAGTCCAAACCACACACGCCTGTAGAAAGCCCAGACAGCCTGATCAACGTCAGCTACGCCAACATTTTGGACGGTATCAGCGAGGGCCCAATTGTTGGACTGGTGAATGGCGCGCAATCGATCTACCTGGACAGAACGCCGCTCGCCAACAGTGATGGCAGCCTGAATTTCACGGGTGTGAGCTGGGAGCAGCGTACCGGAGAACACGATCAGGATCACATCGCCGGCTTCCCCGCGGTCGAGTCGCAGATATCTGTGGGTGTTGAGCTGAAGGCCAGCCAGCCCTGGGTCCAATCGTTCAGCAACCTTGAGCTTTCGGCTGTGCGTATCCAGCTTGCGGTCGGCGCCCTGGTTCAGACTGAGAGCGATGGCGATCGCGGCGGCTACAAAGTTGCCTATGAGATCGATCTTTCCACTGATGACAGTGACTACCAGGTCGTCAATCAAAATGCGTTCGACGGCAAGACCACGACCGGCTACCAGCGGTCTATCCGTATCGAGTTGCCCAAGGCCGAGCGCGGCTGGCGCCTGCGCGTGCGCCGCACCACCCCGGATTCGACCACCTCGAACATCCAGGCCACCACCTCGATCGGTACCTACACCGAGATCATCGACGCCAAGCTTCAATACCCCTATACCGCGCTGTGCGGGCTGAAGATCGATGCGAGTCAATTCTCCGCTGTGCCTGAGCGCGCCTACCGGATTCGCGGGCGCATCGTCCAGGTGCCGAGCAACTACGATCCGGTCAGCCGGGCTTACTCCGGGACGTGGGACGGTACTTTCAAGCTGGCCTGGACCGATTGCCCGCCTTGGATCTGGCGTGACATCGTACTCAATGAACGCTATGGCTTGGGCCGCTTTATCGATGCCAGCCAAGTAGACAAGTGGGGGCTGTACCAGATCGCCCAGTACTGTGACGCGCTGGTATCTGATGGCAAGGGTGGCCAAGAGCCGCGATTTACCTGCAACGTATACCTGCAGTCGCGAGCTGATGCGCTGACCGTTCTTCAAGACCTGGCCAGTGTGTTCCGTGGCATGAGCTATTACGCCGGGGGCGAGGTGGCTTGTGCAGCCGATATGCCAGGCGACCCGGTCTACACCTACACCAACGCCAATGTGATTGACGGCAAGTTCAATCGCCCAGGCTCGAGTGGATCTACGCGCTTCAGTGTGGCCAAGGTCGCCTGGAGTGACCGCGAAAACTTCGGCAACCAGCGCGTGGAGTACGTGCAAGATCAGAAAGCCCTGGTGCGGTATGGGGTGCGGGAAACCGAGGTGACGGCCTTCGGCTGTGTTTCTCAGGGCCAAGCGCAGCGGGCTGGGCAGTACATTCTGCTCACCAACCGCCTGGAAACTGGAACCATTACGTTCAGCGTTGGCCTCGACGGGACCATCTGCCGCCCAGGCGACATCATTCGCGTGGCGGATGAGCACTATGCGGGTATCCCTCTGGCGGGTCGGATCAAAGATGCCACCGCCACGTCCGTTACCCTGGACAACGACGTCACTGCCGCCTCTGGCGATACTCTGGTAGTGATCCTGCCGAAGGGCGTGGCTGAGACCCGCATCATCCGCTCGGTTGTCGATCGGGTGGTCACCGTCACCGAAGCATTCTCGGCCGTGCCTGTGAAGGATTCGGTCTACACCATCGAGACGGCTGAGCTGGTCGCGGAGACCTACCGTGTCCTGAGCGTCAACGAGAACTTCGGCGACGACAAATTGCAATACGACATCGTTGCCGTCGCCCGCAATGCGAGCAAGTTCGACGCGATCGACAACGGCGCACAGATCGTCATCCCGCCAACCAGCGTACTGCCGGCAGCTGTTCAGGCGCCACCAACCAACATCGACCTGACTACCTTCGACACCCTGAACCAGGGCATCAACGTAGCCACTATGCGTATCACTTGGGACCCGCCACGCGGTGCCCAGAGCTATCGCGTGTGGTGGAAGCGCAACAACGGCGACTGGATTTATGCGGGGGTTACTTACACCGCGGCCTTGGAGGTGCGGGGCATTTACACAGGAACCTATACCGCGCGCGTGGCTGCTGTGGGAGTTGCTGGAAACAGCTCTGTCTGGGCCTATTCCGACCCGACCCAGCTGTACGGTAAGACTGGTGAGCCCCCGTCCATTACCAGCCTGACCACTGAAAGCCTGTTGTTCGGCATTGGCATCAAGTGGACTTTCCCCGACGGCGCCGAAGACACCCAGCGCACCGAGCTGTGGTACAGCGAAGGCACCGATCTGGAGTTGGCCACCAAACTGTCCGACCTAGCCTACCCGCAGAACGAGCACGTCATGCAGGGCCTGCGCGCCGGGCAGCGGTTCTTCTTCTGGGCTCGCCTGGTTGACCGCACTGGCAACGTCGGCCCGTTCTTCCCTGTGGCTCCGACTGTCATCTCTGGTGTTGCCAGCATGGACGCCGGTCCGATCCTGGAGCAGATCAAGGACCAGATCACCGAGAGCGAGTTGGGTCAGGAGCTCACCGACCGCATCGACCTGATCGACAAGGAGGGCCCGGGCTCGGTCAACGAGCGCCTGGGTGAAGTTCGCAGCGACCTGAGCCAGCAGATCGTCGACGTCAACAACTCGCTGGGGCAAGTGCAGTCCGAATTGCAGCAGCAGATCGACAGCATCGCCGATCTGGCCGACTCCATGCCGTACAAGCCTGACCAAGCCTACACGGCTGGCCAAGGTACGTTGGGCGAAGACGGCAAGCTGTACCAGGCCAAGGTTGACGTGCCGGCCGGCAATCCGCCGCCTAACGCGACCTACTGGATCGACATCGGCCAGACGGTGCAGACGGCAAACGGTCTCGCCGCGCGCGTCGGTACAGTGGAGACCAGCGTCACAGAGTTGAACGGCGAGGTTGATGCCCAGGCCCAGCAGATCGATGGCCTGCGGACCAGCATCGACGGGAAGGCTGACGCCTCGACGGTGAGCAGCCTGTCGAACCGTGTCACGCAGAACGAGCAGGGCCTTTCCAGCCAAGGCCAGGCCCTCACCGGCGTACAGAACAGCCTCAACACCACCAACCAGAACGTGACCGCAGCCCAGCAGGCCGCCCAAGCCGCTGCCGATGCTGCTGGCGCCAAGGGCAAGGTGCTGTACCAGTCTACCGTGCCGGCAGTGGCGGACCGCCTGGCGCAGAATCTCTGGATCGACACAACCGGCAATGCCAACACGCCCAAACGCTGGAGCGGTAGCGCGTGGGTGGCCGTGACCGACAAGGTGGCGACGGACGCAGCTGCTGCTGCCGCCAGCGCACTGAGCCAGGTCGCTACCAAGGCTGACGCTTCGACGGTGCAGGCGCTGACCAACACCGTGACCCAGCAAGGTCAGGACATCACGGCGGCCGGCCAGGCCATCACCAACATCAACACGTCGCTCAGCCAGGTGGGCGGTGAGAACCTGCTTTACAACCCGTCGTTTGATAAAGCATCGGCTGCTAGCGCTAACGTCGCTGATGGGTGGTACTGGCGCACGCAAACCGCCGTCACTGTAGTGCCGTCGCTTCTGCCATCGGCCTTGGGAGCTGGCGGCAAACGGCAAAGACTGGAAGTATCGGGGCTGATAGCCGGTACCGGCACTCACTACGTTGATTTCGTGCCCGAGTCGGCTCCTGCTGACTTCCGGCCCCCCGTCTATGAGGGGGTCGTAGGCACTGCATCTATCTATATCCGTGGCAGCTCGGGGTTGATGGTGCAGATCTACATGCAGTACAAGGATGCGGCCGGGGTGACGATAGGTACTCACGGCCCCGTCAACGTCAGCACCTCTCCTGTCGAGTCGTACAACCGCATCGTACTCACCGGACTAGCCGCACCTGCGGGTTCGGTGCGAGTAGACATTCTCTACCGGATCAGATCTGCTCCGGGGTCTAGCATCACGGCCGGTTTTGTTGACCTGGATAAAGCACAATACGAACATAGTCCTGTTGTGACGGGCTGGCGCGACAATGGGCAGGTCAATGCATCCGCTATTGCGGCCAACGCCACTGCCACCACAGCACTGACCGGCCGGGTAGGCCTCACGGAACAAGGCCTCACTAGCGTTTCGGGCAGCATCACCGAATTGAACAACACAATTGGCGATGTTGGTGGTGAGAACCTGTTCTACAACCCCACTTTCAATTCTAACGGTTCCGGATCAGATATCGCCGATGGCTGGGCCATGGAAGGTTCGGCCGTGAGTGTGGATTCCAGAGTCACTTCTTGGCTCAACTCCGGGGAGAAAGCAATCCGAGTTGAGGTTTCAGGCGTGGGGAATGCCGGCCCCTACAAATCCGTGCGCCCCACTGGCGGAACGCCAGATCGAAGACCCAAAGTGGCGGAAGGCCAGACCTTGACAGCGTCTGTTTATCTTCGCGGTACTGCCGGTTTGGGGTTTAGGTTCTTCCTCCAATGGATCAACGCTGCGGGTTCTTCGATAAGCGCACCGAACTCGTTGATGTTCACCATCACACCTGGAGGTGAACGCGTTCAATACAGCGGCGTTGCACCGGCCGGTGCCGTTAGTTGCTACGTTTATCTCAGGATTTATAGTGCTACTGGTGCCGTCACATCAGGCCATGTCGAAATGGCCAGACCCCAATTCGAGTACGGCACACGTGCTACAGGTTGGCGCGATAACGGTCAGGTCAATGCGGCGGCTACGTCGGCGGTTTCGACAGCGGTAGATAGCCTTGGCTCTACAGTGACCCAGCAGGGCAACAGCATCACTAGCGTCTCTAACCGGACCACATCCCTGGAGAACTCGGTCAATAGCACGACTAATGGACTCGCCACTAAGGCGTCGGCCTCGGCGGTGGACGCGCTGACCAACCGTGTTTCCGCAGCGGAGGGGGTCAACACCAGTCAGTCCAGCAGCATCACTGAGCTCAACAACAACGTTGGCGCAATGCAAGATGCGCTGGGGGCCTCCGGTCTCGATCCAGCACCCAACTGTTTGTGGCAATTCGATAGCACCACCGAAGGTTGGGTGGCTTCGGGCGCAACGCTGGCGCAGGGGGCTGGGTTCATCAAAATCACTTCGACCGGTTCGGATCCGCAACTGCACAGCGGTACGGCGGCGACGCTGTCTATCACAGGCAGTCTCTACAGCTGCGTGCGGGCGCGCATCACGCGTCGGGCCGGTGCCGTTACGGACTGGGATGGCCAGTTGTTCTACCAGACCGCTGGTCACGGGTTCTCGGGTAGCTATCGAGCAATCGCGGCTAACCCGAACTTGGCAGTAGGACAATCGGCAGTGGTCGAGTGGGACATGGCCAACCTGGCAGCAGGCGGAACGGACTGGGTGGACAGCACTATCACTCGGCTTCGCTTGGACATGGGAGCTACAAGTGGCGGCGCTTTCGATGTGGACTGGGTTGCCGTCGGCAGGGTTGCGCCATCGGCCTCCAGTCGTGCAGTGGAGTCGTTGACCTCGACCGTGACTCAGCAAGGCGATGATCTTAGCGCCCAGGCGCAACAGCTCACCGGCCTGCAGACCTCGGTTGGTAACAACTCGGCGTCGATCCAGCAGGTAGCCAATGCCCAATCCACGCTCAACGGGAAGATCAACGCGTCCTACTCGGTGAAGCTCCAGGTCACCGCTGGTGGACAGTACGTTGCTGCTGGCTTCGGTCTGGGCGTTGAGAACAGCGGGGGAGTGCTGCAATCGACGTTCGCGGTAATGGCGGATCGGTTCGCAGTCCTTAATCCTGCAGGGAACGGGTTTATTAGTCCATTCGCGATCCAGAACGGACAGGTATTTATTAACGATGCTCTAATTTCAAAGCTGTCCGTGCAGAATGCCATCGTCGGTACAACCATCGCTTCATCTACCTATTCGCAATTTGGTGAGCCTCTTATGACGCTGAACTTCAATTCGGGAGAAATCATCATGCGTAACTGGAGTCGGCAACTTACCTATACCAAGATCAATAATGATGGCATCGACGTTGTAGTTGACGGTGTCCGCCGAGTTCGGATGGGGGTGTGGTGAAATAAATGGCATCTAATGCAGGTCTTCAGGTATTCGGTGCTGACGGTAGATTGCTTGTAGATATGAGCATGTCCATAAGTCAGCACCAAGGGGATGTAGTTACCAATGCTGCCAACGGCTCTATTGCTTTGCCCGCTCTACCGGCCGGAAAGCAGCGTTTCTATATCATTGTAACTCTGGTTGATACTCAGCAATGGAAGGGTAAGAAGCCAGGGGTAACAGTCTCGAGCAACACCTTGACTTGGCAATATCAACACTCAACGTGGTTTGGGCAGTTCTCTGCCAACTGCCGGATCTACTACGGGTATTACTAGGAGGCGTGATGCCTGTTGGATTCCAAGCTTTCAAGGAGGACGGCACTCTCTTATTTGACATCGATCATATCAGCTACGGTCTGCTCAAGAGCGGCTACCTGAACCTGGTGGACAGGTGGGGCCGGTACTTCATCCGCTCGGCGAACCTGCCCCCGAACGAGGAGGGCAGCTACTCCTACCTGCAGCTGCTCGACCCTATCTGCGGCATCACTATCACCGACGCGGTATCACCCATTGTGTTCTTGGTGGGTGACGGAAAGCCCTGTGGTGAATCGGTGAGCGGTAACGTTCGAACATTGTTTTTCCAGGGCTGCACGCCAAACACCAAGGCGTTCGTGTTCGACCTGATGCGTGATGTTGGTGAGCGGAGCGGAATGGAGTGCTACGACGCCACCGGACGGATCAGCTTTACCACTGGTATGCCGCCTCTCAATATCATCGCAACAGTCAACCCTCCGGCCATTAGCGCGCCTATTGCTGGAAACACTGATCAGCGCTGGACGCCCTATGTTGGTGGCGCTAATGAGGCGTCTGGTCGAGAGTGGTCGACCGGCGATTTTGCGCAGGTAAAGGGTGCTGCCTATGTTCCTGTAGTTGCTGGAGAACTTGCCGCCTGCCTAACTTTCTCGCGAAGTGCCGGAGTTATCCATGGAAGGGACTTCAGTGGCAGCACCCAACTGGGCGCAAGTGAAGGGTGTGGCGGCTCATCTGGAGGCGTCCGATTCTTCTTCAGTCCCGCAGTTGCAACGACATCCACGATATTCAGCAACAACAGTACGATCTGGTTCGATATTCCAACGGATCGGCAACCCCAGGCGCTTGTAATTCGAGCGACTGACTATCCATTCCCATTTAGATAATTGAAATGAGCGAGAAAATACCTATGCCATATGTCGCCGTAAACATGAGCAATGCCTACGACGTTGCCAACAACACACGATACGCCACTCAAGAAGAAGCCGATGTCCGGGCACGGGAGATCCTGAGCCAGTTCCCGGCCGCCCAAGTTTTCACCGCCCAGGTGCTGAAAGATTACAGCGCCGAGGTGACCGTGACCGCGAAAGACCCGGTTGAGCCAGAGCCGGCGCCTGAAGCGCCTACCGCCTGACGCTCATCCATCGTTCACCCAGGCCCGCCTCGTGCGGGCTTCTTTTTGTCTGGAGAAAACCTATGACCACACCCCGCGGCGTCCGCAACCGCAACCCCGGAAACATCGATTTCAACCCCCGCAACGACTGGCAGGGCCAGATCGGCAAGGAGCCGGGCGGGCGCTTCGCTCTATTCGACACCCCCGAGAATGGCATCCGCGCCCTGGGCAAACTGCTGATCAACTACCGGGGCAAGGACGGTATGCCAGGCGTGGGCGGGAAGGGCATAGACACCGTGCTCGAAACCATCAACCGCTGGGCGCCGAGCAATGAGAACGACACCCAGGCCTACGCCGGCGCCGTGGCCAAGCGCCTGGGCGTGCGCACCACCGACCCGATCAACATCAAAGACCCGGCCACGCTGCGCGGGATGGTGGTCAGCATCATCATCCACGAGAACGGCGGCAATCCTTACAAGGACCAGGTGATCGACGAGGGCGTGCGTAGGGCGCTTTCATGAGTGCCTGGGCGCTGCGCCTCGCCGGCGCCGGCCTGCTGATGCTGGCGGGCATGTTGGTGGGCGGCTGGGCCGCCATCAGCCACTTCCGCCCGGTTCTCAACGCGGCCCAGGACCAGTTTGCCGTGTGCGCCGCCGCGCGCGACAACCTCGCCGGCCTGGCGCAGGAGCAGGGCAAGGCCCTGGGCGACCTGGTTCTGGCGGCGAACTCTCGTCAGGCCGTCGCCGAGCGGGCGGTGAGTGAAGCAAAAGCCAGCGCAGATCTCGACTACGCTGCGGCCAACCGGCTGCTGCAGGAGCACACCGGCGGCGACCAATGCGCTGCCGGTGCTTCGATCATCGACAAGGAGCTTGGGTTATGAAGCTGGTGCCGGACTCGAAAACTTGTAGGAGCGGGAATGGGGCTTTTTCAGCTGCAACTCGCGTGTTGCGAGGCTTGGCCTGTAGGAGCGGGATAGTGCTGGCGCTGGCCATTTCCGGGTGCGCTGGCAGCATCAAGCCGCAGGTGCAGTACGTGCGTGTCGAGGTGCCAGTGCAGGTGCCGTGCCGGGCGCCGGAGGTGCCAGTGCCGCCATGGGCAGCTGCCAGCCTGCGAAAGACCGACCGCCTAGAGCTGAAAATTCGGGCGTTGCTGGCTGAAAGGAGGCAGCGTATCGGCTATGAGCGCGAGCTGGTCGCAGCAATCGCCGCCTGCAGGTGAACTGATCGAGTGGAGGTTTACTTCGAATGTCTTTTGATGACGATTTTGCTGGAGTGGCCTTTTTTTGAGGTTACGACGTAAACAGATCCGTCATCTGCCCCGGTCGCTACAGCCTGAGTCGTCAGAGCTCCACCAAATCGACGTACTAACCTACCTGTCATGACTCTCAGGCCGGCGCTACCCAGCTTTTTAGTGACCTTGGCCTCAGCGGTAGGTATAGCTTCCGCACAGGCCTTGGCCACTGCGTGACTCATCTCATCCCGTTCTTCGAAGCTTGAATTCTCGTATTCACCAAAAAACTCTTGTCTATCAACTTTTTTGGCCAGGGAACGCATACGATCGAAGAAATCATCCTCGGTCTCGACCTGAAAAGTCTTGGTCATTTGGATTTCCTCTCTTCAAGATACTGCTGCCAGTCTGCCTGAAATTTGGCCAAGGTGTCTTCTATTGAGACAAACGTGACCGGCTCAACCCCCCCCCATGTAGTGACGGTGGTCGTAGCCATGAGCGTTGTCGTATCCCACGACTCTGCCGTTGTCTCCAGAATAAACCCTGGGGTTGATGTATGCCATGCTGTACGTGAGCACCTTCCCGCACTCTTCAATGACATATTCAATTCTGATCTGACCGTTCCCACGCTTTGTGGAAATCGAGAAGCGTTCGGAGATCTTTTTCGTGGCGCTCTTGCCGGCCTTGCCTTTCGATTTCCCCATTTTCGATCCGTTCGAATTCTGTCCCAGGCGTCCATCGGACGAGTCTCATCGCATCCCCAGGCTGTCATTAAGCTGGCATTCCTGAGCCAAAACAGCCCATTTGGGCACAAAAAAGGCACTTGCGAGATTCGCCAAGTGCCTGATTTGTAAGGATTATTTGGTGGAGCCGGGGGGATTTGAACCCCCGTCCGCCAGTACTCCGCTGTCGGTACTACATGCTTAGCCGTGTCTATTGAGTTAATCCGCAGCCGCCCGACGGGCAGGGTGCTTTGGACGAGTTGGGTAAGTTTTAGTCGCTTTGCCCCCAACGTGCTACACGACGATCCTGTTCTGTATGACAATCATTTCGGGTTTACAGGCATCCCCTGATGATTGCTGGAGCCGAAGCTACCAGGAGAGCGGGCTCAGCTGCTTACGCAGCGAGAGCGTAACCCTCGTAGTTTTCGTCATTGGCAACTATAGAAAGTTGCAACAGTGGATTTACGAGTTCTGTTACCAACTCGGCATGCACCTAGAGTTTCGCTACCGGCGTCGAATCCTAATCGGCCCCACACTCAGCTCTAGCTGACGTACCTTTCGGCACGTGCTGCTGAGTATACGCCTTTGCGCGGGCGGCGTCGACAGCCGCTTCTTGCCGCCCGCTCAAAGCTTAGCTACCGCTGCCACCGGCCGAGCCGCCACCCTTCTCGGTTTTTTCCAGGCGTTCGAGCACTTTGGTGGAAATGGCGATGCATTCTTTGGTGTCGCCCGACGCCTGCGCGGCCTTGGCCTTGTCGACGTGTTCGGTGATGGCCTTGTCCAGGCCTTCGGAGGTGGCGCCGGCGGTGGCCATCTGGTCGTCGATCTTCTGCAGGTTGATAGTGCACAGGTCGTCAGCAGCGAACACCGGTGAAGCCAGGAGGGTAGCGGCCGCGAAGAGGGCCGAAAGCGCGGTACCTTTCATGGGTGTCTCCTTGAAGGCCTCTGGAAGGTGGGCCTGTAAGGGTGGACTGTTGGGGTTTGCCGAGGGTTCAATCGGGGTGCTGGCTTGGCGACATGATGGTGTGCGGCGGGGTGTTGCCGCTGATTGGGCCGCAGCGCGGCCCAGGTGGCATCAGTGGGATTTGTTCAGCCCAAGCTCGATATCGTCGATCAGTGCCTTGGCCATCTCGCTCAGGATGCGCGCCGCGCTGCCGGCTTTGCGGTCGTTTTCCATTTCGGCTTCGGTGGTGAGGTGGCGGATGCAACCGAGCAGTACTGATAGCTGGCTGAAGGCGTGCTCGAAAGGCACGCCCGGTTGCAGGCGAAACAGGTCGAAGGTTTCCCTGCCGGCTGTGGTGACGTTTTTCAACGCGTCGTTCATTGAATCACCTCTGCCTTTGCGCGTTGTAGAGGCCAGTCAAGGCATGCTCGATCAGGGCTCTGGATGTTTCGCAGGCGTGCTCGGCGTTGCTGAGCATGCTCAGGCCCGGTTCGCCGGCGTGGGTGCGGCAGTGTTCATCGATGGTTTCGGCGACGCCGCGCAGCAGTTCGCTGGCGTGGGCAAGGGCGTCTGGAGGGGGCATGTCGCTGTGGATGGAGAAGTAAGGGTTGGTGAGAAGTTTGGAGCGGGGTGGGTCGGGTACGATTTTCTTCATGGTGCAGATCCCAGTTTGATTACTCAACAGGAGCTGCCTACGCGATCCTTTCTCACGGGATTGGGTGGCAGCCATGCGTGGGGTGAGAAACCGGTAAACATGGGAAATCCGGCCAGACCGAGGTCTGCCCACGCAGGGCCGCCATTACGAGGCTGCTGTCATGTTTACGGGGTTCTCACACCCTGTCGTTCGAAAACGACCCAGGGAAGTTAGCCCTGATGGTTGTGAGCAACAACAGCGAAACGGCAGCGGCGGTCGTAGGATAAATCCCAAAGCATTTAATCCAGAAGCATTTGGTTGCAGGTTAGGAAATGTCTTACGGGTGGAGGGCTTAGGTGAGGGCTGTGCCCTCGATCGCCGGCAATTGGGCCGCAGCGCGGCCCGGGTGGCATCAGTGGGATTTGTTCAGGCCAAGCTCGATGTCGTCGATCAGCGCCTTGGCCATCTCGCTCAGGATGCGCGCCGCGCTGCCGGCTTTGCGGTCGTTTTCCATTTCGGCTTCGGTGGTGAGGTGGCGGATGCAGCCGAGCAGTACTGACAGCTGGCTGAAGGCGTGCTCGAAAGGCACGCCCGGTTGCAGGCGAAATAGGTCGAAGGTTTCCCTGCCGGCGGTGGTGACGTTTTTCAATGCGTCGTTCATTGAATCACCTCTGCCTTTGCGCGTTGTAGAGGCCAGTCAAGGCATGCTCGATCAGGGCTCTGGATGTTTCGCAGGCGTGCTCGGCGTTGCTGAGCATGCTCAGGCCCGGTTCGCCGGCGTGGGTGCGGCAGTGTTCGTCGATGGTTTCGGCGACGCCGCGCAGCAGTTCGCTGGCGTGGGCCAGGGCGTCTGGAGGGGGCATGTCGGTGTGGATGGAGAAGTAAGGGTTGGTGAGGAGTTTGGAGCGGGGTGGGTCGGGTACGATTTTCTTCATGGTGCAGATCCGATCGTGGCTGGATTTGAGCTGCCCTTCGTCTTCCTCTCACAGAATAAGGTGGCAGCCGAACGCGGGGTGAGAGACCGGCAAAGATCGGCATAAGCCAGCCAGGCCGAAGCCTGCCCGCGTTGCGGCTGCCATAGCAGTACTGCCGAAGTTTGCGGGCTCTCACACCCAAATCGTCAAAGATGACGACCCAGGGAAGTTAGCCCTGATGGTTGTGAGCAACAACAGCGAAACGGCAGCGGCGGTCGTAGGATAAATCCCAAAGCATTTAATCCAGAAGCATTTGGTTGCAGGTTAGGAAATGTCTTACGGGTGGAGGGCGTAGGCGAGGGCTGCGCCCTCGATCGCCGGCAAGCCGGCTCCCACATGGATTGCGCCGGCTTTTAGAAATTGGGCAAGACGGTTGCTTACACAGGTAAAGCGCAGGGCTGAAGAACTGCGCGGCCGCGGTGGGAGCCGGCTTGCCGGCGATGGGCTGCGCAGCAGCCCCCATAGCGGAGCTGTAATAGCACGAGCGCGCTCGACGGGACCAGCGAGCATCTGGGGCCGCTTTGCGGCCCATCGCCGGCAAGCCGGCTCCCACAGGGATCGCGCCAGCTTTTAGAGGTTGAGCAAGACAGTTGCTACCACCGGGGGCAGCGCTTGCCGGCGAATCGAGGACAGATCAGAGCGTACGCGGGCGGGTGACGCGATCCACCAGGTAAACCAACCCGTGGTAATCGATTCCGCTGTGGCTGGACAACCCGATCTCACAGGTCCGGCTGGTGGAAATCCCTTCACTGCAATACTGCACTGCGTCCTTAAGGCTGCGCAGTGAGTGGGCATTGAGCTCTGGTGTGGTAAAGCCCTTGTCACCGGCAAACCCGCAACAGTGAATCCCTTCCGGGATCACCACTTGCGTGCTGCAGCGCCGCGCCAGGTCGATCAGCGCCTGGCTTTCACCCAGGTGCTGGGTGCTGCAGGTCACGTGCACCGCCACCGGCTCGTTTTGTGGGGTGAACTCCAGCTTGTCCATCAGGTGGGTGCGGATGAAGCGCACCGGGTCGTACAGGTCCAGGCGGGTGTCGCCCAGGTCCTGCACCAGGCGCAGGGTGCACGGGCTGGTGTCGCAGTAGATGGGGTCGAGGCCGCCGCGGCTGGCGTGCAGCAGCGCGTTGATGAGCTCCTGGCGCTTGTGCTCCGCTTGCTCGGGGTAACCTTTGGACGCGAACGGCTGCCCGCAGCACAAGCTGTCGGCGTTGCCGGGGAACACCACCTGGTAACCGGCCTTTTCCAGCAGGGCCCGGGTCTTGTCCATTAGTGAGCTTTGCTCGCGGTCGGCATAGGCCGGGCCCATCACCCGTGACACGCAAGCCGCCAGGTACACCACCCGTGGCCGGGCATCGTTGCTCGCCGGGCCGAAATCGATGCTGCGCAACGGCTGCGGCATGGCGGGGGACCATTGCGGCAGGCGGCCGTTGCTGGCCTTGCTCAACGACGCACTCAGGCGGCCCAGGCGCGGGGCGCCGAGCAGCTTGCGGGCGGTGTTGGCGGCGGTCAGGGTCAGGCGGGCGCCACCCAGTGCAGTAGGGAAGTGCTCGGCCAGCCAGTCGGCGGTCTTTGCATGCTCGGCGGCCTGGCTGCGCAACTTCTTCACCAGCTCGCCGGTATTGATGCCCACCGGGCAGCGCTGGGCGCACAGGCCGGTGGCGGCGCAGGTGTCGATGCCTTGGTACTGGTAAGTCTGCAGCAGTGCGCGGGTATCGATGCCGGCGCGTTTTTTCGCCTGAATGTCACGCCACATGACGATGCGCTGGCGTGGGCTGAGGGTCAGGCCTTTGGAGGGGCAGACCGGCTCGCAGAAGCCGCACTCGATGCATTTGTCGACGATCTCGTCGGCGGCAGGCAGGGGCTTGAGGTTTTTCAGGTGAATGTCCGGGTCTTCGCTCAACACCACGTCGGGGTTGAGGATGCCGTTGGGGTCGAGCAGGCGCTTGAGCGTCCACATCAGCTGATAGGCGTCATGCCCCCACTCCAGCTCCACGAACGGCGCCATGTTGCGGCCGGTGCCGTGCTCGGCCTTGAGCGAGCCGCCGAACTCCACGGCCACCAGTTGCGCCACGTCATCCATGAAAGCCTGGTAGCGCGCGACTTCTTGCGCGCTGTTGAAACCCTGGGTGAAGACAAAGTGCAGGTTGCCCTCCAGCGCATGGCCGAAAATGATCGCTTCGTCGTAGTGGTGCTTGTCGAACAGCTGGATCAGGCGGTTGACGCCTTCGGCCAGTTGCTCGACGGGGAAGGTGACGTCTTCGATGATCACCGTGGTGCCGGTCTGGCGCACGGCGCCGACGGCGGGGAAGGTGTCCTTGCGGATCTTCCACAGCTGGTTGTACACCGCCGGGTCTTCGCTGAAGTCGACTTTCTGTTCCAGCGGGTATTCGGCGATAGAGGCCATGACCTGTTGCAGTTGTTCGTGCAGCAGGCTCTGGCTGGCGGCCCGGGACTCGATCAGCAGCGCGCAGGCGTTGTCCGACAGGCCTTTTACCCACAGCGGCATGCCCGGCATGTTTTGCACCGAACGCAGGCTGCGGCGGTCGAGCAGCTCCACGGCGGAGACCGGCTGGCGCTTGAGCACGGTCACCGCGCGGCAGCAGCTTTCCACGCTGGGGAACACCAGCAGCGCGCTGGCCTTGTGCGGGTGATCGGGCACGGTGTCGTAGGTGACGGCGCTGATGAAGCCCAGCGTACCTTCAGACCCAACCAGCAAATGCTGGAGGATATCCAGCGGCTTGTCGTAATCCACCAGGGCGTTGAGCGACAGGCCGGTGGTGTTCTTCAGCCGGTACTTGTGCCGGATGCGCTCTGCCAGTGCGGTGTTGGCGCGGGTTTCGCGGCCAAGCCGGGCCAGCGCTTCGAGCAGGTCGGCGTGGCTGTTTTCAAAGGCGGCAACGCTGGCCGGGTCTTCGCTATCCAGGCGCGTGCCGTCAGCCAGCACCAGGCGTAGGCCGGCCAAAGTGTGGTAGGTGTTCTGCGCGGTGCCGCAGCACATGCCGCTGGCGTTGTTGGCAACGATGCCGCCGATCTTGCAGGCATTGATCGAGGCCGGGTCCGGGCCGATCTTGCGCCCGTAAGGGGCTAGCCAGGCGTTGGCCTGGGCACCGATAACCCCGGGTTGCAGGCGGATCTGTTCGCCCTGGCCACGGATCTCCTTGCTGCCCCAGTTATCGCCGAGCACGATCAGCACCGAGTCACTGATAGCCTGGCCGGACAGGCTGGTGCCCGCGGCGCGGAAGGTCACCGGCACGCGCTCGCGCTGGGCCAGTTGCAGCAGCCCGACCACTTCGTCTTCCGACTCCACGCGCACGACCAGCTTGGGGATCAGCCGGTAGAAACTGGCGTCGGTGCCAAAGGCCAGGGTGGACGTGGCGTCGTCGAAACGGCGATCGGCGGGTATCAGGCGCTCGGCATCACGCAGGAATGCGGCGGGCAGGCTCATGCTATCTCCTCACCGGGCCACGGCGTCTGGCGCGCCGCATGCCCGGTTGTACAGGCGGTGTTTTTGCAGGCGCTCAAGCGCCCAGTTCGCGTACCAGCGAGTCGCGGCTGATCTCGCTGATCGCCTTGGCGCCCGTGAGCACCATGGCCACGCGCATTTCCTTTTCGAACAGTTCGAGCAGGTTCTTCACCCCGGCCTGGCCATGCACGGCTAGGGCCCAGAGGAAGGCGCGACCGATGAGCACGGTGTCTGCGCCCAGGGCGATCATGCGCACTACATCGAGGCCGCTGCGGATGCCGGAGTCGGCGAGGATTTTCAGGTCGCCTTTCACTGCGTCGGCGATCGCTGGCAACGCACGGGCGCTGGACAGCACGCCGTCGAGCTGGCGGCCGCCGTGGTTGGAGACGACGATGCCGTCGGCACCGAACTTGACCGCGTCACGTGCGTCGTCGGCGTCGAGGATGCCTTTGATGATCATCGGGCCGTCCCAGAACTCGCGGATCCATTCCAGGTCCTTCCACGAAATCGACGGGTCGAAGTTGTTACCCAGCCAGCCGATGTAGTCGGCAAGGCCGGTTGGGTTGCCGCGGTATTTGGAGATGTTGCCCAGGTCGTGCGGGCGGCCCATCACGCCAACGTCCCAGGCCCATTCGGGGTGGGTCATGGCCTGCAACACGCGGCGCATTGGCCCGTTGGCACCGCTCATGCCGGAGTGGGCATCACGGTAACGGGCGCCTGGCACCGGCATGTCGACGGTGAACACCAGGGTTTTGACCCCGGCGGCCTTGGCCCGCTCCAGCGCGTTGCGCATGAAGCCGCGGTCTTTGAGCACATACAGCTGGAACCACATCGGCCGGTCGATGGCTGGCGCCACTTCTTCGATCGGGCAGACCGACACGGTAGACATGGTGAAGGGGATGCCATGGGCGGCTGCCGCACGGGCTGCCTGCACTTCGCCGCGGCGGGCATACATACCGGTGAGGCCGACCGGGGCGAGGGCCACGGGCATGCTCAAGGTTTCGTCGAACAGCCGGGTTTCCAGGCTCAGCTCGGACATGTTCTTCAGCACCCGCTGGCGCAGGGCAATGCCGGCCAGGTCCGAGACGTTGTGGCGCAGGGTGTGCTCTGCGTACGCGCCGCCGTCGGCATAGTGGAAGAGGAAGGGGGGCAGCTTGCGTTGGGCCGCGGCGCGATAGTCGGTGGAGGCGGAAATGATCATGGATTCTCGCAGCGTGGGTTGAAGGAGATGCCGGGCGCTCGGTGGCGCCCGGCCCCTTTCACTTTAGTGATGGACCAGCATGCCGGTCAGCCAGTAGGCCTGAACCAAGGTGATCAGGCCGACAATGGTGGCGAAGAACAGGCTGTGCTTGACGGTGAAGCGGAACAGGTCGGACTCCTTGCCGACCAGGCCGGTGGCTGCGCAGGCCACGGCGATCGACTGCGGCGAGATCATCTTGCCGGTCACGCCGCCGCTGGTGTTGGCCGCTACCAGCAGGGTGTCGCTGACCCCGATCTGGTGGGCGGTGGTGGCCTGCAGCGAACCGAACAGGGCATTGGACGAGGTGTCGGAGCCTGTGAGGAACACACCCAGCCAGCCCAGGAACGGCGAGAAGAACGGGAACGCGGCGCCGGTGCCGGCCAGTACCAGGGCCATGGTCGAAGACATGCCCGAATAGTTGGTGACGAAGGCGAAGGCCAGGACCATGCCGATCGACAGGATCGGCCAGCGCAGTTCCCAGAAGGTTTCCTTTAAAGTGGTAAGACCAGTTTTGAAGTTGATCTTCAATACGGCCATGGAGATCAGCGCGGACAGGAAGATCGCCGTACCGGTGGCGGAGATCGGGTCGAGCTTGAACACCGCTGGCATGGCGGTCGGCGCGGCGACGATCGGCGCGGTCTTGATCACCAGCTGGTCGAGGTGCGGGATGGCGAAGTTGAACACGAAGTTGTACATCGCACCGCCCGGGGCGAATGCCGCCTTGAACGGTTTCAGGGTCCAGATGGTGACCAGTACGGTGAGGATCAGGAACGGCGACCAGGCCTTGAAGATTTCACCGAAGCTGTAAGGGCTTGGCTGGCTGCCGCCGCTGCTGACCACGGCGGCGCCGACGCTGCCTTTGGCTTCGGCGAACGAGCGCTTGGGCTGCCAGACCTTCAGGAACAAGGTCAGGGCGACAAGGCTTGCCAGGGCCGAGGTGATGTCCGGCAGTTCCGGGCCGATGAAGTTGGAGGTGAAGTACTGGGTGACGGCGAAGCTCAGGCCGGCCACCAGGGCTGCAGGCCAGGTTTCTTTGACGCCGCGCAGGCCGTCCATCATGAATACCAGCCAGAACGGCACGAACAACGACAGCAGAGGCAGCTGGCGGCCGGTCATGGCGCCGATGTGGAAGGCGTCGATGCCCGTGACCTGGCCGGCGACGATGATCGGGATGCCCAGGGCGCCGAACGCCACGGGGGCGGTGTTGGCGATCAGGCACAGGCCGGCGGCGTACAGTGGGTTGAAGCCCAGGCCCACCAGCAGCGCGGCAGTGATTGCCACCGGTGCGCCGAAGCCGGCCGCGCCTTCGAGGAAGGCACCGAAGCAGAAACCGATCAGCAGCACCTGCAGGCGCTGGTCGTCGGTGATCGACAGTACCGAGCTGCGGATCACCTCGAACTGGCCGCTCTTGACCGTGAGTTTGTACAGGAACACCGCGGCTACGATGATCCAGGCGATTGGCCAGAGGCCGTAGAGGAAGCCATAGCCTGCGGCAGCAAGGGCCATGTCGACCGGCATCTGGAAGGCGAAGATCGCCACCAGCATCGATAATCCAAGGGTAATGCTGCCGGCGACGTGGCCTTTGAGGCGGAACACGGCGAGGGCCAGGAAGAAGAACACGATGGGTATGACCGCCGCCAGTGCGGACAGGCCAAGACTACCAAGCGGGGAATAGAGTTGTTGCCAGGTTTGCATATGGGGTAGCCCCTAATTGTTGTTGGTCAGGCACTGGCATTGGATAATTGGTAAGACCAATTTACAATGGCTGGACGCTAGGTTAAAAGCGCTGTCATGGGTGTGTCAATTTGTCCCGTGCAAAACTTTGGTCGTGTGCCGATGAGCGGGCGGCTGATGGCATGGGAAAAACGTCGGCTGGTGGGTGTCGGCGTGGCGTGGATCGGCGAGAATAGGCGCCCCCTGAACTTTGCCGGGGGTTTGTGGAGAGCATGTGATGGTTTTTGATCAGGTCCGCCAGCGGCGCCTGTCCGACGACATCGTCGATCGGTTGGAAGGGATGATTCTCGAAGGCACGCTGACCTCAGGCCAGCGGCTGCCGGCCGAGCGTGCCCTGGCCGAGCAGTTCGGTGTGTCGCGCCCCTCACTGCGCGAGGCGATCCAGAAACTGGTGGCCAAGGGGCTGCTGGTCAGTCGGCAGGGTGGCGGTAACTATGTGGCCGAATCGCTCGGTTCAACCTTCAGTGACCCATTGCTGCAACTGCTGGAGCACAGCGCCGAGGCGCAGCGCGATTTGCTGGAGTTCCGTCACACCCTGGAGGCGTCATGCGCCTACTACGCTGCCCAGCGCGCCACCGAGCCAGATCGGGCGCGCCTCAAGGCTGCATTCGACACCCTGCAGGACTGTTATGCGCGGGCTGACCAGGTCACGCGTGCAGAGGAGGGCGCGGCGGATGCGCGATTCCACCTGGCGATTGCCGAAGCCAGCCACAATGCGGTGCTGCTGCATACCATTCGCGGGCTGTTCGACCTGCTCAAACGCAACGTGGTGACCAACATCGGGGGCATGTACCAGCAGCGTACCGAGACGCGGGACATGCTGATCAGCCAGCACCGTGAGTTGTACCAGGCGATTGTCGAGGGCAGGGCGGATGATGCGCGGGAGGTGTCCAGCCGGCACATTCTGTATGTGCAGGAGGTGCTGGAAGAGGCGCAGAACGAAGCCCAGCGCGTAGCGCGGGCAGAGCGGCGCAGCGGGCGCTGATCGGTTGCTGCTGAATGCGCGCCCTGTAGGAGCGGCCTTGCGTCGCGAAAGGGCCGCAAAGCGGCCCCAGGATATCAGCGGCGCCACAGATATCCTGGGACTGCTGCGCAGTCCGTTCCGACCGGTCCGCCTCCCCGGCAAGGCCGCTCCTACGGCGATCGCGCAAGGGCGGGAATTAGTCTTCCTTGCCCTTGTTCCGCACCGCACGCTGCAGCTCGCGGTTGGAATCGCGTTCGCGCACGGTGTCGCGCTTGTCGAATTCCTTCTTGCCCTTGCCAAGCGCAATCTCGCACTTGATCAGGTGCTTGCTCCAGTACAGCGCCAGGGCCACACAGGTGTAGCCCTTCTGCGCCACCGCAGCTTCCACACGCTCCAGCTCACGCTTGTTCAGCAGCAGCTTGCGCGAGCGGATAGGGTCGGCGATGACGTGGGTGCTGGCAGTGGTCAGCGGGGTGATGTGGCTGCCGAACAGCCAGGCTTCGCCATCCTTGAGCAGCACGTAGCTGTCGGTCAGGTGCGCCTTGCCGGCCCGCAGGCTTTTTACTTCCCAACCGGACAGGACCAGCCCGGCCTCGAACTTGTGCTCGATGAAGTAATCGTGTCGCGCCTTTTTGTTTTGCGCGATGGTCCCGGTCGGATGTTTCTTTTGTTTAGCCATAGGGGCGGCATTATAGGCAAGTCACCGCGTGGTCGGCTACGGGATTTAGGTGCGCTTGAGCCACCGCAATGAATACCGGACAATACAGGCCCTGTCTTACGCACAGAACCTGTTTTTGGCACGCTGCGAAGCCCGCCACCCAGCCTTGGAAGTGACGCCTGGATGACTACCCATATTCAACGCTCCGCCCTGCTGCCGTACCCTGCCCAGGCGCTGTACGACCTGGTCAATGATGTAGCCAGCTACCCGCAGTTCCTGCCTTGGTGCTCGGCCTCGACTGTGCTCGAAGCCAGTGACACGCACATGCGCGCCAAGCTGGAGGTGGCCAAAGGTGGCATGAGCCAGCAGTTCGTGACCCGCAATGTGCTGGTGCCGGGGCAGTCCATCGAGATGAACCTGGAGGAAGGGCCGTTCACCCAGTTGCATGGCGTGTGGGTATTCAAGGCGCTGGGTGAAAAAGCCTGCAAGATCAGCCTGGACCTGTCCTTCGATTATGCCGGGCCGATTGTGCGGGCGACCTTGGGGCCGCTGTTCAATCAGGCCGCCAACACGCTGGTGGATGCGTTCTGCCAGCGTGCCAAACAGCTCAATACGTGATGCTGCCAAGTCATCAGGCACAAAAAAGCCCGGACTGATCCGGGCTTTTTTACGCCTGCATTTACTGCGGCGAGGTATCCAGCGGGGCAGGTGTCGGCACCGGTGTGGTCTCGATGGTGTCGATCTCGCGCTGGATGGATTCTTCCACCGAGCCTGGCTTGGCCGGCTGCTCTTCCGGTTGCGACGCAGGCTGGCCTGGCTGGGTGGCCGGGCTGACAGTCGTATCGCTGCTGCCGCCCAGGATTTCCTGGTCGCGGCTCACGCCTGGCATGAAGTCGCCCGACAGGCTGACCAGTTGGTCGCTGTCGTTGAAGAAGATGCTCATGCGCTCCTGCTGGCGTTGACCGCCACCAGGTTGCAGGCTGTACAGGTAATCCCAACGATTGGTGTTGAAAGTATCCTGGAGCAGAGGGTTGCCCATGATAAACCTTACTTGCCGGCGGGTCATTCCGGGGCGTAATTGGTCTATCATGTCTTGCGTAACGACATTGCCCTGCTGGATGTCGATTTTGTAAACCCCGGGAAACGAGCAACCGGCGAGTGCGAGCAGTCCCACGAAGGTGAGGCTGGTTAGCAAGAGCTTGGTGTTGTTTTGCATCGGTGGGCGACTTCCACTATCTTGGCTGGACAACGTAAACCCCGATCATACCCGTATTAAGAGAAGCTGCGAAGCAGCATCGGCGAGAAAGCTGACCATGGTTGAAAATAGCGAATTGCGCAAAGCCGGTCTCAAGGTGACACTGCCTCGAGTCAAGATCCTTCAGATGCTCGACTCGACCGAGCAACGTCACATGAGCGCCGAGGATGTCTACAAGGCGCTGATGGAGGCTGGCGAGGACGTCGGTCTGGCAACCGTTTATCGCGTACTCACCCAGTTCGAGGCTGCTGGGCTGGTGGTACGGCACAACTTCGATGGCGGTCACGCAGTTTTCGAGCTGGCGGACGGCGGTCACCACGACCATATGGTCAACGTGGAGACCAGTGAAGTCATCGAATTCATGGACGCCGAAATCGAGCGGCGCCAGAAAGAGATCGTGGCCGAGCATGGCTACGAGCTGGTGGACCACAATCTGGTCCTCTACGTGCGTAAGAAAAAGTAACGATTGCGGTCGTTATGAAGAGCAAAGGCGACCCTGGGGTCGCCTTTGTGCTTTCTGCTGTAGGGGTAGCTGCGGGAGCCAGCTGTCGGCGATGACGCCAGTGCAGGCAGCATTACACCTTACCGGACACCACCATCTTGCGTGCATGCGCCAGCGATTCCTTGGTCAGGTCGATCCCGCCCAGCATCCGCGCCACTTCCTCGACCCGCTCGCGCTTGCCAAGGCTGGCCACGGCAGTGTGCGTGGTGTCGCTGTTGCGCACCTTGTGCACGAACAAATGATGATGCCCCTGCGCCGCGACCTGAGGCAGGTGGGTGACGGTCAGCACCTGGCCGCGCTCACCGAGGCGGCGCAACAGTTGGCCGACGATCTCGGCCGTCGGGCCACCGATACCCACGTCAACCTCATCGAAGACCAGTGTCGGGATCCGTGAGGTTTGCGCCGTGATGACCTGGATCGCCAGGCTGATCCGTGACAGTTCGCCGCCGGAGGCCACCTTGGCCAAACCTTTGAGCGGCTGCCCGGGGTTGGCGCTGACCAGTAGCTCGATCTGCTCAAGGCCGTGTGGCGACAGGTCGCTGCTTTCGTTGGGTGTGAGTTCGATGCAGAACCGCCCGCCAGGCATGCCCAGGCGCTGGATCTCCTGTTCGACCGCGACGGCGAGCTGCTGGGCCGCCTGCTGGCGCAGGGCGCTCAGCTCGGTCGCCCTTTCCTGATAGTGCTTGGCATAGGCGGACAGTTCTTCGCCCAGGCGCTCTATGGATTCGTCGCTGGCATTCAGGCCTTCCAGCTCCTCCATCAACTGCTGCTGCAGGTGGGGCAGTTCGGTCGGGTGCACGCGATGTTTGCGCGCCAGGGTGTAGATGGTGTCGAGGCGCTCTTCCAGGGCCTGCAGGCGCATGGGGTCGGCGTCGAAATTGTCGAGGAAGCGGTTGAGTTCGCCTACGGCTTCTTCTATCTGGATCTGTGCGCTGGCGATGAGGTTTGCGGCTTCACCCAGCGCCTTGGGGGTGTTGGCTGCGGCGCCCAGGCGATTGAGGCTGGAGGTGAGTGCGCCAAGCACATTGCCTGAGTCGCTTTCGCTGCATTGGTCGATGACCTGGCGGCAGATGCCGAACAGGGCCTCGGCGTTGGTCAGGTTCTTGTGTTCCTGCTCCAGCTGCTCCAGTTCGTTTTCACCCAAGCCAAGGTTGTCGAGCTCTTCCAGCTGATAGCTGAGCAACTGGTGGCGGGCGCGCTGCTCATCGCCGGAGTTGCACAGGCGCTCGAGCTCCAGGCGGGTCTGGTTCCAGCGCTTGGCTGCGAGCTGGACCTGGCGGGACAGGTCGATGGCGCCGGCATATTCGTCGAGCAGGCGGCGGTGGGTGTCGGTCTTGAGCAGCGACTGGTGCTCGTGCTGGCTGTGGATGTCGATCAGCAGTTCCCCGAGCGCCTTCAGGTCACCCAGTGGGCAGGGCGTGCCGTTTATGTAACCGCGGCTGCGGCCTTCGGCAGTGATGACACGGCGCAGGATGCACGGGCCGCCGTCGTCCAGGTCGCGCTCGGCCAGCCATGTGTGCGCTTCGGGGATATCCACCAGATCGAAGGTGGCCAGGATGTCCGCCTTGTCCGCGCCAGGGCGCACCACGCCGCTGTCGGCGCGATCACCGAGGGCCAGGCCGAGGGCGTCGAGCATGATCGATTTGCCTGCGCCGGTCTCGCCGGTGATGACGGACATGCCGCGGGCGAGTTCGAGATCGAGGTGTTCGACGATGGCGTAGTTGTGAATGGACAGATGCACCAGCATGGGGCGGCTCCCGAGAAGTCAGGTCTGGTTATTTATACAGTACTTTTTTCGAGCCTGCCAATGCCTGCTCGCAGTTTCCATCGTCGACCTGAAAACCGCTTTGCCCCTTGAAGCTGATTTTTCCGGCCCCATATAGCCGGCAGACACGGCGAGCTTTGCTCGTACTACAGAGATTGCGGAGGAGAGACCCCATGGCTGACGAACAGCTGAATGAGAAAGACCTTAACGCCGAAGAGGCTGGTGCAGTGGATAACGGCGCCCGCGTTCAAGAGCTCGAGGAGCAGCTGGCCGCCGCCAAGGATCAGTCCCTGCGTGCCGTTGCCGATCTGCAGAACGTGCGTCGCCGCGCCGAGCAGGATGTCGAGAAGGCGCACAAGTTCGCCCTGGAAAAGTTTGCCGGCGACCTGTTGCCGGTGATCGACAGCCTGGAGCTGGCTCTGGCGCACTCCAGCGCTGAAGATGAGCAGGTGAAGAAGATCCGTGAAGGCGTCGAACTGACCCTCAAGATGTTCCAGGACACCCTCAAGCGTTACAACCTCGAAGCCATCGACCCGCACGGCCAGCCGTTCAATGCCGAGCACCATCAGGCCATGGCCATGCAGGAAAGCGCCGAGGTAGAGCCTAACAGCGTGCTGAACGTGTTCCAGAAGGGCTACCTGCTCAATGGCCGCCTGCTGCGCCCTGCCATGGTGGTGGTCAGCAAGGCGCCGAGCGCGCCGCAGCCTTCGATCGATGAAAAGGCTTGAAATCCGACGGGGCATCCCCATCTAGGTGTCAAGCCTTCAAGTATTACCGCAGTTGGCCAAAGTAGTCGCTGCTACCAAATTCAAGTTTCGGGAGAGTAAACATGGGCAAAATCATCGGTATCGACCTGGGGACCACCAACTCGTGCGTCTCCATTCTGGAAAACGGTAACGTCAAGGTCATCGAAAACGCCGAAGGTGCGCGTACCACCCCTTCGATCGTGGCCTACGCCAATGACGGCGAAATCCTGGTTGGCCAGTCGGCCAAGCGCCAGGCCGTCACCAACCCGCACAACACCCTGTTCGCAGTGAAGCGCCTCATCGGCCGCCGCTTCGAAGAAGATGTCGTGCAGAAAGACATCAAGCTGGTGCCGTACAAGATCGTCAAGGCTAACAACGGTGACGCCTGGGTCGAAGCTTCCGGCAAGGAAATGGCGCCGCCACAGATCAGCGCCGAAGTCCTGAAAAAGATGAAGAAGACCGCCGAAGACTACCTCGGCGAGCCAGTCACCGAGGCGGTCATCACCGTTCCGGCCTACTTCAACGACAGCCAGCGTCAGGCCACCAAAGACGCCGGTCGCATCGCGGGTCTGGACGTAAAACGCATCATCAACGAACCGACCGCTGCTGCGCTGGCCTATGGCATGGACAAGGCGAAGGGCGACCACACAGTCATCGTTTATGACCTGGGTGGTGGTACCTTCGACGTATCGGTCATCGAAATCGCCGAAGTCGACGGTGAGCACCAGTTCGAAGTACTGGCCACCAACGGCGACACCTTCCTGGGTGGCGAAGACTTCGACATGCGCCTGATCGACTACCTCGTCGACGAGTTCAAGAAAGAGTCGGGCATGGACCTGAAGAACGACCCTCTGGCCCTGCAGCGTCTGAAAGAAGCTGCTGAGAAGGCCAAGATCGAACTGTCCTCCGCTCAGTCGACCGACGTGAACCTGCCGTACATCACTGCAGATGCGACCGGTCCGAAGCACCTGAACGTGAAGATCTCCCGCGCCAAGCTGGAGTCGCTGGTGGAAGACCTGGTCAACCGTACCATCGAGCCTTGCCGCATCGCCCTGAAAGACGCGGGCATCGACGCCAGCAAGATCGACGACGTGATCCTGGTCGGTGGCCAGACCCGTATGCCGCTGGTTCAGAAGGCCGTAGCCGACTTCTTCGGCAAGGAAGCTCGCAAGGACGTCAACCCGGACGAAGCAGTTGCCATGGGCGCTGCCATCCAGGGTGCCGTACTGGCCGGTGACGTGAAAGACGTACTGCTGCTGGACGTCAGCCCGCTGACCCTGGGTATCGAAACCATGGGCGGCGTGATGACCCCGCTGATCGAGAAGAACACCACCATTCCGACCAAGAAGTCGCAGGTGTTCTCGACTGCCGACGACAACCAGGGCGCAGTGACCATTCACGTGCTGCAGGGTGAGCGCAAGCAGGCTTCGCAGAACAAGTCGCTGGGCAAGTTCGACCTGGCTGACATCCCGCCAGCACCGCGTGGTGTTCCGCAGATCGAAGTGACCTTCGACATTGACGCCAACGGCATCCTGCACGTCGGCGCCAAAGACAAGGCCACCGGCAAGACCCAGTCGATCGTGATCAAGGCCAACTCCGGTCTGTCCGACGAAGAGATCGAAAAAATGGTGCGTGACGCCGAGGCCAATGCCGAGGAAGACCGCAAGTTCGAAGAGCTGGCCGCTGCCCGCAACCAGGGTGACGCGCTGGTTCACTCGACCCGCAAGATGGTCGCTGACGCCGGTGACAAGGTCACTGCCGAAGAGAAGACTGCCATCGAAGCGGCCGTGGTTGCCCTGGAAGCCGCTGTCAAAGGCGACGACAAGGCTGCCATCGATGCCAAGGTCGAAGAGCTGTCCAAGGTCTCCGCGCCGGTAGCCCAGAAGATGTACGCCGAGCAGTCGGCCGAACAGCCTCAGGGCGGCGCTCAGCAGGCCGAGCCGGAAGCCAAGCACGATGACGTGGTTGACGCCGAGTTCGAAGAAGTGAAAGGCGACGACAAGAAGTAATCGTTGCATGTTGTCGGCCAGCCCACCGCCGTTTGGCGGTGAGCTGGTAGGATGTCGCCGCGCGGGGGCTTGCTCCCGCGTTGGCGTATCTGGAATTCGAGAATTTTTACAGCATTTGTCTGGGCCGCATCGGGTCTTCAGGCGGGTGCTGACGGCGCGGCGCGGATGCCGAACGCCCAACAAGGTGCAAATGACCTATGTCCAAGCGTGATTATTATGAGGTCCTGGGTGTCGAGCGCGGCGCCAGTGAAGCAGACCTGAAAAAGGCTTATCGCCGCCTGGCGATGAAGTACCACCCGGACCGTAACCCGGGCGACAAAGAGTCCGAAGACAAGTTCAAGGAGGCCAATGAGGCCTACGAAGTGCTGTCTGACGCGAGCAAGCGAGCGGCGTTCGACCAGTATGGTCACGCCGGCGTCGACCCGAGCATGGGTGGCGGTGGTGCAGGCTTCGGTGGCGCCAACTTCTCCGACATCTTTGGCGATGTGTTCAGTGACTTCTTCGGTGGTGGTCGTGGCGGTGGTCGTGGTGGTGCTGCGCGCGGCAGCGACCTGCGCTACACCCTGGAGCTGAACCTGGAAGAAGCCGTTCGCGGCACGACGGTCAGTATTCGCGTGCCGACCCTGGTCAACTGCCAGCCTTGTGACGGCAGCGGTGCGAAGAAGGGTTCGACCCCGTCGACCTGCCCGACGTGCGGCGGTATCGGCCAGGTGCGCATGCAGCAGGGCTTCTTCTCGGTGCAGCAGACCTGCCCGCGCTGCCATGGCCAGGGCAAGATCATCACCGACCCTTGCGGTTCGTGCCACGGTGAAGGCCGTGTCGAGGAATACAAGACCCTGTCGGTCAAAGTGCCGGCCGGCGTCGACACTGGCGACCGCATCCGCCTCTCCGGCGAAGGCGAGGCAGGCACCCATGGTGGCCCGACCGGCGACCTTTACGTGGTGATCAACGTGCGTGAGCACGAGATTTTCCAGCGTGACGGCAAGCACCTGTATTGCGAAGTGCCTATCAGCTATACCGATGCCGCTTTGGGTGGCGAGCTGGAAGTGCCGACCCTCGATGGTCGTGTGAAGCTGAAGATCCCTGAGGGCACGCAAACCGGTAAGCAGTTCCGCCTGCGTGGCAAAGGTGTTGCACCGGTACGTGGTGGTGGTGCGGGTGACCTGCTGTGCCGCGTTGCGGTCGAGACCCCGGTCAACCTCAGCCGTCGCCAGCGTGAACTGCTCGAAGAGCTGCGTGACTCGCTCGAAGGCGACAGCTCCCACTCGCCCAAGGCCAATGGCTGGTTCGATGGCGTGAAGCGCTTCTTCGGCGATCTCTGACAAGGAACAGGCTATGCGACGTATTGCAGTGATGGGCGCGGCAGGGCGGATGGGCAAGACCCTGATCGAAGCTGTGCAGCAAACCCAGGGTGCTGGGCTGACGGCGGCGATCGATCGCCCGGACAGCTCGCTGGTGGGGGCGGATGCCGGTGAGTTGGCGGCGCTCGGTCGTATCGGCGTGCTGCTGTCGGATGACCTGGCCAAGGTTGCCGACGATTTCGATGTGCTGATCGACTTCACTCACCCTTCGGTGACCCTGAAGAACCTGGCGTTTTGCCGCAAACATGGCAAGGCGATGATCATCGGCACCACCGGTTTCACCAGCGAGGAGAAGCAGCTGCTGGCCGAGGCGGGTAAGGACATCCCGATCGTCTTCGCCGCCAACTTCAGCGTAGGCGTCAACCTCAGCCTGAAGTTGCTGGACATGGCGGCGCGGGTGCTGGGCGATGATGTCGACATCGAGATCATCGAGGCGCATCACCGGCACAAGGTCGATGCGCCGTCAGGCACTGCGCTGCGCATGGGTGAGGTGGTTGCCAATGCCCTGGGTCGTGATCTGCAGGAAGTGGCGGTGTATGGTCGTGAGGGCCAGACGGGCGCGCGTGATCGCCAGACCATCGGCTTTGCGACTGTGCGTGCCGGCGATGTGGTCGGTGACCACACCGTGCTGTTCGCCGCTGAAGGTGAGCGCCTGGAAATCACCCACAAGGCTTCCAGCCGCATGACCTTCGCCAAGGGTGCGGTGCGTGCCGCGCTGTGGCTGGATGGGCGTGAGGCGGGCTTGTACGACATGCAGGATGTGCTGGAGCTGCGTTAAGCCGTTCCCTCGGGGTACATGTGATCCCTGTAGGAGCGGCCTTGCGTCGCGAAAGGGTCGCGCAGCGGCCCCAGGGATCTCGGCAGCGCCGCAGAAAGCTAGGGCTGCTACGCAGCCCTTTCGCGACACAAGGCCGCTCCTACGCGCGTGTTCATTGCCCAAGAAGGTCAGCCTGTCGCAATCATGTGTTTTAGAGGCACATTTACGGTAGACCAAAAAAGCACTTTTCTGTAAGCTACAGCTTTAGTGTGTCCACTAAAAGCGCGCAGCGAATTGAATTCAGCACATAGAAGCGGGGTGACGTGTCCATACGTCACTCCGCTTTTTTGCAACCTGCGATCGCCCTTTCATGCTTGATTTACGGGAGGTCTTCTTGACAAAGCCAGCCATACTCGCCCTTGCCGACGGCAGTATTTTTCGCGGTGAAGCCATCGGAGCCGACGGTCAGACCGTTGGTGAGGTGGTATTCAACACCGCTATGACCGGCTACCAGGAAATCCTTACAGACCCTTCCTACGCGCAGCAAATCGTTACTCTGACCTACCCGCACATTGGCAACACCGGTACCACTCCGGAAGACGCCGAGTCGAACCGTGTCTGGTCCGCCGGCCTGGTCATCCGTGACCTGCCGCTGCTGGCCAGCAACTGGCGTAACACCCAGTCGCTGCCTGACTACCTCAAGGCCAACAATGTCGTTGCCATCGCCGGCATCGACACCCGTCGCCTGACCCGTATCCTGCGTGAAAAGGGCGCTCAGAACGGCTGCATTCTCGCCGGTGACAACATCAGCGAAGAAGCCGCCATCGCCGCTGCCCGCGCCTTCCCGGGCCTCAAGGGCATGGACCTGGCCAAGGTCGTTTCCACCAAGGAGCGTTACGAGTGGCGCTCCAGCGTTTGGGAGCTGAAAACCGACAGCCACCCGACCCTGGAAGCTTCCGAGCTGCCGTACCACGTTGTTGCCTTCGACTACGGCGTCAAGCTGAACATCCTGCGCATGCTGGTCGCCCGTGGCTGCCGCGTGACCGTGGTGCCTGCCCAGACCCCGGCCAGCGAAGTGCTCGCGCTCAACCCTGATGGTGTGTTCCTGTCCAACGGCCCTGGTGATCCAGAGCCATGCGACTACGCGATCCAGGCGATCAAAGAGATCCTCGACACCGATATTCCGGTGTTCGGCATCTGCCTGGGCCACCAGCTGCTGGCGCTGGCCTCTGGCGCCAAGACCGTGAAAATGGGCCACGGCCACCATGGTGCCAACCACCCGGTCCAGGACCTGGACACCGGCGTGGTCATGATCACCAGCCAGAACCACGGTTTCGCCGTAGACGAAGCCACCCTGCCGGGTAACGTTCGCGCCATCCACAAGTCGCTGTTCGACGGCACCCTGCAGGGTATCGAGCGTACCGACAAGAGCGCGTTCAGCTTCCAGGGCCACCCTGAAGCGAGCCCGGGCCCGACCGACGTCGCGCCACTGTTCGATCGTTTCACCGATGCCATGGCCAAGCGCCGCTGAGCATCCTGCTTCAAGGCCCCGGGCCGGCACCCGCCGCGCCCGGAAGCGCCTGACCCAGATTGTTCAAAGCGGCTTGCCGACTGACCCCGGATTTGAGTGACCACCATGCCAAAACGTACAGACATCAAAAGCATCCTGATTCTCGGCGCTGGCCCGATCGTGATCGGCCAGGCCTGTGAATTCGACTACTCCGGCGCCCAGGCCTGTAAAGCCCTGCGTGAGGAAGGTTTCCGCGTCATCCTGGTGAACTCCAACCCAGCCACCATCATGACCGACCCGGCCATGGCCGACGCCACCTACATCGAGCCGATCAAGTGGCAGTCAGTGGCCAAGATCATCGAAAAAGAGCGCCCGGACGCCGTTTTGCCGACCATGGGTGGCCAGACCGCACTGAACTGCGCCCTGGACCTGGAGCGCCACGGCGTTCTGGAGAAGTTCGGCGTAGAGATGATCGGTGCCAACGCCGACACCATCGACAAGGCCGAAGACCGCTCGCGCTTCGACAAGGCCATGAAGGACATCGGCCTGGAGTGCCCGCGCTCCGGTATCGCCCACAGCATGGAAGAGGCCAATGCGGTCCTTGAGAAGCTTGGCTTCCCATGCATCATCCGCCCGTCGTTCACCATGGGTGGCACAGGTGGTGGTATCGCTTACAACCGTGAAGAGTTCGAAGAAATCTGCACCCGTGGTCTGGACCTGTCGCCGACCAAAGAGCTGCTGATCGACGAATCGCTGATCGGCTGGAAAGAGTACGAGATGGAAGTGGTCCGCGACAAAAAGGACAACTGCATCATCGTCTGCTCGATCGAAAACTTCGACCCGATGGGCGTGCACACCGGTGACTCGATCACCGTTGCTCCAGCGCAGACCCTGACCGACAAGGAATACCAGATCATGCGCAACGCCTCGCTGGCGGTGCTGCGTGAAATTGGCGTTGAAACCGGCGGTTCCAACGTGCAGTTCGGTATCTGCCCGAACACCGGCCGCATGGTCGTGATCGAGATGAACCCGCGTGTTTCGCGTTCCTCGGCGCTGGCTTCCAAGGCAACTGGCTTCCCGATCGCCAAGATCGCCGCCAAGCTGGCCATTGGTTACACCCTTGACGAACTGCAGAACGACATCACTGGCGGCCGTACTCCGGCGTCCTTCGAGCCGTCGATCGACTACGTCGTCACCAAGCTGCCACGCTTCGCCTTCGAGAAATTCCCGAAAGCCGACGCCCGCCTGACCACCCAGATGAAGTCCGTGGGTGAAGTCATGGCCATCGGCCGTACCTTCCAGGAATCCCTGCAGAAAGCCCTGCGCGGCCTGGAAGTCGGTGCTTGCGGTCTTGACCCTAAAGTCGACCTGGCCAGCCCGGAAGCCGCCGGCATCCTCAAGCGCGAGCTGACCGTGCCGGGTGCCGAGCGCATCTGGTACGTGGCTGACGCCATGCGTTCGGGTATGACCTGCGAAGAGATCTTCGCCCTGACCGGCATCGACATGTGGTTCCTGGTTCAGATGGAAGACCTGATCAAGGAAGAAGAGAAGGTCAAGACCCTGGCCCTGTCGGCGATCGACAAGGACTACATGCTGCGCCTCAAGCGCAAGGGCTTCTCGGACCAGCGTCTGGCCAAGCTGCTCGGCATCACCGACAAGAACCTGCGCCGTCACCGCCACAAGCTGGAAGTGTTCCCGGTGTACAAGCGCGTCGACACCTGCGCTGCCGAGTTCGCCACCGACACCGCCTACCTGTACTCCACCTACGAGGAAGAGTGCGAGGCCAACCCGTCGACCCGCGACAAGATCATGATCCTGGGTGGCGGCCCTAACCGTATCGGTCAAGGCATCGAGTTCGACTATTGCTGCGTACACGCGGCACTGGCACTGCGTGAAGACGGTTACGAGACCATCATGGTCAACTGCAACCCGGAAACCGTCTCCACCGACTACGACACCTCCGACCGCCTGTACTTCGAGCCGTTGACCCTGGAAGACGTGCTGGAAGTCTGCCGCGTCGAGAAGCCCAAGGGCGTCATCGTCCACTACGGCGGCCAGACCCCGCTGAAACTGGCTCGCGCCCTGGAAGAGGCCGGCGTACCGATCATCGGTACCAGCCCGGACGCCATCGACCGTGCCGAAGACCGTGAGCGCTTCCAGCAGATGGTTCAGCGCCTGAACCTGCTGCAGCCGCCAAACGCTACCGTGCGCAGCGAAGAAGAAGCCATCCGTGCCGCGGGCGGTATCGGTTACCCGCTGGTGGTGCGCCCTTCCTACGTACTGGGCGGCCGTGCGATGGAGATCGTCTACGAACTGGACGAGCTCAAGCGCTACCTGCGTGAAGCCGTGCAAGTGTCCAACGACAGCCCGGTACTGCTGGACCACTTCCTCAACTGCGCCATCGAGATGGACGTGGATGCGGTCTGCGACGGCACCGACGTGGTGATCGGCGCGATCATGCAGCACATCGAACAGGCCGGCGTTCACTCCGGTGACTCGGCGTGCTCGCTGCCGCCTTACTCGCTGAGCAAGGACGTGCAGGACCAGGTTCGCGACCAGGTGCGCAAGATGGCCCTGGAGCTGGGCGTGGTTGGCCTGATGAACGTGCAGCTGGCCTTGCAGGGCGACAAGATCTACGTGATCGAAGTCAACCCGCGCGCCTCGCGTACCGTGCCGTTCGTGTCCAAGTGCATCGGCACTTCCCTGGCGATGATCGCTGCCCGCGTCATGGCTGGCAAAACCCTGAAAGAGCTGGGCTTCACCCAGGAAATCATCCCGAACTTCTACAGCGTCAAGGAAGCCGTCTTCCCGTTCGCCAAGTTCCCGGGGGTTGACCCGATCCTCGGCCCTGAGATGAAATCGACCGGTGAAGTCATGGGTGTCGGTGACAGCTTCGGTGAAGCGTTCGCCAAGGCTCAGATGGGTGCCAGCGAAGTGCTGCCAACGGGCGGTACCGCGTTCATCAGCGTACGTGACGACGACAAGCCGCAAGTGGCTGGCGTTGCCCGTGACCTGATCGCCCTGGGCTTCGAAGTGGTCGCTACTGCAGGTACCGCCAAGGTCATCGAGGCGGCTGGCCTGAAAGTGCGCCGCGTGAACAAGGTGACCGAAGGCCGTCCGCACGTGGTCGACATGATCAAGAACGACGAAGTGTCGTTGATCATCAACACCACCGAAGGCCGTCAGTCGATTGCCGATTCCTATTCGATTCGTCGCAATGCGTTGCAGCACAAGATCTACTGCACCACGACCATTGCGGCTGGTGAAGCCATCTGCGAAGCGCTGAAATTCGGCCCTGAAAAGACCGTTCGTCGCTTGCAGGATCTGCATGCAGGACTTAAAGCATGAGCATTACCAAGTATCCGATGACCGTTCAGGGCGCTCGCGCCCTGGAAGAGGAACACCTGTTCCTGAGCAAGACCGAGCGCCCGCGCCTGAGTCAGGCCATTGGCGAAGCACGCGAACTGGGCGACCTCAAGGAAAATGCCGAATACCATGCCGCCCGTGAGGAGCAGGGCATGGTCGAGGCGCGTATCCGCGACATCGAAGGCCGTCTGCAGAACTCGGTAGTGATCGATGTGACCACTATCCCTCACACCGGCAAGGTGATTTTCGGCACCACTGTGGTGCTGGCCAACACTGAAACCGATGAAGAGGTGAGCTACCAGATCGTTGGTGAGGATGAAGCCGACGTGAAGCAAGGCAAGCTCTCGAGCGGCGCACCGATCGCCCGTGCCATCATCGGCAAGGAAGAAGGTGATACTGTCGTCGTCAAGACGCCAAGCGGCTCGGTCGAGTACGAGATTGTCGAAGTCAAGCACATCTGACCGGCGCCTGCGGGCGCCATCCCTTGAGGGGATCCTCTGGCAACTGGCCCAGGTTTTCTGGGTCGGTGGCCTTTGGGTGTTCCATGTTGGGCTGGTGCCCGCGCTCAAGGTCAGTGGCCTGGCACCTTTGCTGGTACAGGATATCGCCGGGCAGATTGACCGTTGGTTGATTGGCGTGGCGTTGCTCGGGCTGCTGACGCAGCTGGCAGTACTGGCGAGGGTCGATGGCCTGGCGGCCTGGTGGCGGCAATTTCGTGGCCAGATGCTGTTGCTCGGCTTTGCGGCCTGCGTGGGGTACTACACCTTGCGCTATGGCATCTCGGTCGGCGAGCGCTGGCAGATGTTCTGTTTTCTGGTTCTGGGTTTTTCCGGCATCGTGCTGGTGGCTCAACCGGTACCGGTCAGGGCGCGCCAAGCGCGCCACTGATCGGCGCCACCGTTACTTGTAGCGGTGGATGTTGGACAGCTGTTTGTTCGGCTGTGGGTTCTTGCGGTAGATCAGCGCTTTCTTGCCGATGGTCTGCACCAGCTCGGCGCGGCCGGCCTTGCACAGCTCTGCGATGGTCTCGGCGCGCTCTTCGCGATCTTCCGAGCGAATTTCGACCTTGATCAGCTCGTGGTCGACCAGTGCGCGCTCCAGTTCGGCGATCACGCCTTCATTCAAACCGTTGCCAGCAACGATCAGGACCGGTTTCAGGTCATGACCAATGGATTTGTATTGCTTCTTCTGCTCGTTATTGAGCGGCATAATCTGACCCTTTCCGTCTGATTCTGTAAAATTGACGGGCATTTTACCCGAGGGCCTGTGGCTCCGCCCAGTCAAACACGACGCATATCATCGAGGTGCCCCGTGGTACAACGTTCCAAAAGCAGCGCTAACTGGCTGCGAGAGCATTTTAACGACCCTTTTGTTAAGCAGGCGCAGAAGGATGGCTACCGCTCGCGTGCGAGCTACAAACTGCTTGAGATCCAGGAGAAAGACCGCCTGATCCGCCCAGGCATGAGCGTGATCGACCTGGGCGCGGCGCCGGGTGGCTGGTCGCAAGTGACCAGTCGTCTGATTGGTGGCCAGGGCCGTCTGATCGCTTCGGACATCCTGGAAATGGACTCGATCCCGGACGTTACCTTTATTCAGGGCGACTTCACCCAGGATGAGGTCTTGCAGCAGATCCTCGATGCGGTCGGTGATTCGCACGTAGACCTTGTGATTTCCGACATGGCCCCCAATATGAGTGGTACGCCTGAGGTGGACATGCCGCGCGCCATGTTCCTCTGTGAGTTGGCCCTGGACCTGGCAACCCGTGTGCTCAAGCCCGGCGGTGATTTTCTGATCAAGATTTTCCAGGGCGAAGGCTTTGACATGTACCTGAAGGATGTGCGCACCAAGTTCGACAAGGTGCAGATGCGCAAGCCGTCCTCTTCGCGGGATCGCTCGCGTGAACAGTACCTGTTGGGTAAGGGTTTCAAGGGCGCTTGAATGGCCTGCTGCGGGGTGGTCGATAGTTAATTCCAATCGGCTGCCCCGTCTGGATTGTCCGAACTTCGTGTAGTCTAGATTTCACAAAGGGTTACAGACGGTGCCTGCGGTTGCGTAGGTAATGTAGTAAGTTAGGGCGATGAATATCATGCGAGGCACGGCTGCGTCGTGCGCCGGCCTCAGAGGGTAGCGAATTGAACGACATGGCAAAGAATCTGATCCTGTGGTTGATCATCGCAGCTGTCCTGGTGACAGTGATGAACAACTTCTCCAGCCCTAACGAGCCGCAGACCCTCAACTACTCCGACTTCATCCAGCAGGTCAAGGATGGCAAGGTCGAGCGTGTGACCGTCGACGGCTACATCATTACCGGCAAGCGCGCCGACGGCGACAGCTTCAAGACCGTTCGCCCGGCCATTACCGATAACGGCCTGATCGGCGACCTGGTCGACAATAACGTGGTCGTCGAAGGCAAGCAGCCTGAGCAGCAGAGCATCTGGACTCAGCTGCTGGTGGCGAGCTTCCCGATCCTGGTGATCATTGCCGTGTTCATGTTCTTCATGCGCCAGATGCAGGGCGGTGCAGGCGGCAAGGGCGGGCCGATGAGTTTTGGCAAGAGCAAGGCGCGCCTGCTGTCCGAAGACCAGGTCAAGACCACTTTGGCTGACGTTGCAGGGTGCGACGAGGCCAAGGAAGAAGTCGGCGAGCTGGTCGAGTTTCTGCGCGACCCGGGCAAGTTCCAGCGCTTGGGTGGCCGCATCCCGCGTGGTGTGCTGATGGTTGGCCCGCCGGGTACCGGTAAGACCTTGCTGGCCAAGGCCATTGCCGGCGAAGCCAAGGTGCCTTTCTTCACCATTTCCGGTTCGGACTTCGTCGAGATGTTCGTCGGTGTGGGTGCCAGCCGTGTGCGTGACATGTTCGAGCAGGCCAAAAAGCACGCCCCGTGCATTATCTTCATCGACGAGATCGACGCCGTTGGTCGCCATCGTGGCGCCGGTATGGGCGGCGGTCACGACGAGCGTGAGCAGACCCTCAACCAGTTGCTGGTCGAGATGGACGGCTTTGAAATGAACGATGGCATCATCGTCATCGCTGCCACCAACCGTCCGGACGTACTGGACCCGGCCCTGCTGCGTCCTGGCCGCTTCGACCGCCAGGTGGTGGTCGGCCTGCCAGACATCCGTGGTCGTGAGCAGATCCTCAAAGTACACATGCGCAAGGTTCCGATCGGCGAGAACGTCAACCCGGCAGTCATTGCCCGTGGTACTCCAGGCTTCTCCGGTGCTGACCTTGCCAACCTGGTCAACGAAGCCTCGCTGTTCGCTGCGCGCTCGAACAAGCGCCTGGTCGAGATGAAAGAGTTCGAACTGGCCAAAGACAAGATCATGATGGGCGCCGAGCGCAAGACCATGGTCATGTCCGAGAAGGAAAAACAGAACACCGCTTACCACGAGGCCGGTCACGCCATCGTTGGTCGCCTGGTGCCTGAGCATGACCCGGTTTACAAGGTCTCGATCATCCCGCGCGGTCGCGCCCTGGGTGTGACCATGTTCCTGCCCGAGGAAGACCGTTACAGCCTGTCCAAGCGTGCACTGATCAGCCAGATCTGCTCGCTGTACGGTGGCCGTATCGCCGAAGAAATGACCTTGGGCTTCGACGGTGTTACCACCGGTGCCTCGAACGACATCATGCGTGCCAGCCAGATTGCCCGGAACATGGTCACCAAGTGGGGCCTGTCCGAGAAGCTCGGCCCGTTGATGTATGCCGAAGAAGAGGGCGAGGTTTTCCTCGGCCGCAGCGCCGGCAGCCAGCACGCCAGTGTTTCTGGCGAAACGGCCAAGCTGATCGACTCGGAAGTGCGCAGCATCATTGACCAGTGCTATGCCACTGCCAAACAGCTGCTGACCGACAACCGCGACAAGCTCGATGCCATGGCCGAAGCGCTGATGAAGTACGAGACCATCGACGCCGACCAGATCGACGACATCATGTCCGGTCGTACGCCTCGCGAGCCGCGTGACTGGGATGACGACAAGACTTCGGGCACGCCTGCTGCCCAGAATGATCGCCCTGAATCGCCGATCGGCGGCCCAGCGGCTCAACACTAAGGGCATCTATGAGCTCTAAGCTGTACCCGACCCGGTTGCCTTGCGGCAACCGGGTTCTTGATTTGTCCCGTACCCATGTCATGGGTATCCTCAACATCACCCCCGATTCTTTCTCTGATGGCGGGCGCTTCAGTCAGCGCGACGAGGCTCTGCGTCATGCAGAAGCCATGGTTGCGGCGGGCGCAACGCTGATCGACATCGGCGGCGAGTCGACTCGCCCGGGCGCCCGTGCGGTCTCGGTGACCGAGGAGCTCGAGCGTGTGGCGCCGATGGTCGAAGCGATCAATAGTCGCCTTGATGTGGTCATTTCGGTCGATACCTCCACGCCTGCCGTCATGCGTGAGTCGGCTCGCCTCGGTGCTGGCCTGATCAACGACGTGCGTGCGCTGGAGCGCGATGGCGCCCTCGATGCCGCTGCAGATACCGGGCTGCCGGTGTGCCTGATGCACATGCGCGGTGAGCCGGGGAACATGCAGGACGACCCGCATTACGAGGATGTGACCGCCGATGTAACGCGCTATCTTGAACAGCGGATGGCGGCTTGCGCAGCAGCGGGTATCGGTGCCGAACGCATCATCCTCGACCCGGGTTTCGGGTTCGCCAAGACACTGGCGCATAACCTGAGCCTGTTCAAGCATATGGAAGCACTTTACAGTCTCGGGCGCCCGTTGCTGGTGGGTGTTTCACGCAAGAGCATGATCGGCCTGACGCTGGATCGTCCGGTTGGTGAGCGGCTGTACGGCAGCCTGGCGCTGGCGGCTTTGGCCATGACCAAGGGTGCCAGCATTCTGCGCGTCCATGATGTGGCCGAGACCGCCGATGTGGTACGCATGATTGCTGCGGTACAGAACGCCGAATAAGAACATTGGAGTCCCTATGAGCAGAAAATACTTTGGTACCGACGGCATCCGTGGCCGCGTCGGCGAATACCCGATCACCCCTGACTTCATGCTGAAGCTGGGCTGGGCGGCGGGCATGGCCTTCCGCAAGCAGGGTAACTGCCGCGTGTTGGTGGGCAAGGACACGCGCATTTCCGGTTACATGTTCGAGTCCGCGCTCGAGGCGGGCCTTTCTGCTGCGGGTGCTGATGTCTTGCTGCTCGGGCCGATGCCTACTCCGGCCATCGCCTACCTGACCCGTACCTTCCATGCTGAAGCGGGTATCGTCATCAGTGCTTCGCACAACCCGCACGATGACAACGGTATCAAATTCTTCTCAGGCCAGGGCACCAAGCTGCCCGACGAAATCGAGCTGATGATCGAGGAGCTTCTTGACCAGCCGATGACGGTGGTCGACTCGAGCAAGCTGGGCAAGGTTTCGCGCATCAACGATGCCGCTGGCCGCTACATCGAGTTTTGCAAGAGCAGTGTGCCGACCAGCACCGGCTTCGAAGGCCTCAAGCTGGTGGTCGACTGCGCCCATGGCGCCACCTACAAAGTCGCGCCGAGCGTGTTCCGTGAGCTGGGTGCCGAAGTGACGGTGCTGCATGCGCAGCCTGATGGCCTGAACATCAACGAAAACTGCGGCTCGACCCACATCGAGTCGCTGCAGGCGGCAGTGCTGGTCGGTCACGCCGACTTGGGCATTGCCTTCGACGGTGATGGTGACCGGGTGTTGATGGTCGACCATACCGGCGCGATCGTCGATGGTGACGAGCTGCTGTTCATCATCGCCCGGGACCTGCACGAGCGGGGCAAGCTGCAGGGCGGGGTGGTCGGTACGCTGATGAGTAACCTGGGTCTGGAGCTTGCGCTCAAGGACCTGGATATTCCTTTTGTACGGGCCAAGGTTGGCGACCGTTACGTCATGGCCGAGCTGCTGGAACGCGGCTGGCTGGTGGGGGGTGAAAATTCCGGGCATGTCGTGTGCTGCAATCACACCACCACCGGTGATGCGATCATTGCCGCACTGCAGGTCCTGCTGGCCCTCAGACGTCGCGGTGAGACCCTGGCGCAGGCTCGCCAGGCCTTGCGCAAGTGCCCGCAGGTGTTGATCAATGTGCGTTTCGGCGCCAGCAAGGTCGACCCGCTGGAGCATCCGGCCGTCAAGGAAGCCAGTGCCAGGGTTACTGAAGACATGGCGGGGCGTGGGCGTGTGCTGTTGCGCAAGTCGGGCACCGAGCCATTGGTGCGGGTGATGGTTGAAGGTGACGACGAAAACCAGGTGCGCACGCATGCCGAAGCCCTGGCCAAACTGGTCGCTGAAGTTTGTGTCTGAATTGGGCTTGCCAGCGCAGATCTGGTTGGGTAAGATCTGCGCCCACTTTGACCGACGAGGTAAAGCATGCGTCGCCCCATGGTAGCTGGTAACTGGAAGATGCACGGTACCCGCGCCAGCGTCGCTGAGCTGACTCAGGGCTTGGGCAATATGCTCATTCCCGAAGGTATCGAAGTCGCGGTTTTTCCTCCGGCCCTGTTCATCAATGAAGTCATTGATGGTCTCAAAGGCAAAGGAATCACCGTTGGAGCACAGAATTCTGCAGTACAGCCCGAGCAGGGTGCGCTGACTGGTGAAGTTGCACCGAGTCAGTTGGCTGAAGTGGGTTGCAAGTTTGTGTTGATTGGTCACTCGGAGCGTCGCCAGGTTATCGGTGAAAGTGAAGAAGTGCTTAATCGCAAGTTTGCAGCTGCTCAGAAAAGTGGTTTGACGCCGGTGCTCTGCATAGGGGAAACTCTGGAGGAGCGCGAAGCGGGCAAGACGCTTGAAGTTGTAGGGCGTCAACTAAGCAGTGTTATCGACGCGTTCGGTATTGCCGCTTTTGCCAATGCAGTAATTGCCTATGAGCCTGTATGGGCCATCGGTACAGGTTTGACGGCCTCGCCGCAGCAAGCTCAGGATGTGCATGCAGCCATCCGTAAGCAGTTGGCAGCGAAGGACGCCGAAGTTGCGCAGAATGTGCAGCTTCTCTACGGCGGTAGCGTGAAGGCGGCCAATGCGGCCGAACTGTTCGGCATGCCGGATATTGATGGGGGGCTCATTGGTGGAGCATCCCTGAACGCAGACGAATTCGGTGCAATTTGTCGCGCCGCAGGAAACTGAACAAATGCTGGAAACAGTCATCGTTGTTTTTCATCTGTTGGCAGCGCTGTCGCTTGTAGTGCTGGTACTGTTGCAACAGGGTAAGGGTGCGGAAGCAGGTGCATCTTTCGGCGCAGGTGCTTCAAATACTGTGTTCGGAAGCCAAGGTTCTGCTACCTTCCTGAGTAAATTCACTGCTATACTTGCTGCCACTTTCTTTTTGACAGCACTTGGGTTAGGATACTTCGCCAAGCAACAAGCTCACCAGCTTGGTCAGGCGGGACTTCCGGATCCAGCGGTGTTGGAAGTGAAACAGCCAAAGCCGGCAGTAAATGATGATGTACCGGTGCTCCAGGAGCAGAAGAGCGAAACCACCCCAGCGGGTGACGTACCTCCTCCAGTCGAAGAGCAGAAGTAACGGGTTTCAAGAAGTAATATTGCCGAGGTGGTGGAATTGGTAGACACGCAACCTTGAGGTGGTTGTGCCCATAGGGTGTAGGGGTTCGAGTCCCCTTCTCGGTACCAATTAAAGCTTGAGAGCCCGCTTTAGCGGGCTTTCTTGCAGGTGGAGGTTAGATTGACCCAGCGACGGGTTCAGTCTTATACTTTCGCCCCAGCTTTGTCGCGGGGTGGAGCAGCTTGGTAGCTCGTCGGGCTCATAACCCGAAGGTCGTTGGTTCAAATCCAGCCCCCGCAACCAGCTTCAGCGGAGCCCCTTTTCAGGGGCTTTTTGCTAGCCGAACAGTTTACGGCGTCGTTGTCCAACGGCGCTTTCAGGGATGGGCGCTTCGCCCATTTTTTATTTGCACAGCATGCACGAGGGGGTTCAGGTGTCGAGCAAGCTAGAACAGTTGCAGGCCTTGTTGGCCCCGGTGGTCGAGGGTCTGGGCTATCAATGCTGGGGGATCGAGTACGTTTCCCAGGGTAAGCATTCGGTATTGCGCATCTATATCGACAAGGAAGGCGGCATTCTGGTGGAGGACTGTGAAGCGGTCAGCCGTCAGGCCAGCGCCATTCTTGATGTGGAAGATCCGATCAGCAGTGAATATACCCTTGAGGTGTCCTCTCCAGGCATGGATCGCCCGCTGTTCACGCTGGAACAGTTTGCCTCGCATGCCGGCGAACAAGTGAAGATCAAGCTGCGTACGCCCTTCGAGGGTCGTCGTAACTTCCAGGGCCTTCTCCGCGGTGTGGAGGAGCAGGATGTGGTGGTCCAGGTGGACAGTCACGAGTTTCTGTTGCCGATCGACTCGATCGACAAGGCCAATATTATTCCCAGTTTTGACTGAGACGTGCCGGGCCCGGCGGACTATCCGGGCCCAATGGCTTGCGCAAGGCGAGGCGTACGATGAGCAAAGAAGTACTGCTGGTTGTTGAATCGGTATCCAACGAAAAAGGTGTACCGCCCGGCGTCATTTTCGAAGCGCTGGAAGTGGCTTTGGCTACTGCAACCAAAAAACGTTTTGAAGACGAAGTCGACCTGCGTGTGGAAATCAACCGCCACACCGGTAGCTACGAGACCTTCCGTCGCTGGACCGTGGTCGACGAAGCCGATCTGGACGATCCGGCAATCGAGACCTGGCTGGCCAAGATTCACGAAACTCACCCTGAAGCCAAGGTGGGTGACGTGATCGAGGAGAAGATCGAGTCCATCGAATTCGGTCGTATCGCCGCCCAGACCGCCAAGCAGGTCATCGTGCAGAAGGTCCGTGAGGCCGAGCGCGCCCAGGTGGTCGATGCCTACCGCGAACGCGTTGGCGAGATCATCTCCGGTACTGTCAAGAAGGTTACCCGCGACAACGTCATCGTCGACCTGGGCAACAACGCCGAGGCGCTGCTGGCTCGCGAAGACATCATTCCACGTGAGACCTTCCGGGTTGGCGTGCGCTTGCGTGCGCTGCTCAAGGAAATCCGCACCGAGAACCGCGGTCCGCAGCTGATCCTGTCGCGCACCGCGCCACAGATGCTGATCGAACTGTTCCGCATCGAGGTGCCGGAAATCGCAGAAGGCCTCATCGAAGTCATGGCCGCTTCCCGTGATCCGGGATCGCGTGCCAAGATCGCCGTCCGCTCCAAGGACAAGCGCATCGACCCGCAGGGTGCCTGTATCGGCATGCGCGGTTCGCGCGTCCAGGCCGTATCCGGCGAGCTGGGTGGCGAGCGTGTGGATATCGTCCTGTGGGACGAGAACCCGGCGCAATTTGTCATCAACGCCATGTCGCCGGCTGAAGTCGCGGCGATCATCGTTGACGAAGATGCCCATGCCATGGACATCGCCGTTGCCGAGGACAACCTGGCCCAGGCCATTGGCCGTGGTGGTCAGAACGTTCGCCTGGCCAGTCAGTTGACCGGCTGGACCCTGAACGTGATGACCGAGAAGGATATCCAGGCCAAGCAGCAGGCGGAAACCGGTGACATCCTGCGCAACTTCATCGAGGAACTGGAAGTCGACGAGGAGCTGGCCCAAGTGCTGGTCGACGAAGGCTTTACCAGCCTCGAAGAAATTGCCTACGTACCGTTGGAAGAAATGCTCAACATCGATGGCTTTGACGAGGATATCGTCAATGAGCTCCGCGCTCGAGCCAAGGACCGTTTGTTGACCAAGGCCATCGCTACCGAAGAAAAACTGGCAGACGCCCATCCGGCCGAAGACCTGCTCTCCCTTGAGGGCATGGACAAGGACCTGGCGGCGGAACTGGCGGTGCGCGGCGTGGTTAACCGCGAAGACCTGGCCGAGCAGTCGATTGACGACCTGCTCGACATCGACGGCATCGACGAAGAGCGTGCCGGCAAGTTGATCATGGCCGCCCGAGCCCACTGGTTCGAGTAATTAGGCGCGGCCTGAGGAGAGAAGTGCATGACGCAAGTCACGGTGAAAGAACTGGCCCAAGAGGTCGAGGCACCGGTAGAGCGCCTGCTGCAGCAGATGCGTGAGGCAGGTCTGCCGCACACCGACGCCGGTCAGGTAGTGACCGACAATGAGAAGCAGACTCTGCTGACCCATTTGAAGAGCAGCCACAAGAGCAAGGCGGAAGAGCCGCGCAAGATTACCTTGCAGCGCAAGACCACCAGCACCCTGCGTGTCGCCGGTAGCAAAAGCATCAGCGTAGAAGTACGCAAGAAGAAAGTATTCGTTCAGCGCAGCCCTGAAGAGATTCAGGCTGAGCAGAAACGTGAGCAGGACGAGCGTCGTGCGGCTGAAAATGCCGCGCGTGACAAGGTCGATGCCGACGTTCGCCAGCGTAACGAAGAGCAGGCTCGTCGCCACGCGACCGCTACTGCTGCCGCTGCGCCGGCTGCCAAGGCCGAGCCGGCACCGGCTGCTGCTGCTCCGGCACCAGCACCGGTCGTCGCTGACGCCCCGGCTTCCGAAGACGCTGCAGCCCGTGCTGCCGAGCGCAAGAAGGACGAGACCCGTCGCAACGAAAGCCGTACTCGCGATGACGACCGTCGCCGTGGCGAGGCGCCACGTGTGTCGATCAAGGTCAAGGTGAAGGAGAAAGAAAAGGCTCCGACCCCTCGTGCCGCTCCGCGCACCACCGATGAAGAGAGCGATGGCGCTCGCCGTGGTCGTGGTGGCAAGGGCAAGCTGAAGAAGCGCAACCAGCATGGCTTCCAGAACCCGACCGGTCCGGTCATCCGTGACGTGACCATCGGCGAGACCATCACCGTCTCGGAGCTTGCGCAGCAGATGTCGGTCAAGGCCGCTGAAGTCGTCAAGTTCATGTTCAAGATGGGCACTCCGGTCACCATCAACCAGGTGCTCGACCAGGAAACCGCTCAGCTGATCGCAGAAGAGCTGGGCCACAAGGTTACCCTGGTCAGCGATACCGCCCTGGAAGATTCCCTGGCCGAATCGCTGAAATTCGAAGGTCAGGCCGAGTCGCGTGCACCGGTCGTTACCGTCATGGGTCACGTTGACCATGGCAAGACCTCGCTGCTCGACTATATCCGTCGTGCCAAGGTTGCCGCTGGCGAAGCCGGTGGTATCACCCAGCACATCGGTGCCTACCACGTGGAAACCGACCGCGGCATGGTCACCTTCCTCGATACCCCAGGCCACGCTGCGTTCACTCAGATGCGTGCCCGTGGTGCCAAGGCGACCGACATCGTCATCCTGGTGGTGGCGGCGGACGATGGCGTGATGCCACAGACCCGTGAGGCCGTTCAGCATGCCAAGGCAGCTGGCGTCCCTCTGGTGGTTGCGGTGAACAAGATCGACAAGCCTGGTGCTGACCTCGATCGCATCCGTAACGAGCTGTCCGTCGAGGGCGTGACCTCCGAGGAATGGGGTGGTGACACGCCGTTCGTCAAGGTTTCGGCGAAGATGGGTACCGGCGTCGACGAACTGCTTGAAGCCGTATTGCTGCAGGCCGAGGTCCTCGAGTTGACGGCTACTCCGACCGCGCCTGGTCGTGGTGTGGTTGTCGAATCGCGCCTGGACAAGGGCCGCGGCCCGGTGGCGACCATCCTGGTTCAGGACGGTACCCTGCGTCAGGGCGACATGGTCCTGTGCGGCTCCAACTATGGCCGCGTGCGTGCCATGCTGGACGAGAACGGCAAGCCTGTTAGGGAAGCCGGCCCGTCTATCCCGGTTGAAATCCTTGGCCTGGATGGCACTCCGGAAGCCGGTGATGAGCTCTCCGTGGTTGCCGACGAGAAGAAGGCCCGCGAAGTTGCACTGTTCCGTCAGGGCAAGTACCGCGAGGTCAAGCTGGCCCGTGCTCACGCCGGCAAGCTGGAAAACATCTTCGAGACCATGGGTCAGGAAGAGAAGAAGACCCTCAACATCGTCCTCAAGACCGACGTGCGCGGTTCCCTGGAAGCACTGCAGGGTTCGCTCGGCGGCCTGGGCAACGACGAGGTTCAGGTTCGCGTGATCGGTGGCGGCGTCGGTGGTATCACCGAGAGCGATGCCAACCTGGCGCTGGCGTCCAATGCGGTGCTGTTCGGCTTCAACGTGCGTGCCGATGCCGGTGCGCGCAAGATCGTCGAGCAGGAAGGTCTGGATATGCGTTACTACAACGTGATCTACGACATCATCGAAGACGTCAAGAAGGCCCTGACCGGCATGCTCGGCAGCGATGTTCGCGAGAACATCCTGGGTGTCGCCGAAGTGCGTGACGTGTTCCGTTCGCCGAAGTTCGGCGCCATCGCTGGCTGTATGGTCATCGAGGGTACCGTGTACCGCAACCGTCCGATCCGCGTACTGCGCGACGACGTGGTCATCTTCGAAGGCGAGCTGGAATCGCTGCGTCGCTTCAAGGACGACGCTGCAGAAGTGCGTTCGGGCATGGAGTGCGGTATTGGCGTCAAGAGCTACAACGACGTCAAGGTCGGCGACAAGATCGAAGTCTTCGAGAAAGTCCAGGTTGCTCGTACCCTTTAAGGGCGAGCAGGGTGTCAGCCCCCGCCCCAGGGCGGTGGGCAGCCCTCAGTAGGTAGCGCCCGGTCAGGCTTCAGCCTGACCGGGCGTTTGCCGCTTTAAGTTACAGGTAGCAAGAATGGCCAAAGAATACAGCCGTACCCAACGTATCGGTGATCAGATGCAGCGCGAGCTGGCAGAACTGATCCGCCGTGAAGTCAAGGACCCACGCGTCGGCCTGGTGACCATCACCGCCGTGGACGTCAGCCGCGACCTGGGCCATGCCAAGGTCTTCATCACCGTCATGGGTGAAGAAACGCCGGACGCAGTGCAGCAGTCGCTCAAGGCGCTGAACAGCGCTGCCAGCTTCTTGCGCCTGCACCTGGGCCGCTCGATGCAGCTGCGCAGCGTGCCGCAGTTGCACTTCCATTTCGATGAGAGCGTCAGCCGTGGTGTCCACCTGTCGGCGCTGATCGAGCGTGCAGTGGCCGAAGACCGCCTGCACAAGGATACCGACGAGCAGGACACCAAGGAGTAACCGGTGGCCCAGGTCAAACGTATCCGCCGCAACGTCAGCGGCATCATCCTGCTCGACAAGCCTCTGGGGTTCACCTCCAACGCCGCACTGCAGAAAGTGCGCTGGTTGCTCAACGCAGAAAAGGCCGGCCACACCGGCAGCCTCGACCCGTTGGCCACCGGCGTGCTGCCGCTGTGTTTCGGCGAAGCGACCAAGTTTTCGCAGTACCTGCTCGATTCCGACAAGGGCTACGAGACCGTCATGCAGCTGGGGCAGACTACAAATACTGCCGATGCAGAAGGCGAGGTCCTGCAAACCCGTGAAGTGACCGTTGGTCGTGCCGACATCGAGGCGCTACTGCCACGTTTTCGCGGCCCGATCAGCCAGATACCGCCGATGTACTCGGCGCTCAAGCGTGATGGTCAGCCGCTTTACAAGCTGGCACGTGCAGGAGAGGTAGTGGAGCGCGAGGCGCGTTCTGTTACTATTAACCGCTTGGAGTTGCTCGAGTGCGAAGGCACCCGTGCACGGCTGAGCGTAGGATGCAGCAAAGGCACCTATATCCGCACCCTGGTGGAGGATATCGGCGAGGCCCTCGGCTGCGGCGCCTATGTTGCCGAGCTGCGCAGGACCCACGCCGGGCCCTTCGAGCTGGCCCAGACCGTGACCCTCGAGGAACTCGAACAGGCCCACGCCGAAGGTGGCAACGAAGCGCTCGATCGCTTCCTCATGCCTTCGGACAGTGGCCTGCAGGACTGGCCGCTGATCGGCTTGTCCGAACACAGTGCGTTCTACTGGCTGCATGGCCAGGCGGTACGTGCTCCGGACGCGCCGCAATTTGGCATGGTCCGGGTACAGGATCACAATGGTCGTTTCATCGGTATCGGTGAAGTGAGCGAAGACGGGCGTATTGCGCCGCGTCGACTGATTCGGTCGGAATGATCGAAACCGGGGGCTTCGGCTTATGCTGTGGCCTGCGGGTACAAGGGTGGCTGTCAGTAGGCACGGTCACACCTTTTTTATTAATACAGGGATTTGTCCCTGGCCTATTGGACCCGCTTGCGGGTTCCGTTATCAGGAGAAGCCACATGGCCCTCAGCGTTGAAGAAAAAGCTCAAATCGTTACCGACTTCCAGCAAGCTGCTGGTGACACTGGTAGCCCGGAAGTTCAGGTCGCTCTGCTGACCGCGAACATCAACAAGCTGCAAGGCCACTTCAAGGCCAACGGTAAAGACCACCACTCGCGTCGTGGCCTGATCCGTATGGTTAACCAGCGTCGTAAGCTGCTGGACTACCTGAAGGGCAAAGACACCACTCGTTACAGCGCCCTGATCGGTCGCCTGGGCCTGCGTCGCTAATAGCGGCCTGGTCAGTGGTGTGCATGGCGTGTCGCATGCTTCGCCAGCGCTGCTTGGCAGCGTTTGCGTCGGACACGCCACGCGTATCTTCGAGGTTGGCAGCCTGGCAACGCCGAGCGGTTTTTTCCGCTCGGCGCCAGGCTCCCAGCCTCGTGTTGTATCTGGACGGTCAATGGGGCCGATTCCCCTTTCTGCCCAAGAATTCGCAAGAAACCAGTTCCCCCAGAGCCACTGAAAAAAGGTAGGAAACCGTGAACCCGGTAATCAAGAAATTCCAGTTCGGTCAATCGACCGTTACTCTCGAAACGGGCCGCATTGCCCGTCAGGCAACCGGCGCCGTGCTGGTTACCGTCGACAACGATGTCACCGTGCTGGTGACCGTGGTCGGTGCCAAGCAGGCCGATCCAGGCAAGGGCTTCTTCCCTCTGTCGGTCCACTACCAGGAAAAGACCTACGCCGCCGGCAAGATCCCGGGTGGCTTCTTCAAGCGCGAAGGCCGTCCTTCCGAGAAAGAGACGCTGACCTCGCGCCTGATCGACCGTCCGATCCGCCCGCTGTTCCCTGAAGGCTTCATGAACGAAGTCCAGGTCGTCTGCACCGTGGTATCGACCAGCAAGAAGACCGATCCGGACATCGCTGCGATGATCGGTACCTCGGCTGCGCTTGCCATCTCCGGCATCCCATTCGAAGGCCCGATCGGCGCTGCCCGTGTTGCCTTCCACGAAAGCACCGGCTACCTGCTGAACCCGACTTACGAGCAGCTGGCCGCCTCGAGCCTGGACATGGTCGTTGCCGGTACTTCCGACGCCGTGCTGATGGTTGAATCGGAAGCCCAAGAGCTGACCGAAGACCAGATGCTGGGCGCTGTACTGTTCGCCCACGACGAATTCCAGGCCGTTATCCAGGCTGTCAAAGAGCTGGCTGCCGAAGCTGGCAAGCCGACCTGGGACTGGAAACCTGCCGTTGCCAACACCGAGCTGTTCAACGCCATTCGCGCTGAATTCGGCGAAGCCGTTTCGCAGGGCTACACCATCACCGTCAAGGCCGACCGCTACGCGCGCCTGGGCGAGCTGCGTGACCAGGCGATCGCCAAGTTCTCCGGTGAAGAAGGCCAGCCATCGGCCAGCGAAGTAAAAGAAATCTTCGGTGAGATCGAATACCGCACCGTTCGCGAAAACATCGTCAACGGCAAGCCGCGTATCGATGGTCGTGACACCAAGACCGTTCGCCCGCTGAACATCGAAGTCGGCGTTCTGCCGAAGACGCACGGTTCGGCACTGTTCACCCGTGGTGAAACCCAGGCCCTGGTCGTCGCGACCCTGGGTACTGCCCGTGACGCCCAGCTGCTGGACACCCTCGAAGGCGAGAAGAAAGACCCCTTCATGCTGCACTACAACTTCCCGCCGTTCTCGGTGGGCGAGTGTGGTCGCATGGGCGGTGCTGGCCGTCGTGAAATCGGTCACGGCCGCCTGGCCCGCCGCTCGGTCCAGGCCATGCTGCCTGCCGCTGACGTGTTCCCGTACACCATCCGTGTGGTGTCGGAAATCACCGAGTCCAACGGTTCCAGCTCCATGGCGTCGGTCTGCGGTGCTTCCCTGGCACTGATGGATGCCGGTGTACCGATGAAGGCACCGGTAGCCGGTATCGCCATGGGCCTGGTCAAGGAAGGCGAGAAGTTCGCAGTCCTGACCGACATCCTGGGTGACGAAGACCACCTGGGCGACATGGACTTCAAGGTTGCCGGTACTGCCAAAGGCGTTACCGCACTGCAGATGGACATCAAGATCAACGGCATCACCGAAGAGATCATGGAGATCGCCCTGGGCCAGGCCCTGGAAGCGCGCCTGAACATCCTCGGCCAGATGAACCAGATCATTGGCCAGTCGCGTACCGAGCTGTCGGCCAACGCCCCGACCATGATCGCGATGAAGATCGACACCGACAAGATTCGTGACGTCATCGGTAAAGGCGGCGCCACCATTCGCGCCATCTGCGAAGAGACCAAGGCTTCGATCGATATCGAAGACGATGGCTCGATCAAGATCTTCGGCGAAACCAAAGAAGCTGCAGAGGCAGCGCGTCAGCGCGTTCTGGGCATCACCGCTGAAGCCGAGATCGGCAAGATCTACGTGGGCAAGGTCGAGCGTATCGTCGACTTCGGCGCCTTCGTCAACATCCTGCCTGGCAAGGACGGCCTGGTACACATCTCCATGCTCAGCGATGCGCGCGTAGAGAAAGTGACCGATATCCTGAAAGAAGGTCAGGAAGTCGAAGTGCTGGTACTGGACGTGGACAACCGCGGCCGTATCAAGCTGTCGATCAAAGACGTTGCCGCGGCCAAGGCCTCGGGCGTCTAAGCGACCTGCAACGTTGTACGAGAAGGGCCCCTTAGTGGGCCCTTTTTTATTGGCTGTACGGAACCTTTTGCACACTTGCATCTTGCACGCAGATTTACCTCGCAGGTTGCAAATTGCACGATCAACCATTTGCCGGGTATTGCATAAATCGTTGATTTATAAGAAAAAAATAGATAATCAAAACCTGGCACAGCCCGTGCAACTACCTTCATATCTGCCGCCAGGACATACGGCGCAGACCTTTCGAAAAACAGGAGTGACTCACATGAAGAAGTTCGCCATTGCTGCCGCTACTGCTACCGCCCTGACCCTGACCATGGCTAATGGCGCGTTCGCCGCCGAGCCTGTTCAGGCTCCAGTCATGCTGGCTGCCAACGACACTGTGGACAACATGCAACAGGAAGGCTCCGACACTTGGATCACCACCAAGGTCAAAGCTGACCTGATGACTGAAAAAGGCGTTCCAGGCACTGACATCAAAGTCGAAACCAGCCAAGGCGTCGTTTCGCTGTCTTCTGACGTGAAGGTCACTGACTCTCAGAAAGAAACAGCGGTACGCATTGCCAAGAACATCAAGGGCGTCAAGAGCGTCATGTCTGATGGTCTGAAGTCCGAATAAGGAATGTCCCGTCGGCCAAAAGGACTTGGCCACCATTCACAAGAGCCCCGGCCTAGGCCGGGGCTTTTTATTACCGCTCAATTCACTGGGTTACGCGCGATAACGTCGCTTTCAAAACACTCCTGCTCGGCAATGAGTGGCTCTACCAGGGGGCGGCTGTCACGAAAGTGCGCAGTGCGGGTATGCGCTTCATACGCCTCGTCGTCACGGTAGATTTCGTACAGGTAGATCACCTCCGGATCGACCCGGTCTTGTGACACATCGAACACCAGGCACCCGGGTTCCGTGGCCACGGACGCGGCAGCGTTTACTTGGATGGCGGTGAGAAATTGATCGGCGCAACCGGGCTTGACGCGCGTCTTGATGAACATGCTATACACATGAAGCTCCTTTTGTTTTAAATTCATTAATGAATTGTATACAAAAATGGAGTTGCGCTAATGTCTGAATTACCTGCACGCCCCGGTCGTCTCAATGGCCTGCGCCATATCGCCCTGCTGGTGCCCAACCTTGAAGAGTGCGAGCGTTTCTATGTCGATGTGCTGGGCATGAAGGTGTTGAATCGGGCCAACGAGGATCTGGTCTACTTGACGTGTGGTAACGACAACCTCTCGCTGGGGCGGGGGGCAGGGGCTGCCAATGGCCTGCAGACTCTGGATCACTACGGTTTCATCGTCGACAGCGTGGAGGAATTGGAGGCCTGGTATCAGTACTTCAAGGCTTGTGGGGTGACCTTGCTGGACCGGCCCTTCAATCATGGGGATGGCGCGCGCAGCTTCCACTTGCTGGACCCGGCAGGCAACAAGGTGCAGCCGCTGTACCACCCGGCGGTATCCGGGCAGCGGCTTTCGTAGGAGCGGCCTTGCGTCGCGAAAGGGCTGCACAGCAGTCCCGGGATATCTGTGGCGGCGCCGATATCCTGGGGCCGCTTTGCGGCCCTTACGCGACGCAAGGCCGCTCCTACAGGGCGCGTCAGGGCAGAAATTGTTTACTCAGCATCCAGATGCATCGGCGTAATCACCCGGCCATCTTTTTCAGCCTGTCCAAGGCTTGTATCAATGAAATACACCCGGTCATCCTCAAGCTTGCCCTTGTCGACCAGGTAGTCCTTGATACTGCTGGCCCGCTCCTGGCCCAGCGTGCGCAGCAATGCGGCACTTTCGGCCCATGATTTGATTACCGCCTCGCGCAGCCTGGCGGTGCGCTCCTCGCGGCTCAGCTGTTCCCAGTCGGCCGGCGGTTGCTGTTTCAGACGGGTACGGTAGATGCCTTCGAGCATGGCCGGTTTGTCACTGTCGTCGACCACCAGCATGGAGGCGTTGGCCGGAACCTTATCGCCACGGCGTTGCAGGATCTTGTACCAGGTGGCCTGATACTCCCGCTCCAGGCGCTGCTGAGCGAGCAGTGGGCCATCACTGCTCTGGGCACTGGTGCCCTCGATTTCCAGGCGCAGTTCGGGGCGCTCTTTGAGGGCCGAGGCGAGTTTGTTCAGGGCCGATTGCGCATCGCCACTGAGCTCGCTGGAACCTGGGGCGAACGATACGTTGCCGAGGTCTTGCGAGCCGCCGCCGGCAATCAACCCGCCGATGAACTTGAACGGTGCCTGCGCTGCACGCAGTACCAGGTTGCGCAATGTCTGCCAGACGATAGGCATGACGCTGAACTGCGGGTTGTTGAGGTCGCCGGTCACGGGCAGCTCGATCGAGATCTTGCCCTCGGTGTCTTTGAGCAGTGCGACCGCCAGGCGAATGGGCAGGTCGACTGCATCCGGGCTATCGACCTTTTCACCCAGCTGCAATTGCTCGACCACCAGCTTGTTCTCGGCCTTCAATTGGCCATTGGTGATCAGGTAGTGCAGGTCGAGGTTCAGACGGCCCTTGCGGATACGGAAGCCGGCGAACTTGCCAGAATAGGGCGTAAGCGTGGTCAGCTCGACCCGTTTGAAGCTGGTGGCGATATCCAGGCTTGCCATCGGGTTGAACGGGTTGAGCGCGCCTTTGATGGTGACCGGTGCATAACGGTCGACCTTGCCCTTGATGTCGACCTTGGCCGGCGCCGGCTTGCGGTTGTCGATGGTGCCGATCTGGCCGTTGAGCTGTTGCACCGCCGTGGCGAAGTTAGGTGTCAGGGTGAGGTCGGCAAAGTTGGCTGAACCATCGTTGATGCTGATCTGCCCGATGCGGATGCCCAGCGTCTTGCTGCCCGGGGTGCTGGCCGGCTTGGCTTGGCGTTGCACGGGGGCATCGGCAGGCTGCGGGATCAGCAGGTCATCGACATTGGTGGTGCGGTCTTCGTTGATGATGAAGCGCGCATAAGGCTGCAGCAGGGTTACCTTGTCGATCGACAGGGCGTCACCGTGCACATAGGCCAGGCCGTCCACATTCACCTGTTGCCATTTGACGAAGTCGCGGTTTTTGATGGTGTCCAGGGTATGCAACTGGTTGACCTGCGCCTTGCCGGCCACGGTGAAGGCCAGTGGCTCGGTGCCTTTGAGGTCGACCTTGAGGTCGCTGGCAAGCATGCCGCTACGCAGCTCCAGGCGGATGAACGGGCTGATATAGGCCTGTGCAATACGCAAATCGATGTCGCGTGTGCTGACATCGAGCCTGGCGCTGACCGGCGCCAGGTTGACCTCGCCACTGGCCTGCAGCTTGCCCTGCTTGCCAATGCCGGTGTCGAGCTTGAGGGTGAAGGGCGACTGGTTGAGGCTGTCGAAGCCCTGGAGGTCGACGTTCAAAGGCCCAACGTCCAGCGCAACCGGTTCTTTCTGGCTACGGTCGGCCAGGTGCACCTGATAATTGCGCAGCTGAACGTCCTTGAGTAGCACTTGCCATGGCTTGCCCGGTTCCTTGGCTGCCTTGTCGTCGGGAGCCGGTTCGGCGGCGGCCGGCTCTGCCTTTTCCGTCGGCGTGGGCTTGGCCGGTTCGCTGGCGAAGAGTTTCTGCCAGTCGAGTTGGCCGTCCTGCTCCAGGGCGGCCCAGGTTTCCAGTTTTTCACTGCGGATCTTGCCCACGGTAACCAGCTGTTTGGCCAGGTCGATGCTGGTTTCGCTGACATCGAGGCTTGCCAGGCGCACCAGTGGGCGGCCATCTGGCGCCTTTATGGCGAATGGCGCGACACGTACCGAGGTGTTGTCCAGCAGCAGCTCGGTTTCCTTGGACAGGTTGAGCGTGTAGTGCGTGTCGAGGTTGACCACGCCGTCCTCCAGCACCAGCGGCACGGCATCGCGAACGTAGGGCCAGAACAGCTTCATCTTGCCGTCGGTGATTTTCAGAGTGCCCTTTGAAGCGATTGGCGCAAGACTCAAGGTGCCGTTCCAGTCGATGCGCCCACCGTTAGGGCCCAATGCCACCAACGTCATGTCAGCGTTGTCGTCCGGTAATGTGCTGAGGTTCTTAAGCTCGAGGTTCATGTCGTCGTAGATGAACTCGATCGGCTCGCTTGGGCGCTGGTCGGCAAAGTGCAGGTAGCCTGCGCTGAGCTTGATGCTGCCGATGCGCAAGGGGAACGGGTCGGATGCAGGCTCTTCAGGCTTGGGTTCGCTGGCTGGCAGCTTGAACAGTTGGGTGAGGTTGAGCGTGCCGTCCTTGGCGAACAGCACTTCGTTTCGGGGTTTGTCGAGTTCGATCGCCTGCAGGTGCAGGGCGCCGCTCCACAGGCTGTCGAGCGCAAGGTTCGCATAGAGCCGCTCAAAACCTACCTGTTCCTTGCCCGGTTCGCCGATCTGCAGGCCCCACAGCGTCAGCTCGAGGCTGAACGGGTTGAGCTCGATACGCTGAAGGTTCGCCGGCAGTGTGGCGTGTTGCGCCAACTGCTGGTTGGCGATGCGCAGGGCAACGCCAGGAACGATGAGGAAGCCAAGCAGGCTGTAGAGGGCCACGAGAGCCAACAGGGCGCCGAGGGCGCGAGTCAATCCTTTGTACATGTGTCGCTTCGTCTGTCCAGGCAGGAGAGCTTGGAGTATGGCAGGTTAAAACGGTTCCGCAGGGGGCGCGGCATTTGCGCTCACTCGATCCCCATGCGCCTTTTGGCGCGATGCGCCGAACCGTCCCGCATGGCCCAACGCAGCACGGGGGCGGTGCGGCTTAGCCCCAAACGGATCATGCGCTGCTGCAGCGGGCCCTGATGCAGGCCAAGCGTGGCCTGGGCCCAGGCCGGCAACAGGTCGATACCCGCTTGCAGCATCAACCTGCCAACCGGCTCGGCAAGACGGCTCGGTGCAGGGGCCTGAAGCAAGATCTCGATCACTTCCAGGCTGCGCGCGTCGCAGTGCAATTGAGGACGCATACGCTGCAGGTACTCGTCGACCTGCTGGCATGAGCGGGGTACGTTGCGGGCACCAAGGCGTTCGGCGATCAGGGCGATCTCATCGTAATAGGCATCCTGCTCGGCGCGTGACAGCTGCGGGTCGCGATAGCGCAGGTGGGCTGCGAGGAAGCTGCTGACTTCGGCCACATGTACCCAGGTCAGCAGATCGGGGTCGCTGGCGGCGTATGGACGGCCATCGGGCGCAGTCCCGGTCACTTGCAGGTGAATGGTGCGCACCTTGTCGATCAGCCACTCGGCGTCACGGGTCGAGCCGAATGTCGTACCCGAAATGAATTGGCTGGTGCGACGCAAGCGGCCGAGCAGGTCCTGGCGAAAGTTGGAGTGATCCCAAACGCCCGCCAGTGCCAGCGGGTGCAGCAGTTGCAGCATCAGGGCGCTGATACCGCCAACCAGCATGCTGGGGAAATCACCATGCACCCGCCAGCTCATGCTGTGCGGGCCGAACAGGCCGGGGTCACCTTTTGGGGATTCCAGGTCGAGCTGGCCGAGGGCCAGCCCGGTGAGGCTCATGACCTGGGTTTCGATACGGCGGCGTAGGGCTTCCATGGTGACCTGTCGTTCAGGGCGGCCATGAACAGTTGCCGCCGGCTATTGGTTGAGGCGTTTGTCGATCAACCCCTGCACCACGCTTGGGTCAGCCAGGGTCGAGGTATCGCCCAGGGTGTCGAGTTCGTTGCAGGCGATCTTGCGCAGTATACGCCGCATGATCTTGCCCGAGCGGGTCTTGGGCAAGGCCGGCGCCCACTGGATCAGCTCGGGTTTGGCGAAGCTGCCGATTTCCTTGCTGACCAGTGCCAACAGTTCGGCTTTCAGGGCATCGTCCGCTGTTACGCCATTCATGGTCGTCACGAATGCATACACACCCTGGCCCTTGAGGTCATGGGGGTAACCGACCACTGCGGCCTCGGCGACGCTTTCGTGCAATACCAGTGCGCTTTCCACTTCAGCGGTGCCGATGCGGTGGCCGGAAACGTTGATCACATCATCGATGCGGCCGGTGATCCAGTAGTCGCCATCGGCATCGCGGCGGGCACCGTCGCCGGTGAAATAATAGCCGGGCATAGGTTTGAAGTAGGTGTCGATCATGCGTTGGTGGTCGCCGTAGACGCTGCGGATCTGCCCCGGCCAACTGGCCTTTATCGCCAGCAAGCCGGCGCCGGGCCCTTCGATCAGCTTGCCTTTGTCATCCAGCAGCACCGGTTGCACGCCGAACATGGGTTGTGTCGCACAACCTGGCTTGAGCCTCTGCGTGCCGGGCAGCGGGGTGAGCATGATGCCGCCGGTTTCGGTCTGCCACCAGGTGTCAACGATGGGGCAGCGTTTTTGGCCGACTTCCTCGAAGTACCATTCCCACGCCTCTGGGTTGATTGGCTCGCCGACGCTGCCCAGCAGGCGCAGGCTCTTGCGTGACGTCCCCTGCAACGGGCCGGAGCCTTCACGCATCAGTGCCCGCAGTGCGGTGGGCGCGGTGTAGAAGATATTGACCTTGTGCTTGTCTACCACCTGCCAGAACCGCGAGGTGTCCGGGTAGTTGGGAACGCCCTCGAACATCAGTGAAACCGCGCCGTTGGCCAGCGGACCATAGACGATGTAACTGTGGCCGGTGACCCAGCCCACGTCGGCGGTGCACCAAAACACCTCGCCGTCACGGTAGTCGAACACTACCTTGAAGGTCATGGTGGCCTGCAGCAGGTAACCGGCAGTGGTGTGCAGCACGCCCTTGGGCTTGCCGGTGCTGCCGGAGGTATAGAGGATGAACAGCGGGTCTTCGGCCTCCATGGGTTCAGGTGGGCAGTCGTCGCCGGCGTTTTCCGTTGCCTGGTCATACCAGAGGTCGCGGCCCTCCCTCCAGGCCACATCGGTACCGGTACGGCGCACCACCAATACGCTGCTGACGTCCGGGCAACTGGCCATTGCCTTGTCGACATTCTGCTTGAGCGGGATGCGTTTGCCGCCCCGTACACCCTCATCGGCGGTGATCACGGTGCGGCAGTCAGCATCGAGAATGCGGTCGCGCAACGCATCCGGGGAAAAACCGCCGAACACCACCGAGTGGATCGCGCCGATCCGCGTGCAGGCAAGCATGGCGTAGGCAGCTTCGGGAATCATCGGCATATAGATGCATACCCGGTCGCCTTTCTTCACGCCACGTGCCTTGAGTGCATTGGCCAAGCGACAGACCTGGCGGTGCAACTCTTGGTAGGTGATGGCCTTGGAGTCCGCAGGGTCGTCGCCTTCCCACAGCAGTGCGGTCTGCTCGCCGCGCTGGGCCAGATGGCGATCGATGCAGTTGTAGCTGACGTTCAGCTGGGCACCTGCGAACCAGCGGGCTTCGCCGGTCTTAAGGTCGCATTGCTGTACGCTGGACCACGGTTTGATCCAGTCCAGGCGTTTGGCCTGTTCGGCCCAGAAGGTGTCGGGGTCTTCGACCGACTGGCGGTAGAGGCGGCTGTAGTCGTCGGTAGAAAGGCTGGCGGACTGGCTGACGGCCAGGGCCTGGGGGTAGTCGCGGATATCGAACATGGCAGGTGGTCCTTTGCTCTTGTCGGGGCGGTGGACTGCAACGGCTATTCGATTGGACAGTGTAGCTGGAAGAGGTGTTCAACCTGTGCCGGCGTCTTCGCGGGCTGGCCACGAAGACGCCGGCATCGGTCAGCCGCGGTGACGGCCGCGGAAGTAGTTGATCAGGCCCTGGGTGGAACCATCTTCGGCGCTGTCTTCCAGGCTGCCGACGATACGCTGGTAGACACCCTTGCCCAGCTCCTTGCCCAGTTCCACACCCCACTGGTCGAAGGCGTTGATGCCCCAGATCACGCTCTGCACGAACACCTTGTGCTCATACATCGCCACCAGCGCGCCAAGGCGACGCGGGCTGATGCGTTCGACCACAAGGGTGTTGCTCGGGCGATTGCCCGGGATCACCTTGTGTGGTGCGAGCTTTTCGATGTCGGCTTCATTCAGGCCCTTTTGGCGCAGTTCGGCCTCGGCCTCCTCACGCGTTTTGCCCAGCATCAGCGCCTGGCTTTGCGACAGGCAGTTGGCGTACAGCCACTGATGGTGGTCGGCAACCGGGTTGAAGCTCACCACCGGGACAATGAAGTCGGCCGGGATCAGCTGGGTGCCTTGGTGCAGCAACTGGTGGTAGGCGTGCTGGCCGTTGCAGCCGACGCCGCCCCAGATCACCGGGCCGGTATCGGTCTTCACCGGCGTACCGTCGGTCAGCACGCTCTTACCGTTGGACTCCATGTCCAGCTGCTGCAGGTGTTTGGTGATGTTGCGCAGATAATGATCGTAAGGGAGGATCGCGTGGCTGCGGGCACCCCAGAAATTACCGTACCAGACGCCCAGCAGGGCCAGCAGCACCGGCATGTTTTTCTCGAACGGCGCGGTCTGGAAGTGCTGGTCCATGGTGTAGGCACCTGACAGCAGTTCCTTGAAGTTGGCGGTACCGATGGCCAGGGCGATCGGCAGCCCGATGGCCGACCACAGCGAATAGCGGCCGCCGACCCAGTCCCACATGGGGAAGATGTTCTCTTCGCGGATGCCGAAGGCTACGGCGGCAGCCTTGTTGCTGGATACGGCGATGAAGTGGCGATACAGCTCGGCTTCCGAACCGCCCTGGGCCAGGTACCAGGTACGTGCGGCCATGGCGTTTTTCAGGGTCTCGAGGGTGTTGAACGACTTGGACGAGACGATGAACAAGGTGGTTTCGGCGCGCAGGTTGGCCGACAGCTCATGGAACTCACTGCCATCGATGTTGGCCAGGTAGTGGCAGCGCACGCCGCGCTGGGCGTAGGGCAGCAGCGCCTCGGAAACCAGTTCAGGGCCCAGGAAAGAACCGCCGATGCCGATATTGACCACATCGGTGATCGGCTTTTCACTGTAGCCACGCCACAGCCCGTCGTGGATGCGCCCCACCAATTCCGTGATCTGGTTGAGTACCTTGTGTACCTCGGGCATCACGTTGACGCCGTTGACGCTGAGCTTGTCACCCACCGGGCGGCGCAGGGCAGTGTGCAGCACCGGGCGGCCTTCGGAGGCGTTGATGATTTCGCCGCTGAACATCGACTTGATCGCATCCTGCAGGCCGACTTGTTCAGCCAGTTGCACCAGCAGGTCACGGCTTTGTTCGTTGATCAGGTTTTTCGAGTAGTCGAGGAACAGGCCGCAGCAGCTCAGGGAAAATTCGTCGAAGCGCTTGGAGTCGGCGGCGAAGGCTTCGCGCATGCTGAAATCCTGCATGGCGTCGCGGTGCTGCTGGAGGGCCTGCCAGGCTGGCAGGGCCGTAACATCATGGGGTGTCCGGTAATACGCCATTGCGCAGAATTCCTTGTTGCGTAGTGTGGCCTTGGACAGGGGCGTCATGGCCAGGTTCAGGCAGGCCATCATTATAGGCATTGGTTGCGCGCAGGGAATGGGGCGGGGAGGGGAATTTGGGGCTGCAGGGCAGCTCCCCGGCATCACGCAGTTTTTTCGTCCAGATGCACATAAAGGTTGTCGATAAGCCGCGTGTTACCCAGGTAGGCCGCAACCAGAATCACCAGGTCCCGGTCATCGACCATCGCCGGGCGAAGGGTCAGCGCATGGCGTACCTGTAGATAGTCCGGGCGCAGGCCGGCCGCTGCCAGCTGAGCCTGCCCATCGGCAACCAGCGCTGCAAAGTCGCGCTGGCCACGGCTGATGGCGTCGCCGATCTGCTGCAGCGTGCGGTACACAACCGGGGCGGTAGCACGCTGTTCTGCCGTCAGGTAACCATTACGCGACGACAGCGCCAGGCCATCCTCGGCGCGCACGGTCGGCTCGCCGATGATCTGGATCGGCATGTTCAGGTCGCGCACCATGGCGCGAATCACCGCCAGTTGCTGGTAGTCCTTTTCGCCGAACACTGCGAGATCCGGCTGCACCATGTTGAACAGCTTGCTGACCACGGTGGCTACACCCTCGAAATGCCCCGGGCGGCTTGCGCCACACAGGCCTTCGGAAAGGTTCGGCACGCTGACGCGGGTCTGCACGGCCATACCGTCGGGGTACATCTCTTCGACAGTGGGAGCGAACAGCAGATTGCAACCAGCCTGGAGCAGGCGCTCCTGGTCGGCGGCGAGGGTGCGCGGGTATTTGTCGAGGTCTTCGTTGGCGCCGAACTGCAGCGGGTTGACGAAGATGCTGGCAACGACGAAGTCGGCACGTTGGGCCGCTTTGGTCACCAGCGCAGCATGGCCGCTGTGCAGGTTGCCCATGGTTGGCACGAAGCCGATACGCTTGCCCTCGCCACGGGCGCGCGCGATGGCGGCGCGCAGTTCACGGACGGTCTTGACTGTGTTCATGCGCTGAACCCGTGCTCACTCGCTGGGAAACTGACGTCTTTGACGGCCTTGACGTAGGCGGCAAGTGCGCTCCCGATGTCCGGTTGGCCGACCATGAAGTTCTTCACGAACTTCGGCACCCGGCCGCTCAGGGACAAGCCCAGCATGTCGTGCAGGACCAGCACCTGGCCGTCGGTCGCATTGCCTGCACCGATGCCGATCACTGGGATACTGACGGCCTGGGTAATCTCTGCGGCCAATTCGCTAGGTACGCATTCGAGCAGCAGCATGGCGGCGCCGGCCTGTTCCAGCGCGATGGCATCGGCGCGCATCTGCCGTGCCTGGGCTTCCTGGCGTCCCTGCACTTTATAACCGCCCAGAACGTTGACGGTTTGCGGGGTCAGGCCCATGTGGGCGCACACCGGCACGCCGCGCTCGGCCAGCAGGCGAATGGTCTCGGCCAGCCAGGCAGCGCCTTCAAGCTTGATCATGTGGGCGCCAGCCTGCATCAGCATGGCGCAGTTGGCGAAGGCCTGCTCGGGGGTGGCGTGGGCCATGAACGGCAGGTCGGCAAGAATCAGCGCTCCCTCGTTGCCGCGTTTGACGCAGGCGGTGTGGTAGGCCATTTCCGCTGTGGTGACGGGCAGCGTGCTGTCATGGCCCTGCAGGACCATCCCCAAGGAGTCGCCCACCAGCAACACTTCGACGCCGGCCTGGCTGGCAGCCTTGGCAAAGGTAGCGTCGTAGCAGGTCAGCATGGTGATCTTTTCACCCTTGGCCTTGAGGCCGTGCAGGGTGGTCAGGGTTACTTCAGGCATGTAGGAAAATCCTCGTTCAGGCGCTGTGAAAAACGACCGCCAACAACGCGTGTAGTCATCTTCCGGAGCGGCACATCATCGCGTGTGATGTTCGGGGCACAGGTCCGTCCGGGCCTAAATACGGGTATGCGGCACTTTGGTGCCACACGGGACGCCTATAGTCGTGAGCGAGGTGGGGGAAGTCAATCACCCTGTTACCGCATTGTTACTAACAGGGTGTTACTGGCGTTACCGCCCTTGAGGAAAGGCCTCAAGCGCCTGGGCTACAGGCGCTCCAGGCCGACAAACGGGCAGGCTTGGAGCAACTGGGCAAGCGGGCGGCCGTCGGCCAGGTGAAAGTCGTCTGCCACCAGTTCGGCCAGTGGGTAAAGCACGAAGGGGCGGGCATGCATGTGGTAGTGCGGCACCTGCAGTCGTGGCACATCGATGACGTGATCGCCGAACAGCAAGATGTCCAGGTCGAGCGTGCGTGGGCCCCAGCGTTCCTTGCGTACACGGCCCTGTTCATTCTCGATGGCTTGCAGGGCGTCCAGCAGGTCCAGGGGGGCGAGTGAGGTATCCAGGGCGGCGACGGCGTTGGTGTAACGCGGCTGGCCAGGCAGCAGGGAGTCGCTGGTGTACAGGGCAGAGGCCGCCACCAGGCGGGTGCTCGCGACCCGATCCAGCGCCTGCAAGGCGTTGCCCAGTTGCTCGGCAGGCGCATCCAGGTTGCTGCCAAGGCCGATGTAGGCGCGAGTGGTCACTCGAACGCCTCATCGCCACCACGTTTGCGCTTGCTGGTGCTGCGCTTGCGCTTGCGTGGGCCGGCCCCGGTGCCTTCATCACGGCTGCCCAGCTCGCGGATCATCTCGCGACGCTCTGAGTCGTTTGCATCCTGGTAATCGGTCCACCACTGGCCAAGGTCGTCGGTTTCTTCGCCTGCGCTTTCGCGCAGCAGCAGGAAATCGTAGCCGGCGCGGAAGCGGGGGTTGTCGAGCAGCACGTCGGCGCGTTTGCCGCTGCGTCGTGGCAGGCGTTCCTGCATGTCCCAGATCTCGCGGATGGGCAGGGTGAAACGCTTCGGAATGGCAATGCGCGCACACTGCTCGGCAATCAGGTCGTGGGCTGCGCCATTCATGGCCGGGATCGGCGGTACGCCCTGGTTTTGCAGGTGCAGTACGCGGCTTGGCAGGGCTGGCCAGAGCAGGGCGGCGAACAGGAAGGCCGGGGTCACCGGTTTGCCTTGCTTGATACGCAGATCAGTGTTGCTCAGCGCCTGGCTGATCAGGGTATGGGTGTAGGTCGGGCGCTCTTCCAGTGCATGCGCACTGGCCGGGAACAGCGGCTCGAACAACGCCAGGTCGACCAGCATCTCGAAGACGATCGCGCCTTGGCCGGACAGGAACAGCTTTAGGCATTCCTCGAACAGCCGCGCAGGCGGGATCTCGCGCAGCAGGGGTGCCAGGCCACGGATCGGCTGGAAAGTGTGCTTTTCGATGCCGAAGTCGAGTTTGGCGGCGAAACGCACCGCACGCAGCATGCGCACCGGGTCTTCCTGGTAGCGATGCGTCGGGTCACCGATCAGGCGCAACAAGCGGTTGCGTACGTCGTGCACGCCGTTGGCGTAATCGAGGACGCGCTCGCTGACCGGGTCGTAGTACAGGGCGTTGATGGTGAAGTCGCGGCGTTGCGCGTCTTCTTCCAGGCTGCCATATACGTTGTCACGCAGAATGCGACCACTGGCATTGTGCGACGAACGGTGACTGTCACCTTGGTCGTCTTCTGAATGATGGGCACGGAAGGTCGCGACTTCGATGATTTCACGGCCGAAATGCACGTGAACCAGCTTGAAGCGACGGCCGATGATGCGCGCATTGCGGAACTCGGCACGTACCTGCTCAGGTGTTGCACTGGTGGCGACGTCGAAGTCCTTGGGCGTGATGCCCAGCATCAGGTCGCGCACGCAACCACCGACCAGGTAGGCCTGGTAGCCCGCGCCTTGCAGGCGCTCGACGATATTCACCGCATGGCGGCTGAACTGGTGGCGCTGCAGCGAGTGTTGGCTCTTGTTGATCACCTCAGGCGTGGTGCGCTTGTGGTGCTGGCCCGGTACGGGAGGGCGGAAAGACTGGAACAGCTTCTTCAGCATGGGATGCACTGTGTGAAGGAATGTTCGGCCAAGAATAGGAGAATGGCCGCATGATGGGCGGGGATTCTAGCATTTACTCGGGGAATGGTGTAGGCGGTAGCAGGATGGACTGCCAGAAGGGAGAAACGACAAGGGGAGCCTAAGCTCCCCAAGAAGTCGTTGCGTGCTCTTATTGTTTTTATGCCGGGCTTCTTGTTTTTGTTGAGTGCCCTGCCCACAAATCTCAAAGCTTGTGGACGACCCCCAATCCGGGGGTTAAGAGCAAACGGATTGCTTTGGCCGCTGATGTCACGCTGATCATTCGATCCAACCAGTTCAGGCGCTGCTTTTTAGTGCAGTTTTTGTTGTTCTCTGCCTGGTCGTGGGGCAAGCCCCAAACACGCATCCTCTCCAAAAGAATCAGTTAGCTGCGCCTCCGCCGTCTTGTTTTTATTGTGCGTGAGCCGTTTCGTCTTGTTCTTATTCTGAGTTGCAGTGCTTGTTATTGTTCTTGTACTGAACATATAGCAGGTGGCGTGCCAACTTTTACAAATCCAATGAAATCAATGGTTTGGCAGGTTTTTGAGAAGGCTGGCGGGTGGTAAATGTCGGAATTTCGTTACCGTACGCCTCGGGAACTGTTACGGCGCAAAGATTGGGTAACAGATTTTTGCGGGGACTGATGTGTTACCACGGATTGCTACGACCTGTTCAGCGTCCATGCGATCGAGCGCCGCGCGGGCGGCGCTCGATCTGACTGGTGCCACCTTGGCTGCGGCGTGCACCATCGGAGTCGCTCATTCGCTGGTAGCGTTGCTCTTGCGGCGCGGTATGCCCAGGCGTTGGCGGCGTTCCCACAGGCACTTGCGGCTGACCCCGAGCTTGCGGGCCAGCTCGGTTTCGGTCATATGGTCCTGGTGCTCAAGCACGAAATGCTGGAAGTAGTCTTCCAGCGACAGATCCTCGGTCGGCTCATGGCTAGCGTTGCTGGCAGCGCCCGCGGCCATCGCGCTGTCGAGAATGTCGTCATCGTCCATATCGCTCAGCTCGATATCGATACCCAGCAGTTCGGCCGATATTTCCGCGCTCTCGCTCAGAATCACCGCACGCTCTACGGCGTTCTCCAGTTCGCGCACGTTGCCCGGCCAGCTGTAATGACGAATGGCTTGCTCGGCTTCAGACGAGAAGTGCAGGTCGTCACGACCGATGCGGGCGCTCTGCCTGGCGAGGAAGGCGCTGGCGATCTCGTTGACGTCACTGCCGCGCTCGCGCAGGGCTGGCAATTTCAGGGCAATCACATGCAGACGATAGTAAAGGTCTTCACGGAATTGCCCAGCCTTGGCCAGGTTTTTCAGGTCGCGGTGGGTCGCGGCAATCAGGCGCACATCGACTTTTTGCGACTGTACCGAACCTACGCGGCGGATTTCGCCCTCCTGCAATACGCGCAGCAGCCGGGCCTGGGCTTCCAGTGGCAGTTCACCGATCTCATCGAGGAACAGGGTGCCGCCGTCTGCCGCTTCTACCAGGCCGGCACGCCCGGCGCTGGCACCGGTGAACGCACCTTTTTCGTGGCCGAACAGTTCCGACTCGATCAAGGTTTCGGGAATGGCCGCGCAGTTCACCGAGATCATCGGCGCTTTGGCGCGCCGTGACAGGTTGTGCAGGGCACGGGCTACCAGTTCCTTGCCGGTACCGGACTCACCTTGGATTAGTACGTTGGAATCGGTGGGCGCCACCTTGCGGATCTTGCTGTACATATCCTGCATGGGGGGGCACGAGCCAATGATGCCGATCTCGCCATTGGCAGATGCCGGGGCGCCTTTGTCGGCAGGCGCGGCCTTGCCGTTGCTGCGTGGCTCGGCGGCTGGGGCGGGTGCCGGCGCGCTCTGCCGGTCGCGCAGAATGCGCGCCACGGCCTGGAGCATTTCGTCGTGGTCGAAAGGCTTGGCGATGTAGTCCACCGCGCCCATCTTCATCGAGTCCACCGCCGAGCGCAGGCTGGCGTAACTGGTCATGATCAGCACCGGTGTGCCTTGGCCGAGCTTGATCAACTCGGTTCCCGGCGCGCCGGGCAGGCGCAGGTCGCTGACGATCAGGTCGAAGGTGGCAATGCTGAAGCGTTCCTGGGCTTCCTGCACCGAGCCGGCTTCGCTGACCTGGTACTGGTTCCGCTCAAGCAGGCGACGCAAGGCCGAGCGGATGATGGTTTCGTCTTCGACGATCAGAATATGCGGCATTGATTCAATTCTCTCGACGGTCTCGAATTTCAGGGGACGTCGCTACGACATGCCGGGGCAGGGTCACGCGGATCCGTGTGCCACGTTGCCGTTCGATGTCGGCCGGGCTGTCGATGGTGATTTGCCCATAATGCTCTTCCACGATGGAATAGACCAGAGCGAGCCCTAGTCCGGTTCCCTCGCCCGGGTCCTTGGTGGTGAAGAAAGGTTCGAACAGGCGGTCCATGATGTTCTTCGGAATCCCACTGCCTTCGTCCTCGACGATCAGGTCGACGGTGTGCTCGCTGACCTCAGTGCGTACCCGCACGGCGCTGCCGGGCGGCGAAGCGTCGCGCGCGTTGGAGAGCAGGTTGATCAGTACCTGGGCCAGGCGCTGAGGGTCCCCCTCGGCCCAGTGGTCGGGGTCGCAGAGGTTGAAGAACTGTACTTCGAAATTGCGCCGGTTCAACGCCAGCAGACCGATGGCATCCTGGGCGACTTCGGCCAGGCACACAGGCTCTTCGCTGTTCTGGTGGCTACCGCCGGCATGGGCAAAGCTCATCAGCGACTGCACGATGCGCGATACCCGTTTGGTCTGTTCGAGGATCTGGCTCGACAATTCGATGATCTCGCCGTCGCCTTCGCGCTCCTCACGCAGGTTTTGCGCCAGGCACGCGATGCCCGTGATCGGATTGCCGATCTCGTGGGCCACGCCCGCAGCCAGGCGGCCGATGCTGGCCAGGCGTTCAGAGTGCACCAGCTTGTCTTCCAGGGCCTGGGTCTCGGTGAGGTCTTCGACCAGCAGTACCAGGCCGCTGTTGCCGGGTGCCAGTGGCTCATCGATGGCTGCTTTGTGCAGGTTCAGCCAGCGCGGCTGACCGTCCAGTGCCAGGCGCTGCTTGTGCAAGTGCTCATCAGGCACGTTGATGAAACCTTGCAGGAGGCCGCGCCAGGGTTCATCGATGGTTACCAGACGCGACCCGACCACGTGTTTGGCGGCGATGCCGGTCAGCTCCTCCATGGCCTTGTTCCACATCAGGATTTCCTGGTCCTTGGCCAGCGAGCAGACGCCCATGGGCAGCTCCTGCAGGGTCTGGCGGTGGTAGCGGCGCAAGGCATCGAGTTCAGCAGCCAGGCCCGTCAGGCGCGAGTGGTAATCTTCCAGGCGGCTTTCGATGAAGTGGATGTCTTCGGTGACGTAATTCTCGTTGCCTGACTTGTAAGGCAGGAAGGTTTCGACCATGTCCTGGGCCACGCTCGGCCCCATCAGGCCCGACAGGTTGGCTTCGATGCGGTCGCGCAGGCGGCGCAGGGCATAGGGGCGGCGCTCGTCGAACGGCAGGTAGAGGTCACGCAGCGCTTGTTCGACTTCCTTCTGTGCAGCCTTGGCACCCAGTGGCTTGGCCAGTTGGGTGGCGAATTCCTGCGGTGAGGCAGCATGCAGCTCGCGGCGCTGGGGCCGTCGCACGTTGTCCACCGCGCATGCTTCGGCGGCGCTGACTTCCTCGCTGCTGGCGTTGGTGAACAGTGAAATCAGCGTGAACAACAACACGTTGGCTGCCAGCGAGGCAATCGCTGCCATGTGCCAGCTGGTGTCGTCGAGCACATAGATCATGTCCAGCAGCGGGATGTAGAAGCCCTGCAGATTACCCAGCAGGGGCAGCAGCATGGTCACCATCCATACCAGGGTGCCGGCCAGCAGGCCGGCGATGAAGCCACGGCGGTTGGCGGTCGGCCAGTACAGCACCGACAGCACCCCAGGCAGGAACTGCAAGGTGGCGACGAAGGCGACGATGCCCAGGTTGGCGAGGCTTTGGTGGGTGTTCTGGTTCAGGTAGAACATGAAACCGGCGGTGATGATGGCGACGATCAGTGCGCGGCGGGTCCATTTCAGCCAGCGGTAGATGTTGCCTTCGGCCGGTGGCTGGTACAACGGCAGCACCAGGTGGTTGAGCGCCATGCCCGACAGCGCCAGGGTGGTGACGATGATCAGGCCGCTGGCGGCAGACAAGCCACCGACATAGGCGAGCAGTGCCAGCGCCTTGTTGTTGGCGGCGATGCCAAGGCCCAGTGTGAAGTACTCGGGGTTGGTACTGGCGCCCAGGCGCAGGCCTGCCCACAGCACCAGCGGCACGGCCAGGCTCATCAACAGCAGGAACAGCGGCAGGCCCCAGCTGGCGCTGACCAGTGAACGCGGGTTGAGGTTTTCGGTGAAGGCCATGTGGTACATGTGCGGCATGACGATGGCCGAGGCGAAGAACACCAGCAGCAGGGTGCGCCATGGGCCCTCCTGCAGGGGGGTGTGCAGCGCTGCCAGAGCGGTCTGGTTCTGCAGCAGCCACACTTCCAGTCCGTGCGGGCCCCCGAACACACCGTACAGGGCGTACAGGCCAATCCCGCCCAAGGCCAGCAGCTTGATCACCGACTCGAAGGCGATGGCGAACACCAGCCCCTCATGCTTTTCGCGCGTGGCGATGTGGCGTGAGCCGAAGAAGATGGTGAACAGGATGATCAGTGCGCAGAAGGCAAAGGCCACCCTGGCCTTGACCGGTTCACCGGTGAGAATGCTGATCGAGTCGGCCACTGCCTGAATTTGCAGCGCCAGCAGTGGAAGCACCCCGATCAGCATGAAAATGGTCGTCAGCGCACCGGCCCAGGTGCTGCGAAAGCGAAAGGCCAGTAGGTCGGCCAGTGACGACAACTGGTAGGTGCGTGTGATCTTGAGGATCGGGTAAAGCAGCACCGGCGCCAGCAGGAAGGCGCCGGACACCCCAAGGTAACAGGCGAGGAAGCCGTAGCCATATTGATAGGCCAGGCCCACCGAGCCGTAGAACGCCCATGCACTGGCGTAGACGCCCAGCGACAGGGTGTAGGTCAGCGGGTGGCGAATGATCGAGCGGGGTATCAACCCACGCTCGCTGATCCAGGCCACGCCGAACAGCACCATCAGGTACGCGGCGCTGATCAGGATCATCTGGGTCAGGCTAAAGCTCATCGGCATCTCGTTGGCTCTGCAGGATGAAGGTGACGACGATCAGGATCAGCCAGAGCAGGTAAGGGCGGTACCAGGCACCGGTCGGTTCGATCCACCAGTCCATGATGGCCGGGGAGAACAGGTAGATCCCCACGACCAGAAGCAGGACCAAACGATAGATGTACATGCTGGCCTCGATGGTTGGGCGCTGCGGGCTTGGACTTATTATTGGCGCAAATGGCTGGAGCGATGCTAGCGGGAATCGGTGGTGTTCGCCAAGGGTTTGAAATTATTGGGCTTTTGTTTTGAGACGTTAGTTGCCTGTAGTGGCCCTATCACCGGCAGGCCGGCGACAGGGCCGGCAATGCTTCAGTACAAATCAGCCTCCGGCACCGTAGTTCGCTGTGCAATGGCCTCTGGCTGCCAGCGCTGGCGCGCCACGGCCAAAACTTCAGCCGGCGTCGCCGTCAACAACTGAGGGTCGGCTTCCTGGCCCAACGCCCGCAATGCCCGCAACAGCAACGGCGTTGCTTGGCTAGCCTCAAGCGGCGGCGAACGGTACGACTTGCCCAGCTTGTGCCCATCAGGTTGCACGATCAGCGGAATGTGCAGGTAACGCGGCTGGGAGAAGCCCAGCAATTCCTGCAGGTACAGCTGGCGCGGAGTGTTGTCGAGCAGGTCGGCCCCGCGCACGATGTCGGTAACACCTTGCCAGGCATCATCCAGCACAACTGCCAGCTGGTACGCATACAGCCCGTCGCGGCGTTGAATCACGAAATCGCCCACCTCGCGCCCAAGATGTTGTTGGAACGTCCCTTGCACCCGATCGGTAAAGCGGTAGATCAGTTCTGGTACCCGCAGGCGGATGGCCGCGCCTTCACGGGCATGCCCGGCGTTGCGGCAAAACCCTGGATAGATGCCGTTGTAGCCTTCGAGCTGCTTGCGCGAACAGGTGCAGGCATAGGCCAGGCCCATATTGAACATGCGGTCGACCACTTGTGCATAAGCCGGGTGGCGCTGGCTCTGAAAGACAACCTCGCCGTCCCATTCCAGCCCATAGCGCTCCAAGGTCTGCAGGATTGCATCACGGGCGCCCGGCATTTCTCGTGGCGGGTCGGTGTCTTCCACGCGTAGCAGCCAGCGGCCATTGACCGCGCGGGCGTCAAGCCAGGAGGCGAGGGCGGCGACCAGCGAGCCGAAGTGCAGAAAACCGCTGGGCGTGGGGGCGAAGCGTCCGATATAGCGGGAGTCGTTCATGGGTGGTCGTGCGTATGAAATGAAACGGGGCGCATTATGCGCCCCGTTCGGGTAGGAGAAGGATCAGCCTTTGCCGACTGTTTTTTCCTTTTTCTCCGCGATTTCCTTGCAGTCGAAGCACAGGTCGGCAGTCGGACGGGCTTCCAGGCGGCGCAGGCCGATCTCGATACCGCAGGAATCGCACCAGCCGTACTCGTCGTCCTGAATTTTCTGCAGGGTCTTGTCGATCTTCTTGATCAGCTTGCGCTCGCGATCGCGGTTGCGCAGCTCCAGGGCGAATTCCTCTTCCTGGCTGGCGCGGTCAGCCGGGTCGGGGAAGTTGGCAGCTTCGTCCTTCATGTGATCCACGGTGCGATCCACACTGGTCATCAGTTCCTGTTTCCAGGCACCGAGAAGCTTGGTGAAGTGCTTTTTCATGGGCTCGCCCATGTACGCCTCACCCTTGCTTTCGACGTAGGGCTCGACACCGTACATGGTCTGGACTTTTTGCTTTTCTACGGTGGACATGAATAGACCGCCTCTCACTCATCTGATCCAATGCGCAGGATGCTCCATCTCCGGCACCCGCCGGCCCTGCGACTGCGAGCCGCCGAACTTACCAGATAGATCGGGGGTGCGCTAGCCCGCCCGGTCCTAGCTGTTGACAGCGCCGTGAAGCGCACGTTCGGTGCCGCGCAGAGGTAGAATCACCAGTTTAGACCCAATTGAGAGAAGGTCATGGCTCACCCCTACAGTGCGCGCAGCCGCGCCATCGAACCCTTCCACGTCATGGCGTTGCTGGCGCGGGCCAACGAGCTGCAAGCGGCCGGTCATGATGTGATCCACCTGGAAATCGGCGAGCCGGACTTCACCACTGCCGCGCCTATCGTCGAGGCAGGCCAGGCAGCGCTGGCTGCCGGGCATACCCGCTACACCGCCGCGCGTGGCCTGCCGGCACTGCGCGAGGCGATTGCGGATTTTTACGACCAGCGTTATGGCGTTGCGGTAGACCCTGAACGCATCCTGATCACCCCGGGGGGCTCCGGTGCGCTGCTGTTGGCCAGCAGCCTGCTGGTCGACCCGGGCAAGCACTGGCTGTTGGCAGACCCCGGCTACCCATGCAACCGCCACTTCCTACGACTGGTCGAAGGTGGTGCGCAACTGGTACCTGTCGGCCCTGAGGTGAACTATCAGCTGACCGCCGACCTGGTGGCCCGTCACTGGAACCAGGACACTGTCGGTGCCCTGGTCGCCTCGCCAGCCAACCCTACCGGTACAGTGCTGGAGCGTGATGAGCTGGCCAGCCTGTCCAAGGCCACCCGCGAACGAAATGGCCACCTGGTGGTGGACGAGATCTACCACGGGCTGACGTACGGCATGGACGCTCCGAGCGTCCTGGAAGTGGATGATTCGGCATTCGTCCTGAATAGTTTTTCCAAGTATTTCGGCATGACCGGGTGGCGGCTTGGCTGGCTGGTTGCCCCGCCTGACGCCGTGGCCGATCTGGAAAAGCTGGCGCAAAATCTGTACATCAGCGCGCCAAGCATGGCCCAGCACGCCGCACTGGCCTGCTTCCAGCCTGAAACCCTGGCAATTTTCGAAGCGCGCCGCGCCGAGTTTGCCCGTCGTCGCGACTACTTGTTGCCCGCCCTGCGCGAACTGGGCTTCCGCATTGCCGTGGAGCCGCAGGGCGCGTTCTATTTATATGCAGACATCAGTGCCTTTGGTGGCGATGCCTTTGCCTTCTGCCGGCACTTTCTGGAAACCGAGCACCTGGCGTTCACCCCGGGCCTGGACTTTGGTCGCCACCTGGCCGGCCATCATGTGCGCTTCGCCTACACCCAGAGCCTGCCGCGGCTGGAGGAGGCGGTCCAGCGCATCGCCCGTGGCTTGCGGAGCTGGCAAGGCTGATGGTGTTCTTTCCTCCACTCGAACAGGGGCGGCTGTTGCGCCGCTACAAGCGGTTCCTGGCGGACATCGAACTGGCCAATGGGGAGCAACTGACCATCCACTGCCCCAACACCGGCTCCATGCTCAATTGCATGCGCGAGGGCGGGCAGGTCTGGTTCAGTCGCTCCAACGACCCCAAGCGCAAGCTGCCGGGCACCTGGGAAATCAGTGAGACGCCCCAGGGGCGGCTGGCCTGCGTCAACACGGGGCGGGCCAACGCGCTGGTCGAGGAAGCGCTTCGCGCCGGCGTGATCCGAGAGCTGGCGGGCTTCACTGCACTCAAGCGTGAGGTGGCCTACGGTGAAGAAGGCAGCCGCGTGGACTTTCGCCTGGAGTTCGACCACGGCCCGGCCTACGTCGAGGTCAAGAGCGTGACACTGGGGTACCCGGATACGGCAGTGGCCGCGTTCCCGGATGCTGTCACCCAGCGCGGTGCCAAGCACCTGCGCGAACTGGCGACGCTGGCCCGGCAAGGTATACGTGCGGTGCAGTTGTACTGTGTGAACCTGACAGGCATCGAAGCTGTGCGTCCGGCCGACGAGATCGATGCGGCCTATGCCCGGGCACTGCGCGCTGCTGTGGCGGATGGGGTAGAGGTGCTGGCCTATGGTGCGCGCCTGGATGCCGAACTCATCGTCATCGACCGTCCGCTACCGGTGCTGCTTAACCCCTGAGCCAGATGCCCTGGCTGTCTTCCAGGCAGTCCAGGGCCTGCAGCGCTTCACCTTCGCAGGGGCCTGACACGCATTCGCCATTTTCTATCAGGAACAGAGCGCCGTGATGGGCGCAGTGGATCAGGCTGGCACTGTCATCGAGAAATGCGTCCGCCTGCCAGTTCAAGGGGATACCCCGGTGCGGGCAGCGGTTGCGATACAGGTGCACCCGGCCCTGGCGGCGCACGCCGAACAGTTCGCTGCCGTCTACGCTGAAGGCGCGGCTGTGGCCCTCGGCCAGCGCTGCGGAAGTACAAAGGAAGTGCATTTGCAGGAACGACTCGTGAAACAAGTGATGGCTTGACGCGCCAATGCGAATAATTATCAAATTGCCCGCATTCGCTGCGCCCGGTTGTCTATGGTGCGCAGTTCCGCCGTTCGCCACAAGGCGTTTGGCTCGCCTTCAGAAGGAATCCGATGATGCGTCGTCCCGCTGCCTTGCTTGCCTTGTGCGCAGCCTTGGTTGCTTCCACCCAGGCCCTGGCCGCCGAACTGCCACAGCGCTGGGTCAGTGCCGGCGGTGCATTGAGCGAGTGGGTCAGCGCACTGGGCGGCGAGCCGCGCCTGGTCGGTGTGGATACCACCAGCCAGCATCCTGAGTCACTCAAGGGCCTGCCAAGTGTCGGTTACCAGCGCCAGTTGTCGGCCGAGGGCATTCTCAGCTTGCGCCCGGATGTGCTGGTGGGCACAGAAGAGATGGGGCCGCCACCTGTGCTTGCGCAAATCCGCAAAGCCGGTGTTCGAGTGGAGCTGCTCTCCAGCAAGGCTGACCTCGCCGCCGTGGACGCAAACCTCAAGCAGTTGGGTATGTTGCTCGGCGCCGAGCAGAAGGCCGCGCAACTCGCTGCCGATTATCATCAGCAGCTCGAGGTATTGCAGGTGCAGGTCAAGGAGGCTCAGGCCAACCACAAGGTGCCGGGTGTGCTGTTGCTGGTCGGCCATGCCGGTGCCAAACCGCTGATTGCCGGGCAGGGCACCGCAGGTGACTGGGTGCTGCGTCAGGCAGGTGGGCGAAACCTGGCGGAGCATCAGGGATACAAGAATTTCTCCAATGAGGCGTTGGCGGCGCTGGACCCGGATGTCGTGGTGTTCTCCGACCGCGCCTTGGTCGGCGAACAGGCCCTGCAGGCACTGCTCAAGGAAAACCCGGCGCTGGCCACCTCCCGCGCGGTACGCGACAAGCGCCTGGTGCCACTTGACCCGACCTTGCTGGTCGGCGGCCTTGGCCCGCGCTTGCCGGTGGCCCTGCAAGACCTGGCGGCTGCGTTCTACCCGGCGGTAAAGGTCAGCTTCACGCAATGAAGCAGCGCGTGCAGCCACGTACACTGATTATCTGCCTGAGCCTGCTGTGTCTGTTGGCGGTATGGCTTTCCCTCGCGTTGGGCCCTGTGAGCTTGCCGCTGTTCGATACCTTGCGCGCGGGCCTGCGGTTATCGGGGCTGCGCATTGATGGCGAAGGCCTGCAGCAGGCCGAAATGATCCTGGGCCAGATTCGCCTGCCACGCACACTGCTGGGTTTGGCAGTGGGGGCGGTGCTGGCGCTGTGCGGTGTGGCCATGCAGGGGTTGTTCCGCAATCCGCTGGCCGACCCTGGGCTTGTGGGCGTATCCGCCGGTGCAGCAATGGGCGCCGCAGTGGCTATCGTTGGCGGTAGTTGGTTTGGCGGCATGCCTGAGGCTTTCGCACCTTACTTATTGTCACTGTGCGCCTTCGTCGGAGGCCTCGGGGTCACCGCGCTGGTGTATCGCCTTGGGCGGCGCGACGGGCAGACCAATGTGGCCACAATGTTGCTGGCCGGTGTAGCCATGACCGCGCTGGGGGGCGCGGCGGTTGGCCTGTTTTCCTATCTGGCCGACGACGCCACCCTGCGCACGCTGACCTTCTGGAACCTGGGCAGTCTCAATGGTGCCAGCTACGACCGGCTTTGGCCGTTACTGATCGTTGCCGCAAGCGTCGCGCTGTGGTTGCCGCGCCGGGCGCGGGCGCTCAATGCCTTGCTGCTGGGCGAGTCCGAGGCGCGGCACCTGGGGATCGAGGTGGAGCGGCTCAAGCGCGAGTTGGTGTTCTGCACGGCCTTGGGTGTGGGAGCGGCCGTGGCGGCGGCTGGGCTTATCGGCTTCATCGGCCTGGTGGTACCGCACCTGGTGCGCTTGCTGGCCGGGCCTGATCACCGCGTGGTGTTGCCCGCCTCGCTTTTGGCCGGCGGCGTGCTGATGCTGCTCGCCGACTTGGTGGCACGGTTGGCGCTGGCGCCGGCCGAGTTGCCGATCGGTATCGTCACGGCATTTATCGGTGCGCCGTTTTTCCTGGTTCTGCTGATCAGAGGGCGCAGTTGATGTTGCAAGTCGAGGGCCTGTACCTGCGTCGTGGTGGGAATGAAGTACTGCATGACATCCACTTGCAATTGCACCCGGGCCAGGTCATGGGCGTGCTCGGCCCGAATGGTGCCGGCAAGAGCAGCCTGCTGGGCGTGCTGTGTGGCGAGCTGTCGCCCGGCCAAGGAAGCGTGACGCTGCAGGGCCGGCCGTTGGCCGATTGGCCCGGGCAGGCTCGGGCCAGGCGCCTGGCGGTGTTGCCGCAGGTGTCCAGCCTGGGCTTTGCGTTCAGGGTCGAGGAAGTGGTGGGCATGGGGCGAATGCCGCATGACAGCGGCCAGCTACGTGACGCCGAGATCGTTGAGGCGGCTTTGCGCGCAGCGGATGCCTGGCACCTGCTGGGGCGCAGTTACCTGGCGTTGTCGGGCGGGGAGCGGCAACGGGTGCATCTGGCCCGCGTACTGGCTCAGCTGTGGCCGGGTGAGGAGGGGAGTACGCTGTTGCTTGACGAGCCGACCTCGATGCTCGACCCCTTGCACCAGCACACCACCTTGCAAGCCGTGCGCAGTTTTGCCGATCGCGGCGCAGCGGTATTGGTGATCCTGCATGACCTGAACCTGGCGGCGCGCTACTGTGATCGTGTCCTGTTGCTCGAAGGCGGCCGTGCCCATGCTCTGGCGTCGCCGCAGGAGGTATTGACGCCTATGGCGCTCAAGGCCGTGTTCGGCATTGACGTATTGGTACAGGCCCATCCGGAACGTGGGCATCCGCTGATCATTACCCGCTAGGAGGCGTTGCCCATGCATCATTCAGTACTGTCCGGCGCGTTGCTGGGCTTGTTGCTGGCGTTGGGGGGCTGCCAGGCCAGCTTTCCGCCGTTACCCGCCTGGCAGAGTAGCGAGGGGCGTGACAGCGCAGAGCTGGGGCAAATCCACGATCTGGCCAGCGGCAAGGTCATCAGCCCGGAACAGCTGGTCGAGCAACTGGTTGGCGTACCGCGAGTGCTGGTAGGCGAAAAGCATGACAATGCCGACCATCACGCCTTGCAACTTTGGTTGATGCGCGCGATGCAGGCCCGGCGAGCGCAGGGCAGCCTGCTTCTGGAAATGCTGCAACCGGAGCAACAGTCACGGGTCGATGCGGTTGAAGGCCAGGCCCGGTTGCCGCAGGACCTGCCCAAGGCCCTGGCGTGGCAGGAGGGCTGGGACTGGCAGCTGTACGGGCCGATCGTACGGGAAGCACTGGGTAACCATATTCCCCTTCTGGCCGCCAACCTGTCGCCTGGCGAAATTCGCCAAGCCTATCGGCAGGCGGCGGCGGTGCCGGGGGCGCAGTCCAATGCCCCGTCAGTAAAGGCGGCATTGCTCGAGCAGGTGAGGGCCGGGCACTGTAATTTGCTCCCCGAGAGCCAGTTGCCGGCCATGCTGGCCGTTCAGCAACAACGTGACCGGCGCATTGCCGAGCGGCTGCTCTCGGCGCCGCAGCCGGCCTTGGTGTTTGCCGGTGCATTCCACGCACGCAAGGACTTGGGCGTGCCATTACACCTTGCCGACCTGGGTGCAGAGGGGCAGAGCAAGGTGCTGCTGTTGGCCGAGGTTGGTCAGCAGGTCAGTGCGGGGATGGCAGATTTTGTTTGGTATACAGCCGCGACGCCGGAGCAGGATTATTGCGCAGCGTTGCGTAATTAGGCGGGGAAGCGCGGGCGCTGAAGAGGCAGTGACAGGCAAAAAAAGACCCGGCAAAAAATGCCGGGTCAATAACCGTGATTAGCCTGATGAGGAGATAATCTGAGAGTCCGAACCAGGGGCTTTCAGGTTACCCAACCAGTCTCGCGACCAGTTGTGATAATCATAACGATTCTCATTACTGCGTCAATCCCCATCTGATGTTTATTTCGCATTTTTTTGCGCAGGGCATTTCGCATCGAGTTGTTGATTGAGCGCTTGCTTGCGCTCGGCTGGCAAATCGTTCCAGTGCATGTCCAGCAGCGCGCCTTCAATGGCGTACAGCAACACCTTCGACGCCCGGAATCCTCGGGTTTTCACGGCCTGGTACGCACCTACCGCGCCGAGTCGACGCAAATCCGATGCACTGTGGATACCGGCCGCATGCAACCACTGCGCGGAGGTCTTTCCAAGATTCTTCAGATGCTGCAATTCATCGTTCATCGAGCCTCCTTGCGATGGCTGAACGGGTCTTAGGGATAAATCGCGAGCAGGTCAGAGAGGAGTGTAGCGGGGGTTGGAAAATGCGCGGCCTTTTGCCATCGGGGGCGACGAGATGCCCTGTCTGCGCCGGAGGGAGGTGTTCGGGCCGGCCAATCGCCGGCCCGAATTGCGTTGAGTTTAAAGACCTGGCAAACGCTGACGGATCTGATCGATCACCTGGTCCATGCTGCTGGCATCCTGAGTATCAACGCGCGTGCTCTGCTGCAGTTCCACATCATCCAACGGCTCACGGCTGGCCTGTTGTGCCTTGACCACTTCCAGGGTGGCGTCCGACGGGTCGCTAGCCTGGGCCTGGCGCTGCTCCAGCCAACTGGCGATGACCGCCTCCGGTGCCTGGCAATCGAGGATCAGCAATGGCACGCCGGTACCGCTCGCAACCTCGGCTGCGGCCTTGCGGTGTTCGTGCTTGAGGTAAGTGGCATCGAGCACTACCGGGAAGCCTGCGCGCAGGATTGTCGCGGCAAGCTGGTGCAGGCGCTGGTAAGTGGCGGTGCTGGCATCGTTGTCGTAGATGCCGGCTTGCAGTTGGCCTGCTTCGGCTTTTTGCTGTTCACCGAACAGGCGCTTGCGCTCCACATCCGAACGCACGCGCACGGCGCCCAAGGCTTCGACCAGGCGCATGGCGACGTGGCTCTTGCCCACGGCCGAGACGCCATGGGTGATGGCTAGCAGGCGCGAAGGGATGGCACTGTAGCTTTCTGCCAGGTTGGCGTAGTTGCGGTAGGTGCGCAGGCTGGTGGCGCGCTGTACGCCATCGGCATCGGCCGGCATGCTGAACAGGGCGATCTTTGCCCGGACCAGAGCGCGGTAGGCTTTGTAGAAGTTCAGCACTTCCAGGCCTTCATAGTCGCCGGTCAGTTCCAGGTACTGGCTGACAAAGCGCCGAGCCAGGCATTTGAGACCACGGTCTTCCAGGTCCATGGCGAGGAAACCGGTGTCGGCCCAGACGTCGGTCATGCGGAACGGTTCGTTGAACTCGATGCAGTCGAAGATCACGACCTTGCCATCGATCACCGTAGCGTTACCCAAATGAATGTCGCCATGGCATTCGCGTGTGAAACCATTGGCCTTGCGCGCCGCGAACAGGCCTTCAAGACGCTCGAAACTGCTGCGCGCCCAGGCCTGAAGATTGTCTAGCTGCTGCAGGTCGGCCTTGTCACTGAGGAACGGGCGGATCTGCTCGAAGTTCTGCTCGACCGGGGCCATGACACTTTCAGGAGAGCCATATGGCTGCTCGGCGGGCACTTTCGGAGTCTGCAGGTGGAATTCGGCGATCTGCCGGGCCATCTGGTCAATGTGGCCGGCATTCAGTTCACCGTTAGCCTGCAGGGTGTTGAGCATCTGCCCCTGCGGGAACTGACGCATTTTCAGCGCGTACTCGATCGCCGCACCTTCACCGCCAAGCTGAGGTGCTTCGGCGCTGCCAGTGATCGGCAGCACTTCCAGGTACAGACCGTCCGTCAGGCGCTGGTTCAGGCGCAACTCTTCGTTACAGAAATGCTGGCGCTGATCAAGCCCGGTGAAGTCGAGGAAGCCGAAATTCATCGGCTTCTTGATCTTGTAGGCGTATTCGCCAGTGAGCAGGACCCAGGAGATGTGCGTCTCGATGAGTTGGAACCCGTCCACGGGGTGAGGGTAGAGGGCAGGGTTCTGCAACGCTTTGATCAAGGCTTGGCTCACGGGAAATCCTTCCGGGGGCAGGGAATTCGAAGGCGCCATTATGGTCAATGGTGCCGTCCCTGCATACCGCCAGAGGGCGCCTGCCCAGCCTTTACAAAGTGCGTATAATCCGCCGCCATGACTCGAACCCGAAATTCCCGTACTCCTAAGAAACGCCCGACCGGCCGCTCGCGCGCCTGGCTGGGCTGGGCGTTGAAGCTCAGCCTGGTCGGCCTGGTGATCATTGCCGGCTTCGCGGTTTACCTCGATGCTGTCGTCCAGGAGAAGTTCTCCGGCAAGCGTTGGACCATCCCTGCCAAGGTGTACGCCCGGCCGCTGGAGCTGTTCGTCGGCCAGAAGCTGAGCAAGAACGACTTCCTCACCGAACTCGATGCCCTCGGCTACCGGCGTGAAAGCGCGGCCAATGGCCCGGGCGCTGCGGCTGTCAACGGTAACACCGTCGACCTCAACACCCGCGGCTTCCAGTTTTACGAGGGTATGGAACCCGCGCAGTTCGTGCGTGTGCGCTTCTCCGGCGACTACGTTGCCGGGCTGTCCGGCGCCAACAATGGCAAGCTGGATGTGGTGCGCCTCGAGCCGTTGATGATCGGGGGCATCTACCCGAAGAACCTTGAGGACCGCATCCTGATCAAGATCGATCAGGTGCCGCCGTACTTGCTCGAAACCCTGGTGGCAACGGAAGACCGAGACTTCTATAGCCACTTCGGCGTGTCGCCCAAGTCCATCGCTCGCGCAATCTGGGTCAATACTTCCGCCGGTACCATGCGCCAGGGTGGCAGTACCCTGACCCAGCAGTTGGTGAAGAACTTCTACCTGACCAGCGAGCGCACACTCAGCCGCAAGCTGACCGAAGCGATGATGGCCGTACTGCTGGAGATGCACTACGACAAGCGTGAAATTCTCGAGGCCTACCTCAACGAGGTATTCGTCGGCCAAGATGGGCAGCGCGCCGTGCATGGGTTTGGCCTGGCCAGCCAGTTCTTCTTCAGCCAACCGCTGTCGGAACTCAAATTGCACCAGATCGCCCTGTTGGTGGGTATGGTCAAAGGGCCTTCCTACTACAACCCGCGTCGCCACCCCGAACGGGCTCTGGCGCGGCGTAACCTGGTCCTGGACCTTGTGGCCGAGCAGGGCGTTGCGAGCCAGGAAGCGGTCGATGCGGCGAAGAAGATGCCGCTGGGCGTGACCAAGCGAGGCAGCCTGGCCGACAGTTCGTTCCCGGCCTTCCTCGACCTGGTCAAGCGTCAGCTGCGCCAGGACTATCGCGATGAAGACTTGACTGAAGAGGGCCTGCGCATCTTCACCAGTTTCGACCCGATCCTGCAGATGAAGGCCGAAACCTCGATGAATGAGACCTTCAAGCGTCTGTCAGGGCGCAAAGGCGCTGACGAGGTCGAGTCGGCGATGGTCGTGACCAACCCGGAAACAGGTGAGGTGCAGGCGCTTATCGGCAGTCGTCAGGCCGGATTCGCCGGCTTCAACCGTGCCATCGATGCCGTGCGGCCGATTGGCTCGCTGGTCAAACCGGCGGTGTATCTGACCGCGCTGGAGCAGCCGAGCAAGTACACCCTTACCAGTTGGGTGCAGGACGAGGCGTTTTCGGTCAAGGGCGCCAATGGCCAAGTGTGGCGCCCGCAAAACTATGACCGCCGCCCGCATGGCACCATTTACCTGTACCAGGGGCTGGCCAACTCCTACAACCTGTCGACCGCCAAGATCGGCCTGGAAGTGGGTGTGCCCAACGTCATCAAGACCATCGGCCGGCTCGGGGTCAATGTCGACTGGCCAGCGTTCCCGGCAATGCTGCTGGGGGCTGGTGGCATGTCGCCGATGCAAGTGGCGACCATGTACCAGACCATCGCCAATGGCGGTTTCAATACGCCGATGCGCGGTATCCGCAGTGTGCTCACCGCCGAAGGTGAGCCGCTCAAGCGTTACCCGTTCCAGATCCAGCAGACCTTCGATCCGGGCTCCATCTACCTGGTACAGAACGCGATGCAGCGGGTGATGCGCGAAGGTACCGGCCGCTCCGTGTACAACGTGCTGCCCAGGTCGCTGACCCTGGCGGGCAAGACCGGTACCAGTAACGACTCGCGTGACAGCTGGTTCTCAGGCTTCAGCCAGGACCTGCTGGCGGTGGTGTGGATGGGCCGAGACGATAACGGCAAGACACCGTTCACCGGTGCCACTGGCGCACTGCAGGTGTGGACCAGCTTCATGAAGAAGGCTGACCCGCTGCCGCTGGACATGCCGCAACCGGACAACGTTGTACAGGCCTGGATCGACCCCTACAGTGGGCAGGGTTCCGACGCAAGCTGTCCGGGAGCGGTGCAGATGCCGTATATTCGCGGGAGCGAACCGCCCGCCGGCGCGATCTGTGGCGGCGAGCAGAATCCGGCAGAATCGGTCATGGACTGGGTCAAAGGCTGGATGAATTAAGCCCTGGCAGCATTGATGAGGTGTGAAGTGAAAAAGTGGTGGTTTCCTGCCGTGACGGCACTGGTGGTGCTGCAGGGCTGTTCAAGCGTTCAGCGTGGCAACATCCCGGTTGTGGACTCGAGCACACGGGTGTCCAACAGCGAACGCGTGACGGCCAACCGCTCGGCGGCCGGCATCAGTAACGGCACATCGCAAGCGCAGACCCTGCCCGAGGACTCCGGCGTAACCGTGATGATTCCGCAAGGCGCCGGTGCCACGGGCATTCAGACGTTCCCCGCAGGCAATGGCGTGGCCCCGATCAGCACCACGCCGATTACCACTGGCCCTGGCACATCTGCACCGATGGCGACCAACCCTAACCCGATCGCCGACGAACCGTTCGACATCGCGTCGATGAACAGTGCCCCGGCCGCTGCCAGCGCGCCGACCGGCATTCCGCGCAGCAGTGCTGCATCCGGGGGGCTCTCGGCTGACGAGCAGCTCGATGGCCCGGTGCTGGCACTGTTGACCACTGCCCAGTCGCAACAGGGCAGTGGCGACTTCAACGGTGCAGCCTCGAGCCTGGAGCGTGCCCAGCGCATCGCCCCGCGTGAGCCGCAGGTACTGTTCCGTCTGGCGCAGGTGCGCCTGTCCCAAGGCGATGCGGCGCAGGCCGAGCAGTTGGCGCGCCGTGCCCTGACCTATGCCAATGGTCGCCCTGACCTTCAGGCCGAGCTGTGGAATACCATCGCCCAGGCCCGTGAGAAACAGGGTGACAGCGCCGGCGCAGCGCTGGCCCGGCAAAAAGCGCGGGTCAACTCCTGATGATCGAGCAGCGTATTCTGGATATCGCCGACCACCTGCTGCTCATTGAGCGCGAGTTGATCGTGCAGGGTTGGTGGGCTGACGAGCCGCCAAGCGATGAGGCTCTGGCCAGCACGGTGCCTTTTGCGGTCGATAGCATGAGCTTCGAGCAGTGGCTGCAGTGGATATTTCTGCCGCGCATGAAGATCATCATCGAGCTTGGTCAACCGCTGCCCAACGCCTCAAGCATTCTGGTGATGGCCGAGACGGTGTTCGTCGATCGGCCGGAGCAGAGTCGTGAGTTGCGGCGCCTGCTGGCAGAGTTCGATCAATTGATCGCTGCTTGAGCCTGATTTCTTCTATTTTTCCTTCAAGGGCCGCAGATTGTGGCTCTTTTTTTTAGAAAAGTTATTTTTGCTGCTGCTGTGTTGGTTTTTAGTGGTGGCAAGAATTCATCTTGAGGAAAAATTGGCAATAATTTTTCTTGACTTGTAGCCGCCAAATCACAAGAATCCAGATTCCGCTTTAGAGGGACTGCCAGAAGCAGACCCGCTAAGCAGATCATGAGGCGCACACCCGCGCCGACCTGTTACACCCCGCAACGCGTTACCTCGCGCTGGGTGGGATAACCCCGCAACACTCTGGGGCGCTCCCAATACTTGCTCAGTCAGTGCTGACGTTCGCTCATGCTCTGCTTGGCAGTAAACCTATTAAGACCCGTCCACTAGGGACGGTATTCTGGCGTTTTAGAGGTGAACAACGTGGAGCTTTTATCTGGCGCTGAGATGGTCGTCCGCTTCTTGCGTGACGAAGGCGTTAAGCACATCTACGGGTACCCTGGTGGTGCTCTCCTGCATGTTTACGACGCCCTGTTCAAAGAACCGGAAGTCGAGCACATCCTGGTTCGTCACGAGCAGGCTGCTACCCATATGGCGGACGGCTACGCCCGCGCCACCGGCAAGGCCGGTGTGGTGCTGGTAACCTCCGGCCCGGGCGCGACCAATGCCATCACCGGTATTGCCACCGCTTACATGGACTCGATTCCGATGGTCATCCTGTCCGGCCAGGTGCCTAGCACCATGGTGGGTACCGATGCCTTCCAGGAAACCGACATGATCGGTATCTCGCGGCCGATCGTGAAGCACAGCTTCATGATCAAACACGCTACCGAGATCCCTGAAGTTCTGAAAAAAGCCTTCTATCTGGCGCAATCCGGCCGTCCTGGCCCGGTCGTGGTCGACATCCCAAAAGATATGACCAACCCGGCCGAGAAGTTCGAATACGTCTATCCGAAGAAGGTCAAGCTGCGCTCCTACAGCCCGGCAGTGCGTGGCCACTCCGGCCAGATCCGCAAGGCTGCCGAGATGCTGCTGGCTGCCAAACGTCCGATCGTCTATGCCGGTGGGGGTGTGATTCTAGGTGGTGGCTCCGAAGCGCTGACCGAAATTGCCAAGTCGCTGAACCTGCCAGTCACCAATACCCTGATGGGCCTTGGCGGCTTCCCGGGTACCGACCGCCAGTTCCTCGGCATGCTCGGTATGCACGGCAGCTACACCGCCAACATGGCCATGCACAATGCCGATGTGATTTTCGCGGTCGGCGCGCGCTTCGATGACCGCGTGGTCAATGGTCCGGCCAAGTTCTGCCCGAATGCCAAGATCATTCACATCGACATCGACCCGGCGTCGATCTCCAAGATGATCAAGGCCGACGTGCCGATCGTGGGCCCGGTCGACAGCGTGCTGAGCGAGATGCTCGGCATCCTCAAGGAAATCGGCGAGCAGCCAGACAAGACCGCGGCCGAAGCCTGGTGGAAGCAGATCGACGAGTGGCGCGGTAATGGCGAACTGTTCCCCTACAACAAGGGCGACGGCAGCGTCATCAAGCCACAGACCGTCATCGAGACCCTGTGCGAAGTGACCAACGGCGATGCTTTCGTCACCTCCGACGTCGGTCAGCACCAGATGTTCGCGGCGCAGTACTACCGCTTCAACAAGCCGAACCGCTGGATCAACTCCGGTGGCTTGGGCACCATGGGCTTCGGTTTCCCTGCGGCTATGGGCATCAAGCTCAACTTCCCGGATCAGGACGTGGCCTGCGTGACTGGCGAAGGCAGCATCCAGATGAACATCCAGGAACTGTCCACCTGCATGCAGTACGGCCTGCCGGTGAAGATCGTCAACCTGAACAACGGCGTGCTGGGCATGGTCCGTCAGTGGCAGGACATGGCCTACAACGGCCGTCACTCGCACTCCTATGTCGAGTCGCTGCCTGACTTCATCAAGCTGGCCGAGGCCTATGGCCATGTGGGTATCCGCATCACCAGCCTGAAGGACCTCAAGCCGAAGCTCGAAGAAGCCTTCGCGATGAAGGACCGCCTGGTGTTCATCGACATCGCGGTCGACCGTACCGAGCACGTCTATCCGATGCAGATCAAGGATGGCTCGATGCGTGACATGTGGCTGAGCAAGACGGAGCGTACCTGATATGCGGCACATCATTTCCCTGCTGCTGGAAAACGAACCCGGTGCTTTGTCCCGCGTGGTCGGCCTGTTCTCCCAGCGCAACTACAACATTGAAAGCCTGACCGTGGCGCCCACCGAAGACCCGACCCTGTCGCGTCTGACGCTGACCACCGTTGGCCATGACGAAGTGATCGAGCAGATCACCAAAAACCTCAACAAGCTGGTCGAAGTGGTCAAGCTTGTCGACCTGTCGGAAAGCGCTCACATCGAGCGTGAACTGATGCTGGTCAAGGTCAAGGCCACCGGTGCCCAGCGTGCCGAGATCAAGCGCACCACGGATATCTTCCGTGGCCAGATCGTCGACGTAACCGCCAGCGTGTACACCGTGCAGCTCAGTGGTACCAGCGACAAACTGGACAGCTTCATCCAGGCCATCGGCACTGCATCGATTCTCGAAACCGTGCGCAGCGGCGTCACCGGCATTGCCCGTGGCGACAAAGTGCTCAGCATCTAAATTCAAAAATTAGCGATGGCTCCGCAGGGGCCGAGATATAACCAGGGGTATTTCATGAAAGTTTTCTACGATAAAGACTGCGACCTTTCCATCATCCAGGGCAAGAAAGTCGCCATCATCGGTTACGGTTCCCAGGGCCACGCCCAAGCGTGCAACCTGAAGGACTCCGGTGTAGACGTTACCGTCGGTCTGCGTAAAGGTTCGGCTACCGTTGCCAAGGCTGAAGCCCACGGCCTGAAAGTGGCCGACGTTGCCACCGCCGTCGCTGCTGCCGACCTGGTCATGATCCTGACCCCGGACGAGTTCCAGGGCGCTCTGTACAAGAACGAAATCGAGCCGAACATCAAGAAGGGCGCCACCCTGGCCTTCTCCCACGGTTTCTCGATCCATTACAACCAGGTCGTTCCACGTGCCGACCTCGACGTAATCATGATCGCGCCGAAGGCCCCGGGCCACACCGTGCGTTCCGAGTTCGTCAAAGGCGGCGGTATCCCTGACCTGATCGCTATCTACCAGGACGCTTCCGGCAACGCCAAGAACGTCGCCCTGTCCTACGCTTCGGGCGTTGGTGGCGGCCGTACCGGCATCATCGAAACCACCTTCAAGGACGAGACTGAAACCGACCTGTTCGGTGAGCAGGCTGTTCTGTGCGGCGGTACCGTCGAGCTGGTCAAAGCCGGTTTCGAAACCCTGGTTGAAGCTGGCTACGCGCCGGAAATGGCCTACTTCGAGTGCTTGCACGAGCTGAAGTTGATCGTCGACCTCATGTACGAAGGCGGTATCGCCAACATGAACTACTCGATCTCCAACAACGCCGAATACGGTGAGTACGTCACCGGTCCGGAAGTCATCAACGAAGAATCCCGCAAGGCCATGCGCAACGCTCTGAAGCGCATCCAGGACGGCGAGTACGCGAAGATGTTCATCTCCGAAGGCGCCACCAACTACCCATCGATGACCGCCAAGCGTCGCAACAACGCCGCTCACGGTATCGAAGTCATCGGCGAGCAACTGCGTTCGATGATGCCGTGGATCTCGGCTAACAAAATCGTCGACAAGACCAAGAACTGAGTCTTATCGAATGATGAAAAACGCGGCTTCGGCCGCGTTTTTTCGTTCTGGCATTCAGCTTCTGGTATAAAGCAGACCAGTGGCCTGCCGTCAGAACCTGTTTCGCGGGCCCGTGTCGAACATTTTCCATCCTGTTGCAAGGTACCCTCCATGAGCGAACGTCCCGAAGAGCCGAACAAGCCCTCCGACGCCGAAAGCCTGCTACCTGTCGATGAGCACGTTGAAGAAGGGCATGATGCCGAAGGGCGCAAAGTGCGCCATCGCGGTATCTATCTGTTGCCCAATCTGTTCACCACCGCCAACCTGTTTGCCGGTTTCTATTCCATCATCAACTCGATGAGCGCGCAGAGCGCCCTCAGTGCTGGTGACCCGCGCGAGGCGAGCAAGTACTTTGCCTTTGCCGCCATTGCCATTTTCGTGGCCATGGTGCTCGACGGCCTCGATGGCCGTGTCGCCCGTATGACCAACACCCAGAGCGCCTTTGGAGCCGAGTACGACTCGTTGTCGGACATGGTCGCCTTCGGCGTGGCTCCGGCCCTTCTGGCCTTTGGCTGGGCGCTGGGCGACATGGGCAAGGTCGGCTGGATGGTCGCCTTCATCTATGTGGCCGGTGCCGCGCTGCGCCTGGCGCGTTTCAATACCCAGGTCGGTACTGCCGACAAGCGCTACTTCATCGGCCTGGCCAGCCCGGCTGCCGCTGGTGTGGTCGCCGGTACCGTATGGGCCTTCAGCGACTATGGTATCCAGGGGTCCAAGTTGTCGTTCCTGGTGGCACTGCTGGTTGCCGCAGCCGGTATGTTGATGGTCAGCAACATCAAGTACAACAGCTTCAAGGAGCTCGACCTCAAGGGCCGCGTGCCGTTCGTGGCGATCCTCGCGGTGGTGCTGGTGTTTGCCGTGGTATTCAGCGACCCGCCGCGCATCTTGCTGCTGATTTTCCTTGCCTACGCCGCTTCCGGCCCGATCCAGTTCCTGCTCAAAGGGCGTCATCGTAAATCCTGAATGATTTAATGATGGAATAACCCTGCGGCTTCACAGTCTTACTGGTACATCCGTTAACCAGTGCTGTGGAGCCGTCATGCTTATAAAGCTTCCCAGGTCTTCCGATTGCAACGCGTCGGAGATCACTCCCGAAAGCATCTACCTTTCCCGTCGTACCCTGTTGGGTGGCTCCATGGCCGGCGTTGCGCTGGGTGCGATGCCTTTCGCTGCGCGCGCGGCCCAAGCATCGCGTTACGCAGATGTCGAGGCAGGCAACGCACCGGCATGGTTCACCAGCAAGCTGCCTGACACGCGCTGGCAAGCGGTGACTGTAAAGGACGAGGCGATCACGCCCTTCAAGGATGCCACCCATTACAACAACTTCTATGAGTTCGGGCCTGATAAAGGCGACCCGGCCGCCAATGGCGGGAGCCTGAAGACCGAACCCTGGTCGGTGGTGGTCGATGGCGAGGTTGGCAAGCCCGGGCGCTATGCGTTGGAAGACTTTGTCAAACCCTACGCGCTTGAGGAGCGTATCTATCGGTTACGCTGCGTGGAGGCTTGGTCAATGGTCATCCCCTGGCTGGGCTTTCCCCTGGCCCAAGTTCTCAAGCAGGTTGAGCCGACCTCGAAGGCGCGCTATGTACGGTTCGAGACCCTGCAGGATCCGCAACATATGCCCGGGCAGCGTTCGGGGTTCGCGTTGATCGATTGGCCGTACGAGGAGGGCTTGCGCCTGGATGAGGCGATGAACCCGCTGGCCATCCTGGCGGTCGGCATGTATGGGCGTGAGTTGCCCAACCAGAACGGTGCGCCTCTGCGCCTGGTGGTGCCGTGGAAGTACGGGTTCAAGAGCATCAAGTCGATCGTGCGGATCAGCCTGGTGGCCGAACGGCCGCGCACGACCTGGGAGAGTCTTGCGCCTGATGAATATGGTTTCTATGCCAACGTGAACCCCGAGGTCGATCACCCGCGCTGGAGCCAGGCGCGCGAGCGGCGGCTACCCAGTGGCCTGTTCAGTCCCAACGTGCGACAGACACAGATGTTCAATGGCTACGCCGATGAAGTGGCGTCGCTGTACGCTGGCCTCGACCTGCGGAAGAACTATTGATGCGTTATCCCTGGCTGCGCCTGGCTATCTTTATAGTCGGTTGTCTGTTTCCGCTGTGGTGGTTGTATGAGGCGGCCATGAACCTGCTTGGACCGGACCCGGGGAAGATTCTTATGGATCGGCTTGGGCTGGGGGCGTTGATCTTCCTTTTGATCACGCTGAGTATGACGCCGCTGCAAAAGCTGACAGGGTGGTCGGGGTGGATCGTTGTGCGCCGGCAACTGGGGTTGTGGTGTTTTGCCTATATCGTGTTGCACCTGCTCTGCTACCTGTTCTTTATCCTGGGGCTGGATTGGGGGCAGTTTGCCGTCGAGCTGCGCAAGCGGCCGTACATTATTGTGGGTGCGCTCGGCTTCATTGGTTTGCTGGCGTTGGCGGTGACTTCCAATCGTTACAGTCAGCGCCGCTTGGGCGGGCGCTGGAAGAAACTGCACAAGCTTGTATATGTGATTCTCGGTTTGGGCCTGCTGCATTTTCTTTGGATTGTGCGCTCCGATCTGCGCGAGTGGGCGATCTACGCGGTCATTGGTGGTTTCTTGATGGTGCTGCGAGTGCCGGCGGTGGCGCGGCGAGTGCCTCGCATTATGGGGCGGCGGGGAAGGGTGGCTTCGTAGGCGCTTGAAGGATAGCGGCCCACACCAGGTACGCTTAGGGCTATTTCCACCTATATTTCAATTTCTTGAATTAAAGCCTTGACGGGCGTTCGAATCCCCTTATAATGCGCCCCACTTCCAGCGTAGTCGGAACGAGAAACTCTTTGAAATTCAACGAGTTGCTTAATCCAGGTAGTGCTGGAGGTGCTTCGATCGACTGATCGATAGCGGTTAAAATGGTGGTTGACAGCGCTTCTAAACGCTGTATGATTCGC
>NZ_CDRVFO010000022.1:0-92875 GCF_977070485.1 Lelliottia jeotgali
TGCGGGAATAGCTCAGTTGGTAGAGCACGACCTTGCCAAGGTCGGGGTCGCGAGTTCGAGTCTCGTTTCCCGCTCCAATACAAAACGCACCAAGGAATTATAAGTTCCTTTGGTGCGTTTTTTTTGCCTGCGAAATTGCGGGGCCATGGCTACCCGGCCATGGCCGCCCTTTAGCGGTATTCGATGGTGAAGTTCAATGCGCCTTTGGCCTCGCCGGGTGTCACCGTTGCTTGGGTCTGGTAATACCGGGCACGAAGATCGAGGCGCGTAATGCCGGGGCTAAGGGGCACCATATCCACGAACTCTTCGAGTTTCAGTGGGGTATTGTCGCTGCGCGTCACCTGGATACCGATGCCGCTGGCGCTCGAGCCGGTGGTCAGGGTGAACAATCCCAGGTCACGGTCCACCGGCACCGAGCCGTCCACGCCGTCCAGGCGCATGAACGCGCGGGCAACGCTGCCTGCCGGGTCGTCCTCGCAGTCGTTGAGGGTAATGTAGAAATCAACCGGATCGCTGGTGCTGCCCTGGCCTGTGAAGTCGGCAATCTCGTGGGTGCCAAGTTGTACCGGGTTGGCACTGACGGCATCGGCCCTGAGCGTGCACTGAGCCTGCTGGACTTGCCCGCCCAGGTTCAGTCTTACGGCATCCCCTACATCGCTGATGACACCCCTGACGACCTCCTGGTTGAATGAACTTACGCCAGGCGGTATGGGGCCGGTCTTGATCAAGGCCATGTACTTGATGGTGAGATTGGTCATTTCCATGAACGTGGGCCTCATGTTCCTCTGGTTTTCACCCACATAGGGAACGGCGCCGATACCACCGTCGTTTGCCTGGAACGAGTTGCTGGACGTTGCGTTGAGGAAGCCGCCCAGCTCCAGATACAGGCCTACGCCCGGAATGGTGGTTTGTAGCACTTTGCCCGTCACATCCTTCCCGTCGACGGGGGGAAAGGTACCGGGGGCGACAGGTAATGGCGTCCCCATATTCGCGGTCAGGCTTAGTGTCCCGTCGTTGTCGCACTTCAAGGCAAAGCCGGGGCCTCGTACGCCAGTGGTAGTGGCTGAGTAGATTTTGCTACCCACGGGTGCATCGCGTGCCACCCAGCTCACACCGGCGAGGTTGTGCGTGAACTGCAACGGGCCTGCGGTGGTTGGCCATTCGCATCCCAGGGCATGGGCCTGGCTTGACAGTGTCATCATCGTCGCCGCAGCAGCGAGGCCGATGAAGTAACGCGAAAAGTGGGGCATGGTCGGTTCCTGTTGCAAGCCTGCGGCATCGTCGCACGGGCTGGGTCATGGGGTAGGGCAGCGCAAGGTCTGCAGGCGGTAGCCTTGCTCTTCTGGCATGGTTGCCGGGTCGATTTTCAACCGGCAACGCTGTTCGGCGCGGTCGCCCCAGCGCGCCTCCAGGGTTTGTGCCTGTGCATCTGTTGCAATCAGCGCCTGGCCAGCCTGGCCCACTACCGCCAGGTGCTTGCCCTGTTGGTCATTGACCTGGGTACCGAAGGGCAGCGGGCGGCCGTCGGCATGTTGCAGGGTCAGGATCAGGCGGCTGACCTGGCGTGCCTTGAAGGTTGCCAGGGCGACTGCGCCTCGGCGGGGGACAACCTGGGTGGCGCCGTTTTCGATTTCCACATCCGGGCCGAGTTGGTCGGTTTGCAGGGTTACCTGGTTGACCCGGTAGGGGCGCACGTGTGGGGCGAGGATGTAGCCACTGCTGTCGGTGCTACCACCGGGCACGTTGTCAACACCAACGCCGGGCACATCGGGCACATGGACCAGCGCAGTGGTCTCGCCCAGGTATTGCCCCAGCACGATGCCGCCGGCATGCGCCAACACCGCGCCACTGGCATTGACCGAAACGCTGCGGAACTCATCCGCTTCGGTGTAGCCGGCACCCACGTTTACCTTCTGCGTCTGGTAGCCCACTGACGCCGAGGCGGTCTTGTGCTGCTGTTCATCGTTGGCCAGCGATGCCAGGTAGCTCAGGCGGTTGTCCTGAGAACCGCCGTTCAAGGTGGCGCGCTGGCTGAAGTGGCCATTGCTTTCCTGCACATCGAAACTTGCACTCGTTGAGGTGCCCCAGCCCAGCGGGATGGTGACCCCCAAGCCAACGATACGGTCGCTGCCGCGGTCGTCACTCAACGACTGCGAGGCGTACAGGTTGATGCTGACCCGGCGGTACTGGGTATTGAACTGGAACTGGTACTGGCGCCGCTGGCGGTTGGTGCCCCAGTAATCGTCCTGGGAAAGGGTAAGGCTCATTGAGTTGCGGTTGCCGAACGTCTGGTAGAGCGAGCTTTCCAGGCGGCTGCGGCGGTTGCCCTGATAGCGGCTGGAGGCATTGCGCTGCTGCACGGCTTCGTCGAACTCGCGATAGCCTTCGGTGGAGTAGCGGTAGCCGGCGAAGCGCAGGCTGGTGCCGGTCTGAAAGGCCTTGCCGTAGCGCACGGAATAACTCTGCCCTTGCACCTGGCCGCCTTGCTCGCCGAGGTCGGTACGCGCCTGGGTCACGTCCAGCGACACTGCGCCAAGGGTGCCGAAGTCGCGAGCGATGCCAAGGTTGGCGGCATCGTAGTACTCGCTGCCCAACAGCCCGCCATACAGGGTGGTGCCCCACTGGTCGCCGCGGGCCAGGGTGGCTTGCCACAGTGCGGGGTTGTCGATGCCGTCGGCGCCGTCATAGCGCCCGGCCACCAGGTTGTAGCGCCACACGCCTTCGCGCAGCAGGTTGCTGAGGGTGGAGTAGGGCTGGATGAAACGGCGCACTTGGCCATCGGCCTCGGTGAGGACGATTTCCAGGTCGCCGCTGCCGCCGCCGATGCCCAGGTCGTTGATTTCGTAAGGGCCGGCGGCAACGTAGGTGGAATAGATCGGGTAGCCGTTCTGCAGCACCTCCAGCTTGGCCCGGCTTTGAGCCACGCCGCGGATCACTGGCGCGTAACTTTGCATCACATCGGGCAGCATGCCCATGTCGGTGGCCAGCTGTACGCCTTTGATAGGCAGGCTGCGGAACACATCGCCGTTGCTGAAGGTTTCGCCCAGGGTCAGCGTGCCCCATTGGCCGGGTAGGTCGTGCTGGGCGTAGGTGTTGAAGTGCACCCAGTCCTGGCCTTCGCCGTCGTCGCGCCAGCTTTGGCTGCTGCGCAGTCGCCAGCCGCCCAGGTTGATTCCGCCGTTGAGGTACAGGTCCTGGTTGCTTCTGGATTTGCCGGTCTTGCCGCTGAAATGCTGCGCGGAGGCTTGGTAGCTGACGAAGGCGGCATTGATGCCGTTGTCCCAGCGCTCGGGTGCAACGCTGCCAGCCACATCGCGGCGCAGGGCGATCTGCGGGATGGACAGCGCGAGCTGGAGTTGGCCGGGGTCCAGGTCATAGGTGGCGTCGGGCACGAGTACGGGCAGGTCGACGCAGCGCTCGTCGCTGGGCAGTGGCTCGGCCAGGCCCTGTTCACGCAGGCCCAGCTCTCGCAGCAGGCTGGCGCTGAGGCAGGGCTCCAGGCCCTTGCCGTCGCTGCGTTCACGGAAATCTATTTCATGCTTGCCCGCTGGGGCCAGGTTGACCAGCACTTCAACCTGGTAGCGGCCGGGCGCCAGGGTAGCTTGGGTGGCCAGTGTGCTCAGGGCGGCAACGCTGGCGTCGCTGGAGTGGCCTGGAGTTTGGCGCATGAAGTTGGGGTTGAATTGCAGCGGGCGTTCTTCCGTAAGGGCCTGATCAGTGAGCAAAAACAAGAGGCTGCAACTTGCCATGGGTAGAAACAAGGTTGTGCGAAGGCGAATCGGCAACTGCCGGCACTGTTTGGTTTTTTGCATACTCAGGCACCTAGGGGATTTGTAGCTTGAGGGCCTTGTCTCTGTCAGAGACTGAACTCTGTGGCTTCATCGGGAGAAAAATCAGGGCGCAGGGTACGGTCCCGGACGAGTGATGCATGTAGGAAAACTCTGACTTTAAGCAGGATAATTCCGTATTTGGTATTGGCGGTTTCATCAAAGAGCGGCCAGCTTATGAACTGGCCGCCTGGGTTGCTACTAAAAAGGCCTATAGCTTGATCGGAATGTAGGCTCCCATTTTCTAGTTTCGGGATTGAGCTGGTAACCCAGCATGGAACCGGGACTCATTTTGCCGGGAGGTGCTGGTGTGGGAGCAATGGAAGTAGCAGGTTCGGAAAACAATTGTTCTAATCGGTAAGAGCCTATTGAAGAATTTGAAGCCGTGGAAGCCGTGCTACTGATTGAGGATTGTGGCGAGATGAATATGTCTGCATCAGAGAAAGTTACACGCTTCATCTGTGTAGACGCGTCTACGCCCATACCAGTGGGCATTGTTTGAGTGGCAGTATCAGCAGTAAATGGCAACGCTATTCTGCGCTTGGTTTGTAGCCGTGCGGGAGCAGTTTGGGAGACACGCATCTTGAAGTTAATATCTCCTTTTTTAGCCTTCACGAACGGCACGTTCTTCGGAGATACACTGTCGGGTTTAGTAACAACACTGGCGGTTTTGCCCACCCCCTTCACCCCCAGCCGGCTATACGCCATGATCCCCAACGTACTCAGCGCGCTGGCAATCCCCAGCCAGAACGCCCAGTCATTAGCCGCAGCGCTCCCTGTTACCAGTGCCCCTACAGAAACCGCCGTAGCGGCCGCGTCAATGGCAAGGCTGGCTGCGCCAAACGCGAATGCCATGGTCAGGCCTACCGGCGGCAGGAACATGAAGCTGACCACTGCAAAGACAGCACCCAGGGCGACGCCAAGCCAGGATCGCCAGTCGGCCTTGGCCTTCAGTGGTTTGGGCGGAACGTACGGCGCCTCCGCGCTGTGCCGCATGCCGTAGTGACCGCTGGGGTCGTGCCAGTTGACCGGGTTGCCGCCGCAGTACACATACGGGTTGATACCGGCATCTTCTGGCGCCGCCGTGTCCGGGCTGTGGAAACGCATCAGCCCAGGGTTGTAGGCACGGTAGCCGCGCCCCAGCAGCGACCAGCCCAAGGCTAGTTCGCGGGCTTCACCGTTGAAGCCGAGCAGGCCCACCAGTTGGTCGTTGTCCGGTGAATCGCCATAGGCGGTGTACGCGTTATCGTGCAGTTCATCACGGCTGCATTCACCCACCACACTGTTTGCCGCGTCGGTCGCGTACAGCCGGTTGTCTGCGGTTTGGCCTGGGCGTTGCAACCCCAGAGGGCGGTCGCCTGCGTACAGGTACTCGGTGAGCAAGTCGGCATCGCGTGTACTGCTTATCCGGTAGCCTTGGTAACGGCGCGACACTTCCGCGGCTTGCTCATGACGTACCCCGATCAGGTCGTTATGGCCGTCATAGCGGTAGCGATACAGGGGTTGCCCATCGCTGGCCCGTTGTACTTCGCTCAGGCGACCATGGTCGTCGTACACCAGTTGGTTGCCTTGTTCGTCGTTCAACAGGTTGCCTTCGGCATCGTGGTCGAACGCCTGGCTGGCCGGATAATCAGGCTGCAGGGAGTGCTCCGCCCGTTTCAGGATGAAGCCGTCGTAGGTATAGAAGGCTTCGTCCGATGCGTTGTCGGCAAAATCGGTGTAGCACTCGATGAGGTTGTTCAGTTCGTCGTAGACGAAGTACTGATTCTTGATAGCCCGGCCAGCAGCGTTGCGCGGCAGGGTAGTACCTTGGCATTGGTGTTGCTCCAGCCGGTCGAGTGCATCGTAGTCGAAAGTTTCCACCAACAATTGTTGGCCGTCACGGGTGAGGGTGCGGGTACGCAGCTGGTCATCTTCCTGCCACGCCAGCGCGATGCTTTGGGTGACAGTGGAGCCGTCGTGACGGGTGAGCGTTTGTTCGCGGTTTTTCTCGCGACCAACTTCGTCGTAAGTCTGCTCGCACAACAGTATCTGGTTGTTGGCCAGGTCCTGGGTCGTGGTTTTCCAAAGTCGCCCGAGCTTGTCGTATTCGAACGTTGCGACCAGGTTACCTTGGCTTGTCTGTTTCAGCTGGCCCAGCTCGTTGTAGTCGTGGGTCACCTCCGCGCCGCCACTTTCGGTGTAGCCCAATGGCAGGCCCTGGAACGAATTGCGGTAGTCGCAGTGGTGGCCAGCGGCGTCCTGGCCCTGCCATTCGGTTTTCAGCAGGTAGCCTTGATCGGTGTAGGTATAGGTGTGCTCGCCTTGTGCGTCGCTGGCCGTGCTGATGGCCGAGGTTTTGGTGTTGTAATCGAACGTCGTACTCTTTATGTCATCAACGTCGATCTGGTTGGGTTGGGCGGAACGCGTGGGGCGGTAGTGGTAGGTGAAGGTGCGCTGCGCAGTGGTGCGGGTTTCTATCAGCGAGGTGTTGCGCTTGTAGGTGTAGGTTTCCTGTTGCAAACCAGCCTTCAGCGACTTCAACCGGTCGAGACCATCGTAACCCCGTTGCCAGGCCAGGGTGGGCTCAACACCTTTGCGCCGCTCGACCAGCAGTTGTTCGGCCAATGGGGCAGCACTGTGCAGCGCGAACTGGCTGAGCACTGCCGATTGGTCGGGCCGTTCGGTGCGGGTCACGCGGCCTTCGGCGTCGTAGGCGTACTTGTTGATTCGTCTGACAGGGCTGCCGTTTCGTTTGAAGGTGTGATCGTCGCTGATGCAGCGGCCAAGGCCGTCGTAGCTTAAATCGTGTCGGCCAATGGTCTGGCCTGCGTCGTCCAGCCGATACCGACTCGACAGTTTGTCGAAGCGATTGCTCTCGGTAACCTGCTGCTGCTGGCGAACACCAGGTTTGTCCGCTGTTTCGACCCAGTGGGTGACGATGTCGCCTGTTTCGCCAAATGGCGAGTATTCACTGTGCTGCGTAGCGCCGTTCGGCAAGGTGGTCTTGCGCAGCCGGCTCCAGGCATCGTATTCGAAGGTGGAGGTCAGCGTCAGGGTCTTGCCGTCGTAGTAGTCGAAGGCGGTTTCCTCGCTCAGTTGGCCCAGTTCATCGTACTTGCGCTGCGCAACCACTTTACGCTGCCGCGAATTGTCAGTGCCCGGCGCGGTATCGGTGGCGTCCGTTTCGCGCTCTTCTTTCACCACCCTGCTGCAGCCATCGAACGTTATGAAGGTGCTCACGCCCGTACTTCCAGTGACTGACTGCCAGGCCAGCCCGGCAGCGCCTTCTTCAGGATGGGTGACAAGCCCGTAGGCATGGATTACCTTGGCCTCGTCCACGCCCTGGCCTGGCGCCACGGTTTCCTCCATCACGCGGCCGAGCGGGTCGTAGCGGCGGCGAATGCTGTTACCCGTGTCATCTTCTTCGTACACGCTCTGGCCATGCAGGCCAGACACGGCCATGCTCGTGGCCTTCTGCATCAGGTCGAAGCCGGACACGGTTTCATCGGTCCAGTATTCCAGGCCATGTTCCTTGTCGACGACCTTGCGGTACTCCCATTCGATACGTGAAGTGCGGCTTTCAATGGCCCGGCGTACCGGGTTGGTGCTGTCTTCACCGTAGCGGGTGGTCACCTGGTAGCTCGGGCGGCCGTGCAGGAAGGCATTGTCAGGCATGTTCAGGTAGGCCCGCTCTACCTTTATCAGCAGCTGTTCGCGCTCACCGGGCTGGCCGGCATCGAACACTTGCAGCACCTGTTCTGCACAAGGTGCAAGCCATTCGCTCGCTTGGCCAAGGCTGGACAGCGCCGGGTAGGCCTTGTAGGTCAGCCGGGTCCGTTGGACGGGGGCTTCGCCGGGCAAACCCTGCACGGGGTAAACCGTCTTGCATTTGACGTTGCGTACAAAGCCTTGCGGGTCGGGCGGGCAGGCCCAGGTATCGCCATCCTTCTCGCCGTCCTTGTCATAGTACTCGTAGGTGACGCGTACACCCGTGGGGGCTTGCTCCTCGATGACGTTGCCGTAATCGTCATACGCGGTGGTCGCGGTTTCCAGGTGCAGTTTGCTGGCGTCACCGCGCAGCGTCCAGCGTTTTGTGATGGTTTTGGGCAGCTGGAAGTAGCGCGGTTGATCGTCGAAACTGTTGCCAGGGCTTTCATGGAAGACGGTTTCGGTCTCTTCGATATGGCCATCTTCTTCAAGCGTTTGCTTGGTTAACAGGTGGTAGCGGTTGAATGTCTGCGTCTGTTTGCGCGCGACTTTGCCCGCTTTCCAGTAATGAGCGGTGACGCTGTAGCGGTAGCTGGATTTCGCCCGGTACAGGTTGTCCTCGCCGTCGTCACGCCAGCTGACATCGCTGTTGCTGCCGACAAAACTGTGCGCCACCTCGATGTTGTTTTGCTCATCGAAGTGCGTGTAGGTGTAGGTTGTTTTCAGCGGCGGTTGGTCGGCGCGAGGTTTGACTTCATGAGTGGTGACCCGTGGCAGCACTCTTTGAGGTCGCGTGCCGGGCAGCAGGTGGCCCGGGTCGTCGTTCTCGCCATAGCGCACCTCCTCCACGGCGCCTGAAGGTGTGGACACTTTTGCAAGGCAGGTCAGGCCCCTGGCTGTGGTGTAGCCGAAACGCCAGTTGCCGCCCACTTCGGGGGGTAGTTTTACCTCCACCAATGCCCGGTTTCTCAGTTCCAGCATGTAGCGCATGAATGGCAGGTTGTCGGCACCGGCGCCGGGGTGCGTATCGATGGTTACCCTGCCGTCGGTGTACTTCAACTCCAGCAGCAGCGTGCCATTGTCATCAATGATCTTTTCCAGCCGCCGGTTCTCAGGGACGTAGCTGAGCGTTAGCCCGTGGCCGGAGGGCGCCCTGACCTTGGCGGGCAGGGCGATGGGGTTGACCGCGTCTTGCAGAGTGAGTATCTCCACAAGGCCGGACTTGTGCTCTACACGGTATGGGCCATTGCCGTTTTCGCCGTCGTCGTAAAAGTTGAAACTGTGAATTTTCTTTTCGCGAATTGTGGGTTGCGGGCCGGTACCTGTCACTTTGAAGCTTTCCCCCGTGTGCAGGGTAAGCATTTGAGTGGCGGGCACGTACCGGGTCATCGCCAGTTGCCAACCGGTGCCGAAGCCTGAGTCACTGTTGTCGAACGGGCTGTACGACAGGCGCAAGGGCAGGCCGGGGCCGGTCAGGTCGTTGCCGGCAGGCACTTGCAAGTCAATGGCCAGGTTGTACTGGCCGGTACGCTGGTCGACATGGTTCTGCACGAAGCTCTGGAAGTTGGTGGCGTTGCTGTGTATCCCGGAAGAATTGACCATGATCAATTGCCTCCTGGGGCCATGGTAACCACGATGCAGGCAAGTTCCCCCTGCGCGACCGGGTTGCCTTTACCGATGATCCTGAAGCCGCGGCTGGGTGCATTGCTATCGAGGCCGCTGTTGGTCAGGTAACCGGGTTTCTCCGGGCTGCCCGCGTAGGTCCAGATCTTGTCAATGCCCAGTTTTTCCAGCGAAGCGTTGGCGCGGCTGGTGTCGAGTTCGACCCAGGCGCTGTTGGCCTTTTCGCAGCGCTCGTTATCAGTCAGCAGAAATGTCGATTTGATCGGCACGTTTCGAATGCGAATTGCGTGGGGCTCTCTGGCGTTGGCTGGGCAAGCTTTTTTGGGTAGCAGTTTCACGGTAGTGCCGCTGCCCGTTGCGGGCAGCTCCAGTCCGCAAGCAGGTTCGGTGTTGTTCTCCACTGTCTGGTATAGCGCGAGGATGGGCGTTGGGTCCGCCTGGGTTGCGGCATGGGCGACAACCCCACTTAAAAGCAAAGGTGCAGCCAGCATTGCTCGTTTGATGGCCGTTGTGACGGCGAGGCGACGGTAATGTAAGTGCTTCATTTTTTTGGGCTCCCTGTTCAGGTTATTTAAACAGACATAAGAAAGAATCGATGTGAATCGCTGGGGCCATGGTGGCGTGCTGCCTGTTTGGAGCTTATTCAACTTGCCGTGCTGTGACACCTGTCAGAATTAACAGGTGCCCGCGTGCCTGGCGGGCGAGTGCTACCTGTTATTTCTGCCAGTAGCCAGCCGCGGTGTTGAGCCGTACAACTAAGGGCATCTCGAATCCCCTTGGAGTATGTTCATGGCGCCCAAACGCACACTGGAAGAGCGGGCTGAACAGTCCCCGCACAATCCCGCCCCTGAAATCCCAACGCAAAATGCGTGGGGTGAAATTGATGTCAAAAACATGAACGGTGCAAACCTGGAATTTGTCATCACGGATGCGGATATCAGGTTTGGTCAACATATTTATCCGATCTGGCGCGGCGTCGCTGCAGACGGCACCCCTTTTGATGAACTTGACGCAATGCGTGAAGTGCCTTTCGACTACGACACGACAAAAACGATGGTGGCAAGCGTTACCAATCGTTTTGTTGAACCCTTCGACGGTGGGTGGGCATTTTTATCTTATAAGGTTGATAACGCAGCAGAGACCACGCCGGATTCAATGCGGGTCTTTTGTTACCTGGGTTTGCGCGACCGTAGTGGTAGTGCCGAAACATTATCGGTGGCGCAGGCACGTGAGTCGCATGATCGTGTGATTGTTGCTTCGGATCTGAACTCTGAGGGTGTGCGCCTGTTTGCGCCACGCTACCGGGCCTTGCAGGTTGGCGACAGCATCGAGCTGGTGGCGCGCAAGTTTCAGGCTGCTGGCAAGGAAGTAATACCACCGGCGAGCGAAGTTTACGAAGTGACCGAGACCAACCTGGCTGAGCCTCTGCAATGGCAAGTCGACAAGTCGCATTTCATGCACGTGCGGGATGGACGGGTGGAGTTCCAGTACACCATCACGCTGGCCGGTAATGGTGAAACAATTGAATCGCCTGTGCAGGAAATGGCGGTAGCAAGGGCGCCGAGCCCGGTCGACCTGTTGCCCGAACCCAAAGTCGATGGCTTTACGGGCACACCGCTCGACCCTGGCAAGTTCCCCAATGGAGTAACTGTTCGCATACCTTCATATCCGGGTATTCAAGCGGGCGACTACTTGCTGCTGCACTGGAAAAGCCCCGCCCAGATCGAGCCTGCGGTGCAGTTTGCTCGCATGGATGCGAGTAGCCTGGAAGGCGATGAAACCGTATTTCGGGTTGACGCAAGCCTGCTTGTAGCGGGTGACCATCAAGTGTTCTACCAGGTAGCACGTGCTGGGCATGCGTTGACTTCAGATAGCCTGGAGGTCGAGTTTGAAACGGCTCGCAGCCTTGCCGCACCGGCCATTGAACGTGCCCAAGAGGATGGGCCGGGCAAGCAAAAGCTATTGGCGGACTACGCAATTCTCGGGGCTTATGTAACGGTGCCTGATATCCCTTTGCGCCCAGGCGAACACTTTGAGGTTCACTGGGACGGTTATGAGCAAAACGGCAAGCAGATTACCGACACACCGGTGGAAGAAGGCGGCCGACGATTCAAGATAGACCCCTCCGTTGTCGCCGCGAACATGCATCAACCCGGCGCGAATAACAGCAGGCGTTTCACCGTGTTCTACCACATTGTCGATGAAAATGGCGTGCGCTCGGCGCCCTCCACCGCTGTGGACTTGCGCGTCCAGCCGCTGGTTTTCGATAGCAACATCACGTGCCCGCAAGCGGAAAACAACGGCGAACTTCGGCGCTCCAAACTCACCCAGAACGGTGCAATGCTCGAGGTATCCGGGGCGCTGCTCTGGCCTTTCGCTGCGCCAGGCCAGCCCTTCACGTTGGCCATTGAAAGCGGCGCGGTATTACGTAATGGGGTGCCTGTCACGGCTGGCGAACATGGCAATCGACGGATACAGCAGTGGTTGAGTGTTGCTGTTTATAACGGTTTGGAAGACAACAGGCAGTACACCGTTAACGGGAAAGTAAGTTTCGATAAAGGCGACAGTTGGCACTCGCTCAGGCCGCTACTGCTTACTCCGAAAAAGTCAATGTAAGCGAATTTGAAACAGGCCCGGCCGGGCAAGCTCGCCGGCGGCCTGACGTTGCATTAATGAAAACATGGAACATGGAGATCAACTCTGATGAACAGTAAAATTCCTGTACTGACTCAAGCCATCAGCGCTCAATCGCTTGAGGAGTTTCTTGCCGAAATGGACAAGGGTGCAAAAACCCTGAAGTGGGATGCGCTGCTGGTGTTTGACCGGAGCGCTACCAATGCCCTGCTGACGCAGGAATACATTGACCGGGTCGATATCGAAGATGTGTTCTTCCCTGCGCTACCCGATGGCAGCGTTGATGTAGGTAATGGCATCGAGCATGTCTTGCTAGGCCTCATACTTGACAAGCCACGGCTGTCTTTCGAAAACGCAAGTATCCAGGACTCGAAAGGCAAGTTGCAGATGCGCTTGGTGGGCGGTAAGCACATCGAAGTGAGCGAAAAGTTCCTCGATGGTAAACCTGTCAGGCGCGTTGGAGCCCTGACGGTTTATAACGCTGCCACGCGCGGTTTACTGGATATGAATATCAGGCTGGAGGCCGTGGCAGGCTCGGTTGACAGTAGCGGCAAAGTCTTGCTTGATTTGAATGACGCATTCGACCATCAGTTCAGTGGAGGGGGCACTGAGTTTGAGAAGCAGCGCTTGGGGTTGTATTTCCAGAACGTGTTCGACGCCTGGAATGAAAAAAATGAAAGAATCACCCAATTCCCGCTCAGCGAGATGGTCGTTGACGAGGGGTCGCCTATCAATCCTGGTGTCTTTGGTCTTCTCACCCATGCTGCCCCTGGGGCGACTGTGCTCGGCAGTGAGGGTTATGGTGACGGCGCAGTGGTTGTGTTCGTTGCCATGAAAGGCAGTGAAGCCGGCACTTACCCCCATGATGATGCGGCGATGCTGTACATGTTGCCTGAGGCCCCAGAGCCGTATACCAGTAACCTGGTTTTTTCGAATAAATTCTTGGCCAATCAAATTTTTAAGCTGGGTTTTGAACAGCTCGAAATGACGAAAGGACGATTTGATGTAGAAGCATTGGCCGGCGAACGCTTTAAACTTGTGGCCAATTCAGAGGTTGTCGCCAATGAGACGGTTTCGTTGGCAAAAAAAAGAAGTGGGGGGATGGGGTCGGAGTATTGGGAAACTCATTTGAAACTCGATAATCTTTCTCCTGTACTTTTTTCCAGCGGCAATGAGTTGCTGTTCGAGCAGAGGTCGTTGAAGGGAACACTTGTTTCGAGCGCGCGTATTGGTTCGGTTGCTGCTACCTGGACGGGGAAGTGGGGGAGCGGGTCAGACTCGTTTGGTGTCTATGCGGATGTAAAGGCTGATGTAGGATTTAAGTTTGTAATCAGGAAGGTGGATGGGCAGGCGAAGTTGGTTTTTGAATTGGAGCAGTTCGATTTGTCTGCGGAGTTTACCATTGATATTGGTAGCGGCTCAGACAAAGATCGCTGGCGTGACATGGCAAGAGAAATAGAAGCTGAGTTGGAGGGCATACTGCACCCACGGTATCAAGCGCGATTCGACGACTTCAAGAATATCACGTTCGAAATCGACGCGTTGCGTCTTAACAACTTGCTTTTCCGTGGCGATAACGTCGTCGAACCGCGCGACGTGGCCATGCCGACCGACTTGACCCTGCTCGGCAACCTGGCGCCCAAGCGCACCACGCTGGTTATAAGCCCTCAGGAACCCATCGTTGCAAGCGGGCAGGTGATCGAGTTCACCGCCGACGGTACAACAGGTGGTGTCACCTGGAAAGTGGAAAACCTCCCGGGCGAAACCGGCGAAACTGGGGCGTTCAACGATCCATCGACGGGGCGATATACGGCGCCATCGGATGATGCGCTGCGTGCTGAAGGCTACCGCCGGTTGATCGTGACGGCCACCAGTGGCGAACTGGTGAGCAGGGCGTTGGTTAGCGTTGTGCCAAGCCAGGTCACGGTGAACCCATGGGTAGCGGTGGTCAATGTGGGCCAAAGTTATTCACTGAGTGCGGGCACGCCAGATTCTGCCGCCCTGAGATGGGACGACCCCGAGCTGGGTAACGTCGGCCCCGATAACGATCCGCTGAACCCTGAAGGTTACAAGTATACCGCGCCGGTGAGACTGCCCACTCCTGCCCCATTAGACCCGCTACACGCCGGCGCGCTGCGCCTGGACCCGGTCACCGTTCGCCCGGCTGCCGGAGGTGCGGCTGCGACCATCGACATGCTGGTGGTTGGCGCCAAGAACCCCAATTACTGGTTGGAGCCAGAAGCCAGGAGCGGTGGCAGCGTCGCGCTGCCGTTCTACAGGCTCAACCGTAATTTTGAAAAGGTTGAGGTACCCGAGCCTGTCGAGTGGACAGTGCTGCGCGGCAGCGGAACCGTCGACCAGGATACCCGGGTCTACACGCCCGCGCCCGATGCGGACGAGCAGTACGTGATCATATCGGCATTTTACGACGACGGGGTTTCTCCCGATACCCTCGACTACGTCGTTTTGCCGCTGCCATTCGTTCCGGTGCGGCGTTACGCCGATATCCTCAATCAAGCCATCAAGGAGGTTTGAGATGGACCGTGATATGAAGAAGGCGACTTTGCAAACAAATCTGCAAGATTCGGTGCGTCTCGGGTGGGGGGGCGTGCTTGCCCTGGACCGCCGGCTCCTTGACCTTGTGCTTCGCGAACAGTACCTCGACGCTCTCGGTAATTTCGGCGCGATGGACCCTATCAATCTGGAGGCCTACCTCGACGAGGGAGAGCGAATTAGCGTTTCGTTGCAAGGGCTGGTACTGGGCGCGCCCCAGGTCAGCTTCGAAAATGCGACGCGGTTCAGCCAGGACCTGACGTTGCGGATGAACATTCTCGCAGGTGAATACATGCGAGTTGTGCACCTGCCAGGCAGCCCCAAACGCGTCGTGGAGAGCTTCACCATAACCGAGGCCATGGGTTTTCGCGTCGAAGCCCCGTTGTCATTACGGGTCGGCCGGCCGAAGGGGAGCCGGTTCACCTTGCTGGAACTGAATCTTGCCAGTGCGGTCAAGTTTTCCACCAACCTGGGGCCAAACGATTATGTCAACAACATGATCGGCCTTCGCCTGCAGGAAGCGATCAGCTATATGCAGGTTTACCAGCGCACCTATACCCTGGGCAGTTTCGTCATGGACGATTACTACCCGTTGAGCCCGGACCAGTTCATGGTGCGTACCATGCCGGCCCCGTGGGGGCAAAGCGAAGGTAGCCCTCGCCATGGAGACGGTGCGGTGCTGGTCTTCATGAAGCTGGGGATTGACCTGCGCCCAGGGGGGCAGCCAGACCCAGGTATCGGTTTCCCTTATCCGATCGCCGAGGATACGGCCGGTCTGCCGGGTACCCTGATCCTCGTTCCTGATATCGCGGATCTGGGGGCGGGGCAGTTCAAGGATGTACTGAAGACCTTCAGCCTGCCCAGTGGCCATGAGTTCGTTCCAGGGGCACCAAAAACCGGAGCCGATCTTGTCGTGCCCGGCGACTGGCAGAAAAAACAGCACGCCGTAACGGTCGAACCCGCCCTCGCGAAAGTCGTAGCCGGACAGACCATCGCGTTCACTGCCGATGGCGCAACTGGCCCGGTGCAGTGGTCGGCCATCAACCTGAAGCGCCCTGCGGCGATCGGCTCATTCAGGGGTGCCAGCTACAGCCCGCGCCCTGCAGCCAGTTTCGTCGAGGACCAGCAGATGGTGCTGGTGACCGCCACCTCGCCTGAAGCAGGCGGCGAGGGGCGCAGCCACGCCTTGGTGATGGAAAGTGCCCGTGCGGTGCAGGTTGCACCGCGTGTTGCCACCTGGGTGCAAGGTGAAGACCCGATCGAGCTCCGCGCCTCCAGTGTCGAGGCAGGCAGGCTGGAATGGACGCTGGTGGGCGCAGCGCTTCTTTCGGGGGGTGAACAACGCGTTCAGACGCTGGACGAGCCGATTGGTGACCTTGATGACAGGGGTGACGGTCGAGCCATTTTCACGCCCTATCCGCCTAGTGGCGCGGTCGATTTCAGGGTTCAGCGAATCCGTTGCACCAATCGGATGACCGGAGAAAGCGCTGAAGCTGCGGTGGTAGTGATCAGATGGCATGCAGGCCTGAATGTGGTTCCGTTCCACGTGGCCCAAGCGCTTTCGGTTCAACCCACGCAGTTCACCGTGATGTCCAAAGACTTGTCGCAAGACCTGGGCAGCGCTATGACCTGGACTGTGAATGGGGAGGGTGAGTTCGATGGCAACGTGTATATGCCTCCGGACAACCCACAATTACCTATTGCGGTGGTCACTGCGTTTGACGGTGTGGAGCGCACCGGCTACGCCATCGTGGAGTTCAGCGAAGGCCGGCAGGCAACAGCCGGGCTGTTGTCATGGGAGGCCATCGGCACCTTTGAACTTAGAGCCCTCGGTGCGCCCCAGTGCTTCGCCAACGGCTGGCAGCAGATAGAAGTCGAGGTGACCGTTGCAGCTTCGAATGATCACAATGATCAACCGGTCGACATCTCCGACGCCGATATGGCAACTTTGAAGTTATTGGATCTCGACAGCAATAACGATCTACCCTTCCTCGCGCCGCTGGAAGAAGCCTTGGCCAGCGATGATCAAGGGTATGGAGGCTGGGCGGTAAACAGGGATGCAAACAACATCCACAGGCAAGCTGCTGTACAAGCTGCTGTAAAGGGTGAGTCGAGCGCGCCCTTGCAGGCCAGAACCCGCCGGTTCTTTCTCCATTCCCGTAAGCCAGGGATTATCAGGGTTATTGCCTCGATACAGAATACCTTGACGGCTAAGACAGTGACATCGGCGAGGTTTGGCGAGAAAGGCAGGCTGGAGTTGCGGGGGCAGGTCCTGCCTTCCTTCACACAGGAGCTCTATTCCTTCAAGCGTACCCGCGTGGCAGGGGATGAGTCTCCGTCCGAAGGGGATGAGTTCGCTTACGTCGACAAAAGTACTGACAACTGGTTGCTTGAGCACGTCCTGAGGGAGGGCCGGGTGACCAAATTCGCACGCTTGATCATCAGGGATGCCGATAACAAATCGGGTGTACGTTGGTCGTGGAGGCCCGGGTCGTCGACGCCACCACTCAAAGACGACGATTTTGTCAGCTACACGGGTTTCTCGTTCCAGTCGCTTGATGGCGGGGTCCGCGACGAACTGTTGTTTGACGGGCTGCTCTACCGCATGGCGAAGCAGCGAGGGTATGTACTGCCGAGGCTGGTGCAAGGCGCGAAGCCGGGGGCTGGGCAACTGATGCTCATCCTGCAGCGGGACACGGGTTTCGTTCTGCAGAGCGGGATGGAAGACCCGGCTTATCGCCAGGTACTTGAAAAGGACCTGGTATTTACGCTGCTGGATGAGGAGGGCAACGAGCATCCGCTGAACTTTGCGTTTGCCGTTACGGCGGAAGAAGAAAGGCAAGGAATAACCCATCGGGACGTCCTGAAACTTTCCATTCGCTAAGCATGGGCTCACCTCGGCACACGTGGGCGCTGAGGTGAGCACTCCACTACGCCTTTCGGAAAATCAATCACATGACTATTGAAACCGTACTCCATTCCAATGCATTCAATGCTTCTGGCTTTGTGCAAAACAATGTCGACCCGCGCACCGGCCAGTATGCGTTAAGTATCAACCTGCCACCCCTGGTCGGTAATGACCAGATGGGGCCAGAACTGCCGATCCGGCTTGTGTTCAACCCGTTCAGCGACCAGGACGTCGGCTTTGGGCGCGGTTGGTACATCGACCTGACTCAGTACGTGCCCGGTACGCGCATGCTGCGGCTTCACACAGGAGAAAGCTTCAAGGTGACGGGCAGTGGCACAGAGCCGGGGATCAAGGAAAGAAAGCTCGAAAGTTTCCGTTTTCTTGATGACAGTGTCGGCAACAAGCAACAGTTTCGGGTGGTTCACAAGTCGTACATGGAAGAAGTCCTCAGTGTATATGGGGTGGGTGAGCATGCCATTGCGTTGCCTTCCGAGGTGCGCGCAGCTTCCGGCCATCGTATTCTGCTGAGCTATACGCCCGATAACCAAAGGCTGGAACGTATTGTCGATGGCACAGGGCTGGAACTACTGAACATCAGTTATGGCAGCACGGTGACCCTCGACCTGCACCCCAATGCCAATGGTGCCAACAAACCTTTGGCGCAATACAAGCTCATTTTGCGCAATGGGGCGTTGAGCCAAATTGACTTGCCGGCAGAAGTGGGGGGCAACTGGCGTTTTGAATACACCACTGCCTTTGGCCTGACCTGCCTGGCCAAGGTGTCCACACCCTACGGTAGCGTGGAAAACATCGGCTACGGCGAGGACGGCGATACAGGCCATCTGCTACCGGGCGGCGGATCGCGTACAGCCATACCACGGGTGACTTCCCATGTGGTCAACCCTGGTGCTGACCAGCCACCGATGAAAACCACCTACACCTACACCATTTTGCAAGACAGTATTCAGGCGCCGAACAACTTTGTCGGTAACGGCAGCGGTGTCACTTGGCGTGACGATGGTGAAGATAACCTGTATCGCGCCCGCTCCACGTACCTTTATGGAAGTACGGCGCACCAGTGGGGCAAGGGTGGGGATGGCAAGGATCAGGTGTTGCGTACTACGCAGCGCACGTACAACCGTTTTCACCTGCAGGTGAGCGAGGTTGTGTTGCAAGGCAAAAACCAGCTTGCCAGCAGTACGACGTACCACGGCAATGTGGCAACGGAGTTCGACAATCAGCCGAGCAACTTCCAGCTGCCGCTGGAACAAGACCGCACTTGGTCGCTGCAAGGGGATGCCTCCAAAGTTCGTCACGAGCCTGCCACCAGGACCGAGTATGACCTGCATGGCAATTTGACTGCTCAGACCCTGCCCTCAGGCCAGCGTACTGTCATCGAGTATTACCCTGCCCAAGGTGGTGACGGCTGCCCGCCCGACCCGGACGGTTTCGTGCGAAATCAGAAGAGTGTGACGGAGTATCCGGCATCAGGTGGCGACAAGTCCACACCGGTCTTGCGCAGGCGTTTTGAGTATGAAGCGCTCGCCCGGGTCAGCTATCCAGGTGCTTCGACCACACTGCCTGTGTCCAATTGGCTGGTCGCGACCCAGGAAAGCCTGTGTGAAGTGGTAGGGGAGAAGGAGCAGGCTGCGCTGCAAGTAACCACCATGAGTTCGATCGATGAACCCGCCGACTTGCTGCGCCATGGTCGTCCGCTGCTGCAAACGTTGCTCATGGGCGGTAAAGCTACCAAGACCGGTTTTACCTACAACAAGGAAGCCCTCGATGGGCACCCTGCGCTGGTGACCGAGCAGCAGGTGACTGGCTTTGATCATGGCGAGCTCGACGCCGAGACCGGCCAGCCGCGCCATGTCTGCCAGGTGATCACGTTGAAGGATTCGGTGCTCATTGGCCAACCGCTACTCAATCGTGACGACAACGATGTCGAAATCGAGTACGAGTACGATGCTCTGCGCCGGGTCGTTCGCGAAACGGTATCGCCCAATGAAGCGGCGTACACGGCAACGCGCGTGTATGAGTATGGCCTTGTGAGCGCACCTGGCGGCAAGGCGTCGCAAAGCCGGGTGGATGTCAAGGGGGTTGCCATTCGCTCGTACATCGATGGCCTGGGGCGAGTGGTCAGTGAGGAACGTCATGACGCCGACGCCGAAGACATCCAGCTGCATCAGGTTTTCCGCCCGCGCAATGCGTTTACCTACGATGAGCTTGGCCAGCTGACCGAGGCAATCGAATACGATTGGAAAGGGCAGCAGCAAATGCCGCTGGCGATCCAGTATGAATACGACGACTGGGGCCAGCAGCGCTGCGAGACCGGCCCGGATGGGGTCAAGCAGTTTGAGGAACATGACCCGATCGGGTCCAACCCTGACGGTAAAGACTCCGAGGGCAATCTGCCCACCCTGACCAGCTGGAGCGAATCTGCCGATGGCACGTCGAGCGTGGGCAAGGCTATCACTTGGTTGAACCTGTTCGAGCAGCCTGCCCAGCTGCAGCGTTTCGACCTGGCGGGCAAGCTGTATGCCAAGCATGAGTACTTCTATGACGGCCTGGGGCGTAATGTGCGAGAAGTCGATGCACGCAAAGCGGTTACCCGCTCCAGCTATGACGCTTTCGGGCGCCTGGTCGACCAGACGCTGGCGGACAGGTCAGTGGTGCACCGCGATTATGCCGTGCACAGCAGCGACGACCTGCCGACCAGTATCAGTGTCGGGGGCACCGTGCTGGGGAAGCAGGTTTTCGACGGCCTGAACCGCATGATCACCTCCATAACCGGGGGGCGGCCAAGGAGCATGCACTACGAACCTGGCCAATCCAGGCCGAGCAAGGTGAAGACGGCTGCCGGCAACGTCATCGAATACCAGTACATTCCGCAGTTGGGTGAGGACCCGCAAGTGCGGCGCATTCCGGGTAAACAGGCGGACTACAAATTCGACCCGCAAAACGCGCGGCTCACCTGGTGCAAGGAGGAGGGGGAGGAGCTGACCCGGGCCTATTTCAGCACAGGCCAGATCAAGGAAGAAACCCGCACGATCGGGAATGAGACCTGGGCCATGGAGTATGGCACCAGTCTGTTGGGGCGCCAGTTGTTCTACAAGGATGTTCTCGGCCAGACGCAGACCTACGATTACTACGCCAGTGGCCTGCTACAGCAGACTGCGCTGGGGACCACCAGCAGCCGGTTCTTCTATGATGGGTTGAGCAATACCCAATGCATACTCACCCTGGATGGCACGCAGGGGCTGGCCACGGAACTGGAGTATGACCACCAGGGGCGGGAATGTCTGCGCAGGTTCGTGTTCCTGAGCACCCAGGTCGAGGCACCGATCGAAGGCTTTGCGTTCGCCAACGAAGCTGTGCAGGAGCTGGTGGAAGAGGCCGGGTTGCGGGTGCAGGGTGTACAGGAGCTGGTGCAGGAATACAGCGTGCTTGACCAGATCACCTTCAAAAAGCTGAGCGAGAATGGCAGTGCCTTGCGTGAGGAAACGTACAAGTACGACGTGCGCGGCCGCCTGGAGGAATACTTCTGTGAAGGGCTGCTTTCCCATAGCCCGAGAGACCCGGCCGGAAAGACTATTCGTTACCAGTTTTTCGAGTTCGATGCACTCGATAACATCACCTGGGTGCTGACTGAATTTGAGGAAGAAGACGGTAGCAAGGGCGCAAACGAGGCCACTTACCTATTCGAAAATGAAGACCCTGCGCAACTTACCGGCGTGAAAAACAACCACGCTGACTATGCCGACTTCACGCTGGAGTATGACGATGACGGCAACATGAAGCTCGATGACAAAGGCAAGACGTTGAGCTATGACGCCCTGGGTCGCTTGAGCAGCTACGATGGCAACGGCTATAGCTACGATCCTTTGGACAGGCTGGCCGGCCAAGGGGCATGAGGTAGGGGGAATGAGATCGGGCCGTAAGGCCCGATCTTTTTTGGGGGGCTTACGGCACGTCCACCCTGAACTGAACATCACTGTTGGCGAAACCGGCGGTTACCTGGGTAGCGGTCGCTTTGTAAGCGGCAGAGAACAACATGTCGGTAGGTTGGCTGTCATGCAGGGGGTACTGCTTGGAGGCGATACCGTTATCTACCGGTGTGCCTACGTTGTCCTTGATGATCAAAGCCAAACCTTTGGCGCCACCTGGCTCAAGGGCATACAGTGTGCCGCTGGCGCCAGCGCCGCCGTAACTTCCGGTAAAGGTTACGCTGGCACTGGCACCGGGCAGCAGTATGCAGCCTCTGCCGGGTGTAAGGCGCAAGCCGAAGGCGCGGTTCGCGGCCTCATCATCTGCCTGCTTGAACTGGGCAGCGTTCACGTTGCCCATGTAGATTCTGCTGGCGGGCAGGCCGGTCGAAGGGTCGATGATTTCAATCGCACAGGTCCCACTGCTGACCTGGCCGAAGAAGTTGATCGAGCCGGTGTTTGCCAGCGTCTGTTGACTGGCCATGGCGAGTCCGAAGGCAATGACTAGGGGCTTCATGGAAGGCTCCTCGATTTTTGTGAAGTACGATAGCGAACGAGCCCGGAGGGCTCGTTCGTATGTATTGGCAGGCAAACTCAGGAACCGCTCGACAGTGCCTTGTGCATCGCCGGGGTGGCGACCCCGTAGTCATTGATGGTGGTAAAGGTCAACTGCAAAGCATTTACCGATTTGATACGGGCAAGGTCATAAACCTGCTGCCCGAACGGCGGCGCCATTGCCATGGCCTGTATAGCTTCCGTTGTATCTGCAGTACTGACCTCCAGGCGGCCGAACGTATAGTGGTAGGGCGTCGGGTTGTCTACCACTAGCTGGACACGCCCAAGGCCTTGGCGCACGGACCATTTCAGCTCACCGATGCGGTCGAAGGGTCGATCTTTCAATTCGCTGGGGCGGTAGAAAAGCTTGAGGCGCGTACGCAGCGCAACATTGAGTACGTTTACGTCCTCAGGGGTTACTTCGGGAATTTCCTGAACATTGAGGTAGAAGAGTGTTTCCCGGTCCACAGGCAGCTTGTTGGGTAGACGGCTGATCTGCACCATCTGCTCCTTGCCGGGGTCCAGGCGAAACAATCCTGGTGAGGTCGCCAGAGGGACGGCTGTGTCGGTATCGTCCCTGGCGGTGTTGACCCAGCTTTGTACCGCGTAGGGGCGGGGGCTGGGGTTGGCGATAACCACAGAAGTGCTGCGTTTGTCGCTGTCGAAAACGATACGTGTGGTATTGACGGTGAGCGCTGCCTGAGCGGGTTGCAGGATGGCTGCGAGGCAAATACCCCAGCCAAGGCGGCGCAAGTGAGTCTTCATCTGGCGATACCTGCAGAACGGGATGAGTTAACCCCAGGCGGATTCAGCACGCCCGGGGCACTTTCTCATGGGATGTCGACAAGAAATTGCACATCGGTATTAGCGGTACCGGCAGTGACGCCGGCGGCAGTGGATTTGTATGCCGCAGAGAAGATCATGGTGGTGGGGTTCGTGTCATCCAGTGGGTAATCCTTGGAAGGCGTACCGTTGACCACCGGTGTGCCGGCATTGTCCTTGATGGTCAAGGCCAGGTTATTTGCCCCACCTGGCTCCAGCGCATACAACTCACCAGCAGCACCAGCGCCGCCGTACGCAGCGGTGAAGGTGACCTTGGCGCTGCTACCTGCGGTAATGGTGCAGCCGCCTCCTGGGGTGATACGCATGCCGAAGGCGCGCGAGGCGGCCTCATCACCTATGTCGGTGAACTGCGAAACGTTGACGTTACCCATGTTGACACGGGCCACCGGCAGGCCTGTTGATGGGTCGATGATCTCGATCGGGCAGGTACCGGCATGGACTTGGCCGTAGAAGTTGATCGAACCGGTGTTGGCGAATGCTGCATTGCTGGCCAGGCCAAGCCCGATGGCAAGCGTGATGAGCGTCTTTTTCATGTTGAACTCCACTGTGGAACAGTTGTAAGCAGGACGTTCTCGTCCTTTGAGTTTCTGCCGAACAACTGGACCGGCAGGGCGCGAAGTTTAGGTCGATAAGCAATGGAACGGCGTAGGAAAAGTCTGATGATATTCAGGTAAATTCATCACCTTGGCGGTTGATCATGTAGCGCCCAGCGAACCGGCAAGCATGTCGTTACTGAACTCTGTATAAGAATGGTTAATTCAGCGATCAAGACAACTGACAAAAATGCCAGTTTTCAGAACCCTGTTCAAAGATGTTCAATAAGGAATTATTCGTAGACGGGGTGCGTATATGAAAAATGCAATCGATGAAGATGCTGATCCAGCCTCTGGGGGCTCAGTGCTACTGTCCATGTGGATGGACCGGTTCACTGCCAATGCGTTGTGGAGATATGTCAATCATGATGACTTTCTGATCGAGTCGATTGTTACGGTCACGCCTATGCCGGGCGGGATCATGGAGACGACGATGAGAAAGTTTTCGCGCATTGAAATTATTGCGACGGGCAATGTTTATAGCGAAGTTAATCTGTACCCGGCGTATGACGTTGTCGCCGACACCAAGAAGCTCGGTAATAGGGGTGACGAGCAGATCCTTCGGTTGATCGAGGTACCGCTCCCCGCTGCGAGGCTGAGGGTGACGTTGCCTCTCGCTAGCAGCTACCTCAGGTACCGTGCGCAAGATCAAAGTGTGCTGAGCCTCGAATGGAACGGGGACGCCAGTTACGCCTATTACTACCCAAAGGGGTCCAGAATCCCTACAGCAGTGCCTGCGGAGTATGAAGATTATTATGATCGGCAAGAAAAAATTGAAATCGCGATGATGCCGCGGGCTGTCGATTCGCGGCTTCAGGACCTCTACATTTACATGTTGACGACTGAGAGTCTGGCAGATCGGCATTTCCTGTTTCATCAACAACCTCAAGCATACAAAAACCTTGCAGGTCGGAGGCTACAGGCCCCTACGCCTGAAGTGCAGACAGTCTTGTCTGCGCAGTTTTCACAAACCAATTTTCCAGAAGTTTCTGCAGGTTACCCCCCCGCAGACAATGCGTGGTTCAGCCATCTGGTTACGCCACCGGGCGCCTGCGTACCTGATGGAGGAACGAAGCTCTCCACGGGGTGGCTAAGCAACTACAAGGTCGGCCCTGAAAGGCCGTGGAATCCCTCAACGGTTGCGAGTGCTGGTACAGTGCACAAAATCGCTCCGCAGGCACGGATTTTTCCCGCCGGTGAGCTAAGGCAGCAATTGGGGTTTGTCGGCACTCCCGTACCCGGTGCGGTCTGGAGTGTGGCGGGTGATGCAGGTGGACGTATTGTCAAAGAAGGCAGCGATCACTTTTATGAGCCCGCAACAAAGCCGCCTGGCATCTTGTTCAGCGAACAGGGGGAAACGCTGATCCCCGCTGTTTTGAAATCAAGCTATTCGTTGCTACCTGCGCGCACCGATGTGGTAACGGCTGCTGGAGGAGGAGCCTCGGCCTCAGCACTTTACGTCACGACATTCGTCGGGCCGACTCACTTCATCAGATTTCACGCTGAGGGCGCCGCTTTGCGCTTGAGTTGTTGCTATTTCAACCGCTATCAGGAGGAGGCGGTGTTACAGCCGGAGCATGTCAAGTGGCATATCCTTGCTGGCAACGGTGAGGTCTCGGCGCAAGGAATATTCACACCCCTGTCGGCAGCACCAACTACTGTGACAATCCTGATGGCTGAAGATCTTCGTGTAGACACTGAATGGCGATTCGCGGTGACGATCATTCCTATGCCGTTGCTGTCTCTACGCGATGTAATGCGGCTACAACAAGCCTGAAGCGTTTTGTCACATTCGACTTTGCCCCGGGCCAGCCCAGTCTAGTGTTGGCTGCCCGGTTGCCCATTGAGCAGTTGCTTCTCCTGGTGCCAGTCGAAGGGCTCATCGTTCTGTTCGGCTTCGTACCGGCGCTCTTCAAGGCGTTGATAAAGTTCCAGCTCTTCATCAGGCATGAAGTGCAAGCAGTCGCCGGCGAAGAACCATAGCAAGTCGCGTGGCACCAGATGGGCAATCTGTGGGTATCGCTGGATGACCTGGCAGATGAGGTCCTGGCCCAGGTACTGGCTTTGCAGCGGGTCTTGCGGCAGCAGGGTCAGCAGTTCATCGAAGCGTTCGAGGAACAGGGCGTGGCTTTCCTCCGGTACCTGGTCGGCTTCACCCAGCGCCACGAGGATGGTGCGCAGGTGGTTCAGCAGTTGCAGGTGGTATTCCAGGTGGGGGTTGGCCATGTGGATGGTCCTCGCGGTGGTTGAAACGGGGGCGGAGTATACGCCGGTGGGCAGGGGGCCGCAAAACGGCCCCCTGCATTCAGCGCACCTTGCCGTGTTCAGGCAGTAATTGCTCCTTGTCGAATGCATCCACATCGATCACGGCCCTGCGTGCCTTTTCGGCTGCATGCAGGCGTTGTCCCTCTTCGACTTGCAGTGCACCACACTGAACTGCCGCATCGATGGCCGACTGCCCAGGTGCTGGCTGTACCTTGCCCTCCTTGATCGCCTGATGCAGCAATTTGTGCAGTGGCGCTGCTTCGTCCAACAGGTTGCAGGCCCGTTGCAATGCTGCCACCGGGTCACCTTCGGCCTGCGGCCGGAAGCAGCCGGCGAGCAACTCCTCCAGTGCCGAGTCGCCCTTGCTGCGGCCAATCAGCGCCGCCACCTCGGCGTCCAGTTCATCGCTGGGCCCGGCATGACGGCGGCCGAAGGGGAACACCAGCACGCGCAGTGCGCAACCGACAAAGCGGTTGGGGAAGTTGTCGAGGAGGCGGTCCAGCGCCTTTTCCGCCTGGCCCAGGCTTTCTTCCATGGCCCAGCGCAGCAGTGGCTGCATGTGCTCGGGTGAGCCCAGGTCGTGGTAGCGCTTGAGCGCGGCGCTGGACAGGTACAGGTAGCTGAGCACATCGCCCAGGCGCGCGCTCAGGCGCTCGCGGCGCTTGAGCGCACCCCCCAGCAGCATCATCGACAGGTCGGCCAGCAGGGCGAAGGCGGCGGCTTGGCGATTGAGGGCGCGGAAATAACCTTGGCTCAAGGCATCACCGGGCTCCGGCTCGAAGCGCCCCAGCCCCAGGTTGAAGATCAGCGTGCTGGCCGCGTTGCCGGCGGCGAACATGATGTGTTTCATCAGCAGCTCGTCGAATTCCTTCAGAGCCTGCTCCCGGTCATCTCGGCCAGCCAAAGCCATTTCTTTCAGCACGAACGGATGGCAGCGGATGGCACCCTGGCCGAAGATCATCAAGTTGCGCGAAAGAATGTTCGCGCCCTCGACCGTGATGAAGATCGGCGCCCCTTGCCAGTTGCGCCCCAGATAATTGTTCGGGCCCATGATGATGCCCTTGCCGCCGTGCACGTCCATGGCGTGCTGGATGCATTCGCGCCCACGTTCAGTGAGGTGGTACTTGAGGATTGCCGACAGCACCGAAGGCTTTTCGCCCAGGTCCACGGCCTTGGCGGTCAGCAGGCGGGCGCTGTCCATAAGCCAGGCGTTGCCGCCGATGCGTGCCAATGACTCCTGGATGCCTTCGAAAGCCGCCAGTGGCACGTTGAACTGCTCGCGGATGTTGGCGTACTGGCCGGTGACCAGGCTGGTGTATTTGGCAGCACCTGTGCCGACAGCAGGGAGGGAGATCGAGCGGCCCACCGACAGGCAGTTCATCAGCATCATCCAGCCCTTGCCGAGCATGGCCTGACCGCCGATGAGAAATTCAAGCGGGATGAACACGTCCTTTCCGCTGTTGGGGCCGTTCATGAAGGCCGCGCCCAGTGGCAGGTGGCGTTTGCCGATCTCTACACCGGGTGTGTCGGTGGGTATCAGCGCCAGGCTGATGCCCAACTCTTCTTCTTCACCCAGCAGGTGATCCGGGTCGTAGGCCTTGAAGGCCAGGCCGAGCAGGGTGGCGACCGGGCCGAGGGTGATGTAGCGCTTTTCCCAGTTCAGGCGCAGGCCGATGACCTCCTCACCTTGCCATTGGCCTTTGCAGATGATGCCGGTATCCGGCATGGCGCCGGCATCGGAGCCGGCCAAGGGGCCAGTGAGCGCGAAGCAGGGAATGTCGTCGCCCCGAGCCAGGCGTGGCAGGTAGTGGTTGCGTTGCTCGTCGGTGCCGTAATGCAGCAACAGCTCAGCCGGGCCGAGGGAGTTGGGTACCATCACCGTGGAGGCAAGGTCACCACTGCGCGTGGCGAGCTTCATGGCGACCTGAGAATGAGCGTAAGCGGAGAAACCTTTGCCGCCGTACTCCTTGGGAATGATCAGGGCGAAGAAACCCTGCGACTTGATATGGGCCCAAGCCTCGGGTGGCAGGTCGAGATCCTGACCGATTTGCCAGTCGCTGACCATCGCGCACAGCGCCTCGGTCGGGCCATCGATGAAGGCCTGCTCTTCTTCGGTAAGTGTTGGCGCAGGGTAGTCGAGCAGCGTGCGCCAGTCGGGGCGGCCGCTGAACAACTCGCCGTCCCACCATACGGTGCCGGCGTCGATGGCTTCGCGTTCGGTTTGCGACATGGGTGGCAGGGTGCGCTGGAACCACTTGAACACAGGGCCGGTGAATACCTTGCGCCGCCACTCGGGTAGCAACAGCAGGGCAGCCTTGGCGGCCAGAACCAGCCAGATCAACGCCAGCAGCCAGCCGGGTGCCGAGCTGAAGATGCCCATCAACAGGGTATAGCCGGCAACGATGGCGAGTATCTGCAGCGGTGGCAGACGCCGGTGGGTGAGGTACGCCGTGCCGATCGCCAAGACCAGCAACCACAACAGCAACATAATCCTTCCTCCTTGGAACCAGGGGCTTGGGCCGTTTCACAGAGCTTAGACGCAACACAGTGAACGGCAGTATCAGAACAGTGACAGGGTGTGGCTGTGGGAGTTTCAGCTCATTGTTCGTCTGTATCGACCCACTCGCCGATGCAGGCGACAGAGGCCTGGAGTAGACTCACCCCTTCGCATTCATAAGGACGTCGTCATGCTGAAGATCTGGGGTCGCAAGAATTCGAGCAATGTGCGCAAGGCACTGTGGATCGCCCACGAGTTGGGCCTGGATTTCGAATCCATCGACGCCGGCGGCGCCTTCGGCGTGGTCAACGAGCCGCAATACCGCGCCCGTAACCCCAACGGCCTGGTGCCCATGCTCGAAGACGCCGACCTGACCCTGTGGGAGTCCAATACCATCGTGCGCTACCTGTGTGCCGAATATGGCGCCGGGCAGGGCTGGTACCTGGACAACCCGCGCCAGCGCGCTTTGGCGGACAAGTGGATGGACTGGACCACGTCGTCCTTTGCAGGGGCGTTCCGGCCGCTGTTCTGGGGCCTGCTGCGCACGCCCGAAGACCAGCGCGACTGGATAGCAATCAACGCCGCACACAAGCAGTGCGCGCAGCTGCTGTCGATCGCCGATGAAACCCTGGCGCACCAACCGTACCTTTCCGGTGACCAGATCGGCATGGGCGACATCCCACTGGGGAGTTTCGTGTACGCCTGGTTCGAAATGCCCATCGAGCGCCCGGCCATGCCTCACCTGCAAGCCTGGTACGAGCGGCTGAAGCAACGCCCTGCTTATCAGGCGGCGGTTATGACGGCACTGACCTGAACCTGCTTCGATAGTCACTATCAATACACTTGACTGTACTTGTGCTGCCAGGCCTTGCACCATGGCTGCACTCACTGCGCCAGTGATTTGCCCTGGCGTGTCCTGACCTTTTCACTCGGTACGTGACCCGCTATGAGTTCTGCTCTGTCCATCCGACAGCTGACCAAAACCTACGGCAACGGCTTCCAGGCCCTCAAAGGCATAGATCTGGACGTCGCCGAAGGTGACTTCTTCGCCCTGCTGGGCCCCAATGGCGCCGGCAAATCCACCACCATCGGCATCCTCTCGACCCTGGTCAACAAGACCAGCGGCACGGTGAATGTGTTCGGCCATGACCTGGACCGCGAGCCTGCCGCGCTCAAGCGCTGCCTTGGCGTGGTGCCCCAGGAGTTCAACTTCAACCAGTTCGAGAAAACCTTCGACATCGTCGTGACCCAGGCCGGCTATTACGGCATCCCGCCGAAGCTGGCCAAGGAGCGCGCCGAGCAATACCTGACCCAGTTGGGGCTGTGGGACAAGCGGGACGTGCAGTCGCGTTCGCTTTCCGGTGGCATGAAGCGCCGCTTGATGATCGCCCGGGCGCTGATCCACGAACCGCGCCTGCTGATCCTCGATGAGCCTACCGCAGGGGTGGACATCGAGCTGCGCCGTTCGATGTGGAGCTTTCTCACCGAGCTCAACCAGAAGGGCATCACCATCATCCTGACCACGCATTACCTGGAGGAGGCCGAGCAGTTGTGCCGCAACATCGGCATCATCGACCACGGCACGATTGTCGAGAACACCAGCATGCGCAAGCTGCTGGGCAAGCTGCATGTCGAGACCTTCGTCCTCGACCTCAGGCAGGACCTGGCCCAGGCGCCCACGCTGCAGGGCTACCCGTGCCGCCTGCTGACACCCCATACCCTTGAGGTGCAGGTGGACAAGGACATCGGCATTACCGCGCTGTTCGGCCAGCTGGCACTGCAGAACATCGAAGTGCAGAGCCTGCGCAACAAGACCAACCGTCTCGAGGAGCTGTTCGTGTCCCTGGTTGAAAAGAACCTGTCGAAGGTGGCCGTATGAGTGTGGAACTGCGCACCAACTGGGTCGCCCTGAACACCATCGTCTACCGCGAAGTGCGGCGCTTCCTGCGTATCTGGCCGCAGACCTTGCTGCCGCCGGCCATCACCATGGTCCTGTACTTCGTCATCTTCGGTAACCTGATCGGCCGGCAGATCGGCGACATGGGCGGCTTCACCTACATGGAGTACATCGTCCCCGGGCTGATCATGATGTCGGTGATCACCAACTCTTACGGCAACGTGGTGTCGAGCTTTTTCGGCAGCAAGTTCCAGCGCTCGATCGAAGAGTTGATGGTATCGCCGGTATCGCCGCACATCATTCTGGTCGGCTACGTGCTGGGCGGGGTGCTGCGAGGCCTGGCGGTGGGAGTGATCGTGACCATCCTGTCGCTGTTCTTCACTCACCTACAGGTCCATCACCTGGGCGTGACGGTGGTCGTGGTGCTGCTGACGGCGACCATTTTTTCGCTGCTGGGCTTCGTCAACGCCGTGTTCGCTCGCAACTTTGACGATATCTCGATCATCCCGACGTTCGTGCTGACGCCGCTGACCTATCTGGGCGGGGTGTTCTATTCGATCAACCTGCTGCCGCCGTTCTGGCAGACCGTGTCGCTGGCCAACCCGGTGCTGCACATGGTCAACTCGTTCCGCTACGGCATCCTAGGGGTGTCGGATATCAGCATTGGAACGGCGATCACTTTCATGCTGGTCGCCACCGCAGTGCTCTACGCGCTGTGCGTCCGCCTGCTGGTCAGTGGCCGCGGCATGCGCGCCTGAGGCCCTGTGCTTGCGCCGGCGCCATTGCCGGCCAATCCACCAGCGCCAGTACAAAAGGGTGGTGAACCAGGCGACGATGCCCAGCACCACACCGCACACTACCGAGCCCAGCAGGAACGGCTGCCATAGCGTTGCCAGCTGGTCGGTGATCCATTCGAAGGTGAGGTCTTCGGGCAAGCTGCGCGGCGGCGTGCCTAGCAACCAGGCGCCGGTCATGTAGGTGACGAAGAACACGGGCGGCATGGTCAGCGGGTTGGTCAGCCATACCAGGCTGACGGCGATCGGCAGGTTGCCACGCACCGGGATCGCCAGCGCTGCCGCCAGTAGCATCTGCATGGGGACGGGAATCAACGCCGCGAACAGGCCCACGCCCATGGCCCGGGCCACCGAGTGGCGGTTCAGGTGCCAAAGATTCGGGTCGTGCAGCAACTTGCCGAAAAAGCGTAAGGACTTGTGTTCCCGAATGCTGGTCGGGTCCGGCATGTAGCGTTTGAAAAGGCGGCGCGGCATGTAGGCTCCCCGAGCGGTCATCAGGGAAGTATGCCTTGATTCCATCTCAGCCTCGTTCAGAGTTTGTGACAATTGTTGAGCGAGCCTGCGCGTCATTTCGTCTATGCCTGAGGGGGTAATTACGTTTCCGGAGCTCTAACTCATGCGCACAGGGATGTTTGCGCTGGCGCTCGGGCTGTTGTGCCTGGGCGTCCTTCCTGAATTGCCATCGGTCGGGTGGCTGTGGCTGCTGCTCGGCGGGGGGCTGTTTTGCCTGTGCACACGCCTGTGGCCGCTGGGCTGCTGCGTGCTGGGTATGTGCTGGGCTTGCTGGTCGGCGCAGCAGGCACTGGATGATCGCCTGGCCCCAAGCCTGGATGGCCGCACGCTGTGGCTGGAGGGCAGGGTGGTCGGCTTGCCGACCAACACGCTGAGTGGTGTGCGCTTTGAGCTGGAGCAACCTCGCTCGCGCCGCGCTGCGTTGCCCAAGCGCCTGCAATTGCATTGGTTCGATGGCCCGCCGGTGCGTGCTGGCGAGCGCTGGCGCCTGGCTGCTACCTTGCAGCGCCCGGCCGGGCTGCTCAACCCTCATGGTCCGGACCGGGAGGCACAGTTGTTGGCCAAGCGCATCGGCGCCACTGGCACGGTCAAGGCCGGCCATGTGCTGGATACCGGGCAGCCGGGGTGGCGTGACGCACTGCGCCAGCGCTTGTTGAGCGTCGCCGCGCATGGCCGGGAAGCAGCCCTTGTCGCATTGGTGCTCGGCGATGGCGCCGGCCTGGCCCGTGAGGACTGGCAAGCGCTGCAGGCCACGGGCACGGTACACCTGTTGGTGATCTCGGGGCAGCACATCGGCCTGGTCGCCGGCCTGCTTTACGCCTTGGTCGCGGGCCTGGCGCGCTGGGGCCTGTGGCCTCAGGCTCTACCTTGGTTGCCGTGTGCGTGTGGCCTGGCACTGGGTGCGGCGCTGGCCTATGGCTGGCTGGCCGGTGCGGGGGTGCCGGTGCAGCGCGCCTGCCTGATGCTGGCGGTGGTTCTGCTCTGGCGCCTGCGCTTTCGCCATCTTGGGGCGCTGTTTCCTTTGCTGCTGGCACTTATCGGGGTGCTGGTCGCCGAGCCCCTGGCGCCGCTGCTGCCAGGGTTCTGGCTGTCGTTTGCGGCGGTGGCGACCCTGGTCTACTGCTTCAGTTCACGTGTGGGCCGATGGCGGCCCTGGCAAGGGTGGACCCGCGCCCAGTGGGTGATCGCCATCGGCCTGCTGCCGGTACTGATTGCGACCGGTCTGCCGGTCAGTCTGAGTGCGCCACTGGCCAACTTGCTGGCAGTGCCGTGGATCAGCCTCGCGGTATTGCCCTTGGCGCTGCTTGGAACGTTGCTGCTGCCGTTGGCAGGGGTAGGTGAAGGTCTGTTGTGGTTGGCGGGCGGGCTGCTGGATGTCTTGTTCCGGTTGCTGGCTTGGGTAGCGCATTGGCGCCCGGCATGGCTACCGCCTGCTTTGCCGGTCTGGGCCTGGCTGATGGTCTGCCTGGGCGCGTTGCTGGTGCTGCTGCCGTCCGGTGTACCTCTGCGCAGCCTGGGCGGGGCCATGCTGCTGGCATTGTGGGTGCCCAGGGAGGCTGTGCCGCAGGGGCAGGTGGAGGTCTGGCAGCTGGATGTCGGGCAGGGCTTGGCGGTATTGCTGCGCACGCAAAATCACAGCCTGCTTTACGACGCCGGCCCGGCGCGGGGGGATAGTGATCTGGGTGAGCGGGTGGTGTTGCCGACCCTGCACAAGTTGGGCGTAAAGCGCTTGGACATCATGCTTATCAGTCATGCCCATGCCGACCATGCGGGTGGTGCGCCGGCCGTCTACCGTGGGTTGCCGGTGGTACGTGTGCTGGGCGGCGAAGTGTTGGAGGACCTTGCACTGCAGCCTTGTGCCAGTGATGAGCAGTGGGAATGGGATGGCGTGCGCTTTTCGCTGTGGCATTGGGCCCAGGGGCAGAGCAGCAACGATCGCTCTTGCGTGCTGCTGGTCGAGGCACAGGGGGAGCGGCTGCTATTGGCAGGCGATATGGAGGCGGGGGCCGAGCGCGCATGGTTGGCGGCCCACGCGACGCCTCGTATCGATTGGCTGCAGTCACCGCACCATGGCAGCCGTAGTTCCTCGACCGAGGCATTCATCCGCGCCACGGCGCCGCGCGGCGTGCTGATTTCGCGGGGGCGTAACAACGGTTTTGGGCATCCGCATGTGCAGGTGATCGAGCGGTATCGGCGGCATGGGGTGGCCATTCACGATACGGCGGTAGAGGGGGCGTTGCGGTTGGTGTTGGGCAACCATGGCGAGGTGGAGGGGGTGCGGGGGCAGAAACGCTTTTGGCGGGGCAGTGTGCCGTGATGGTTGATGAGCGTGCCACGTGTATACCTGCTCAATTCCCTGACCTCCGGCAGATGAGCCCCTCGCGCGCCTATGTTAGAGTGGCGGCCTTTTTCCGAGGGGGCGTTTACTGTGTGGGAATTGGTCAAGTCCGGTGGTTGGATGATGCTGCCAATCATTCTGAGCTCCATCGCTGCCATGGCTATCGTCGCCGAGCGCCTGTGGACCCTGCGCGCCAGCCGCGTTACCCCGCCGCACCTGCTGGGCCAGGTGTGGATGTGGATAAAGGACAAGCAGCTCACCAGTGACAAGCTCAAGGCTCTGCGCGCCGATTCGCCCCTGGGTGAGATTCTCGCTGCGGGCCTGGCCAACTCGCGCCATGGCCGTGAAATCATGAAAGAGTGCATCGAGGAGTCTGCCTCGCGGGTCATCCATGAACTGGAACGCTATATCAGCACCCTCGGTACCATCGCCGCGATGGCCCCGCTGCTCGGCCTGCTGGGTACCGTGCTGGGCATGATCGATATCTTCAGCGCCTTCATGGGGTCGCAGATGACCGCCAATGCCGCAGTGCTGGCCAGTGGTATCTCCAAGGCCCTTGTCACTACGGCGGCCGGCCTGATGGTCGGCATCCCGGCGGTGTTCTTCCACCGCTTCCTGCTGCGGCGCATCGACGAACTGGTGGTGGGCATGGAGCAAGAGGCGATCAAGCTGGTGGAGGTCATCCAGGGCGACCGCGAAGTCGAAGTGGCCGGAGGCAAGGCGTGAAGTTTCGGCGCAATCGCCAGCGGGAGAACGTCGACATCAACCTGGCGTCGTTGATCGACGTGGTGTTTGTCCTGCTGCTGTTCTTCGTGGTCACCACCACCTTTACCCGTGAGACCCAGCTGCGTGTGGAGCTGCCCGAGGCCGTCAGTGCCGAACAGCCCGTCGCAGACCCGGAAAAGCTGGTGGAGGTCACCATCAGTGCCGACGGCGTGTATTCGGTGAACAATCACCTGTTACCCAAGAGCGACCTGGCGACCCTGACCGAGGCGATCCAGCGCGAATCGGGCGGTGACAACACGCTGCCGCTGGCCATCAGTGCTGATGGCAAGACCCCGCACCAGGCCGTGATCACTGCGATGGATGCCGCCGGCAAGCTCGGTTTCAGCCAACTGCGCATGACCACCGTCGAGGCCGCCCAGGGGACACCTTGATGGCGCTCGCCGACCGTCTGCTAGCCGCCTGGTACGCCGGGCATCCGGCCCTTGCCCTGCTGCGCCCGCTCGAGGCGCTTTACCGGCGCGTGGTGACGCGTAAGCGCGCGCGTTTTCTCAGTGGCGAAAGCGCCAGCTACCGCGCCCCGGTACCGGTCATCGTGGTGGGCAACATCACCATTGGTGGCACCGGCAAGACGCCTATGATCCTCTGGTTGATCGAGCATTGCCGGCGCCAGGGGCTGAAGGTGGGGGTGGTCAGCCGCGGCTACGGTGCAGAACCGCCTCGGTTGCCCTGGCGTGTCGAAGCCATCCAGAGTGCCGAGCAGGCCGGCGATGAACCTTTGCTGATCGTTCAGCGTACGGGCGTGCCGCTGATGATCGACCCCGACCGCTCCCGCGCCGTGCAGGCATTGCTGGCCAGCGAGCCGTTGGACCTGATCCTGTGTGACGACGGTATGCAACACTACCGCCTGGCACGCGACCTGGAACTGGTGCTGATCGACGCTGCGCGTGGCCTGGGCAATGGCCGCTGCTTGCCGGCCGGGCCCCTGCGCGAGCCTGCCGAGCGCCTGCAAGAGGTTGATGCAGTGCTGTTCAACGGCGCCAGTGCCGACCGCCCGGAGGGTTTCGCCTTTCATCTGCAACCCAGTGCGCTGGTCAACCTGCGCACTGGCGAGCGCCGTGCGCTCGACTTCTTCCCTGCGGGCCAGCGCCTGCATGCGGTGGCCGGTATCGGCAACCCGCAACGTTTCTTCAATACCCTGCTGGGGCTAAACTGGCAGCCGGTGCCGCATCCGTTCGCCGACCACGCCCAGTTCAGCGCTCAAAGCCTGGCTTTCAGCCCGTCGCTGCCGTTGGTGATGACCGAGAAGGATGCGGTGAAGTGCCGGGCCTTCGCTGCCGATGACTGGTGGTACCTGGCCGTGGAGGCCCTGCCTACGCCGGCCTTCTGCGGCTGGTTCGACAGCCAGCTGCAACGCTTGCTGCCTGGGCATCGAACGCCCTGAGCCCGTTTTTCAATTTCCGGCCACCTGGCCTCAAGGAAGCTTCCATGGACACCAAACTGCTCGATATCCTGGCCTGCCCGATCACCAAGGGCCCGCTCAAGCTCAGCGCTGACAAGACCGAGCTGATCAGCAAGGGCGCCGGCCTGGCCTACCCGATTCGCGATGGCATCCCGGTGATGCTGGAAAGCGAGGCGCGTACCCTGACCGACGACGAGCGTCTGGACAAATGAGCCTTGACTTCACCGTGGTCATTCCCGCCCGGCTGCGCTCGACGCGCCTGCCGGGCAAGCCGTTGCTGCTGATCGCCGGCAAGCCGATGGTTCAGCATGTGTGGGAGCAGGCGCGCAAGAGCGGTGCCGGCCGTGTGGTCATCGCCACCGATGACGCCAGTATCGTCGAGGCCTGTCAGGCCTTTGGTGCTGAAGTACTGATGACCCGCGCCGACCATGAGTCGGGTACCGACCGCCTGGCTGAAGTGGCCGCGCAGCTTGGCCTGCCTGCCGACGCCATCGTGGTCAACGTCCAGGGTGATGAGCCGCTTATTCCGCCGGTGATCATCGATCAGGTCGCAGCCAACCTGGCGGCGCATCCGGAGGCAGGTATTGCGACCCTGGCCGAGCCGATCCATGACCCCGAAACCGTGTTCAACCCCAATGCGGTCAAGGTGGTCAGCGACAAGAACGGGCTGGCCTTGAGCTTCAGCCGTGCGCCGCTGCCGTGGGCGCGTGATGCCTTCGCCAAGGACCGCAATCAACTACCGCAGGGCGTGCCCTACCGCCGCCATATCGGCATGTACGCCTACCGCGTCGGTTTCCTTCAGGATTTCGTCAGCTGGGGCCCGTGCTGGCTCGAGCAGACCGAGGCGCTTGAACAGCTGCGTGCGCTGTGGCATGGCGTGCGTATCCACGTGGCGGATGCCATCGAGGCGCCAGCAGTGGGTGTCGATACTGCACAAGACCTCGAGCGCGTTCGGCGCTTGCTGGAGGCCTGATGCGCGTCCTGTTCGTTTGCCTGGGCAATATCTGCCGGTCGCCCACTGCCGAAGGCGTGCTGCGCCATCAGTTGCAGGCCGCTGGTTTGGCTGGGCAGGTTCACGTGGCGTCAGCCGGTACCGGTGACTGGCACGTGGGCAAGGGGCCTGACAACCGTACCTGCAAGGCCGCGCTGGCGCGGGGGTACGACCTGTCGCAACAGCGTGCCCAGCAGGTCAAGGCTGAGCACTTTGCCGAGTACGACCTGATTCTGGCCATGGATGAAAGCAACCTGGGCCACCTTCGCGCCATGCGTCCGCACAATGCGATTGGCGAGCTGGACTTGTTCCTGCGCCGCTATGAGGCGGCTGTGGATGAAGTGCCGGATCCTTACTATGGCGGCGCAGAGGGCTTCGAGCAGGTGCTGGACCTGATCGAGGCGGCCTGCCGTGAGCTGGTTGTCGAAATCAAGGGGCGGTTATGACGGCGCACTGGCAGGAGCAGGTTTCGCTCAAGCCTTACAACACCTTCGGTATCGATGTGAAAGCCCGGCACTTCGTTCAGGTACATACCGATGACGAGGTGCGCGAGGCCTTGGCACAGGCGCGCCAGCGTGGGCTTGCGGTGATGGTTATCGGTGGTGGCAGCAACGTGCTGCTGACCCGTGATGTCGACGCGCTGGTACTGCACATGGCCAGCCGTGGCCGTCACGTCCTTGACGATGAAGCGGGGCGTGTACTGGTGGAGGCCGAGGCGGGTGAGCCCTGGCATCCCTTCGTGCAATGGTCGTTGCAGCAAGGCCTTTGTGGCCTTGAGAACCTCAGCCTTATCCCGGGGACGGTGGGGGCTGCGCCGATGCAGAATGTGGGTGCCTATGGGGTGGAGATCAAGGATGTGTTTGCCGGGTTGACGGCACTGGACCGGCAGACGGGTGAGCTGCGTGACTTCGGGCTCGAGGAATGTGCCTTTGGTTACCGCGACAGCCTGTTCAAGCGTAACCCTGGGCGTTGGTTGATCCTGCGGGTGCGTTTTGCCCTGAGCCATCGTCTGCAGGCCCATCTGGATTACGGCCCGGTGCGTCAGCGTCTGGCCGAGCAGGGCGTGCAGGAGCCGACGGCGCAGGCGATCAGCGACGCTATTTGCAGTATTCGCCGCGAGAAGCTGCCCGATCCGGCAGAGTTGGGTAATGCCGGCAGCTTTTTCAAAAACCCTGTCGTTGCCGTTGAACAGGTGGCGCGGATCCGCGCCGAGTATCCAGGTGTGGTGGGTTATCCCCAGGCTGACGGGCATGTGAAGCTGGCGGCAGGCTGGTTGATCGAGCAGGCCGGCTGGAAGGGTTATCGGGATGGCGATGCCGGCGTGCACCGCTTGCAGTCGCTGGTGCTGGTCAATTATGGCCAGGCGAGCGGAGCGCAGTTGCATGACCTGGCGCAGCGCATTCAGGCGGATATCCTGGCGCGCTTCGGGGTTGAGCTGGAGATGGAACCCAACCTGTACTGAGGCCGGTGCAGGCACGCTCAACAGCCAAGAAAAAGCCCCGCCAGTTCGCACTGGCGGGGCTTTTTCATTCAGCCGTGGCTATCAACCGTGATGAGGCTTTTGCTCATCAGCGGTCTCCACCGTTGGCGCGCCAGCAGCGGCCGCTTCCTGCGCAGCCTTGGCAGCCGCTTCGGCCTCACGCTTGCGACGACGCACTTCACGTGGGTCGTTAGGGGCGCGACCGTTAGGCAGCATGACGGTGGCGGCTTCGACCGCTGCCGGTGCTTCTACCGGGGCAGGCTCGGCGACCACTGGCGCTGCTGCAACTACGGTTGCTGCAGGCTCGGCAGCCACTTCTGGCTGGGTTTCAACGACAGCCGCAGGCAGCTCGGCAGCCGGCGCTTGTTCAGCGGCAACCTGGGCTTTCTCTACTTCACCTGCTTCGATGGCCGGCGCTTCGACAGGTGCCTCTACAGGCGCCTCGGCAACCACTACCGGCTCGACCGCAGGGGCTTGTTCGACTACCGGCTCAGGCGCAACTTCAACCACAGGCTCGGCACCGGCTTCGATCGCAGCGACCGGCTCGCTGAGCGGCTGCTCGACCACCGGTGCAATGGCGATTTCCTCGGCCTTGGCGACGGCTTCGACCTGCTCGGCCGGCTGAGCGACTTCGCTGTTGTCGGTGGTGGCGGCTTCGGCGCTGGCGCGTTCAGCCTGCTGGTTGGCTTGCGCTTCGGCGCCAGCACTTATGTTGCTGCTGGCGACAGCCGCGGTGACAGCCAGGCCGGCAGCCAGTTCGGCACCCAGCTCGGTGGCCTGGTGCTGTTGCGGTTGCTCGTCGCTGCCTTCTTCGTCGCTGCCTTCGATCAGCTCGCCATTGGCGTTGCGCTGGCGCTCACGACGGTTGCTGCGGCGACGCTGGCCGCGAGAGCGGCGGCGCGGACGCTCGTCATCGGAACCTTCCTGCTCGTCCTGTTGCAGCTCCTCGTTCGGCAGTTGCTCATCGGCGAGCTCTGCAGCCTTCTCGGCAGCCTGCTCAGCTTCACGTGGCTGGCGCTCTTCGCGTGGAGGGCGTGGCTGACGTTCTTCACGCGGTGCGCGTTCTTCACGAGGTGCACGCTCTTCACGTGGAGCGCGTTCTTCACGAGGCGCACGCTCTTCACGTGGAGCACGTTCTTCGCGAGGCGCGCGCTCTTCACGTGGAGCACGTTCTTCGCGAGGTGCGCGTTCTTCACGTGGAGCACGTTCTTCGCGAGGTGCACGCTCTTCACGTGGCTGGCGCTCTTCGCGAGCGGCCGGTGCTGCATCCAGAGGCTCGCGCAGTTCGCGGACGCGCTCTTCGCGGTTGCCGCGGCGGTCTTCGCGTGGCTGGCGAGGGGCGCGCTCTTCACGAGGTGCACGTTCTTCACGAGGTGCGCGCTCTTCACGCGGCTGGCGCTCTTCGCGCGGGGTGCGCTCGGCACGCTCTTCACGAGGTTTGCGCTCTTCGTCACGGCGGCCGTTGCGGTTGCGGCTCTGCTGGCGGCCGTTGCGACGCTCCTCGTTACGCTGAGTGCGCTCGGTGGCAGGCTTCTCGGCGGTGACCACCGGGGCGGCGGCAGGCTCTTCCTTGCCGGCGAACAGGCTGACCAGCGACTTCACCAGGCCTTTGAACAGGCTTGGCTCCGGAACGCTAGGTGCCGGGGCTGCCGGTGCGGCAGGCTGCTGTTCTTCGACAGCGCTCGGTACCGGAGCGTTGGCGCGGGCCGGTGCAGTCTTGACCGCTGCTTCCTGGCGCACCAGGGTGCGCGTGGCGGTCGGCTGGAGCGCTTCTTCGGTTTCGGTGGCGGCGATTTCGTAGCTGGACTGGTTGTTCAGCACTTCCGGGTTGTCGTCGCGCAGGCGCTGGACTTCGAAGTGCGGGGTTTCCAGGTGGTCGTTCGGCAGAATGATGATGCGGGCACGGGTGCGCAGTTCGATCTTGGTGATCGAGTTGCGCTTCTCGTTGAGCAGGAAGGCGGCCACCGGAATCGGTACCTGGGCGCGTACTTCGGCAGTACGGTCCTTCAGGGCTTCTTCTTCGATCAGGCGCAGGATGGCCAGGGACAGCGACTCGACATCACGGATGATGCCGGTGCCGGAGCAGCGCGGGCAGACGATGCCGCTGCTTTCGCCCAGCGACGGGCGCAGGCGCTGACGGGACATTTCCAGCAGGCCGAAGCGCGAGATGCGGCCGACCTGTACGCGGGCGCGGTCGGCCTCGAGGGCTTCGCGTACCCGTTCTTCGACGGCGCGCTGGTTTTTCGCCGGCGTCATGTCGATGAAGTCGATGACGATCAGGCCGCCGATGTCACGCAGGCGCAGCTGGCGGGCGATTTCCTCGGCCGCTTCCAGGTTGGTCTGCAGGGCGGTTTCCTCGATGTCGCTGCCCTTGGTGGCGCGCGCCGAGTTGATGTCGATGGAAACCAGGGCCTCGGTCGGGTCGATCACGATAGAGCCGCCCGACGGCAGGTCGACGACGCGCTGGAAGGCGGTCTCGATCTGGCTTTCGATCTGGAAGCGGTTGAACAGCGGTACGCTGTCTTCGTACAGCTTGACCTTGCTGGCGTACTGCGGCATCACCTGGCGGATGAAGGTCAGTGCTTCTTCCTGGGCATCGATGCTGTCGATCAGCACTTCGCCGATGTCCTGGCGCAGGTAGTCGCGGATGGCGCGGATGATGACGTTGCTTTCCTGGTAGATCAGGAACGGCGCAGCGCGATCCAGCGATGCTTCCTTGATGGCGGTCCACAGTTGCAGCAGGTAATCGAGGTCCCACTGCATTTCTTCGCTGCTGCGGCCAAGGCCTGCGGTGCGCACGATCAGGCCCATGTCGCCTGGCACGGTCAGGCCGTTGAGGGCTTCACGCAGTTCGTTGCGCTCTTCGCCTTCGATGCGGCGGGAGATGCCGCCAGCGCGGGGGTTGTTGGGCATCAGCACCAGGTAGCGGCCTGCCAGGCTGATGAAGGTGGTCAGGGCGGCGCCTTTGTTGCCACGCTCTTCCTTCTCGACCTGGACGATGACTTCCTGGCCTTCGCTCAGGACGTCCTTGATGTTGACGCGGCCTTCAGGGGCTTTCTTGAAGTACTCGCGGGAGATTTCCTTCAGCGGCAGGAAGCCGTGACGTTCGGAGCCGAAGTCGACGAAGGCGGCTTCGAGGCTGGGCTCGATCCGGGTGATCTTGCCTTTGTAGATGTTGGCCTTTTTCTGCTCGCGCGCACCGGACTCGATGTCCAGGTCGTACAGGCGTTGGCCGTCCACCAGGGCTACACGCAACTCTTCGGGTTGAGTTGCGTTAATCAGCATTCTTTTCATGTTGTACCGTCGGTTTCCGGGCTGCCGGAAACGGCGTTCGGCACACACGACTTCTCATGGTCGGTGCCAAGGTGCGCAAAGGGTGGCCGGGCCACCCCCGTGTCGAGCAACGTTCGGCACCAGCCGGTTTCCCAGCCTGCCGTTGTCGCGACGACGCGTCCTGTTTGCTGCGGTGCCAAGAGGCCCCTGCGGTATCTGCAGAGATATCCGAATCGATATCCGAATCAACCCAGCAGGCCTCGTGCACTCAGTCAGGAGGAGGAATCAACCGTCAGCCGTGGACGCCCATGGGGCATCTGTTCAGGACCTTATCCGCTCGCCGGCCATTCACTGGGCCGGTGGCCGGACGCGGTGCTACACGGTCCGAGGGCTGTGCATCTCCACCCTGCACGTATCCCTGATAATTCGGGTGCTGCCGCGCGCTGAATCCGCAACGGGTTGCATTTTTCGCCAGCGCAGTTTCCGCGCTGACGCCATTCATGTCCAAGGCAGGTATTTCCGAAGCATTCGCCGTGCGTTGCGTGCAAGCGTCGGGGCGGGCAGAGGTGCAGCGAAAAGAAGCGGGTAAGCAGGTGAAACACCGCACTTGTCGTTTTTTTTCGGTCTTCTCTACACAGCGCTGGTGGCGATTCCAGGCAATTCGGTAAACTGGCGAAAACCCCGTAGGACGGCCTCGCGTCCTGCAGAATTGCGTTGGTCAGGGACCGGCTAAGGGCCTGGTGCCGCTGGCCTGCCGCTTTTGGCGGCGTTCGCGACTATAGCAGTAATGATTAAGTGCTTCAATTCCATAAAAAATTGTTATGATCCCTTGATGACGACCAATACCCCTCCGACTTCCGGCGTTCAGCTGATCGAAGTCGCGCCGGAGCTTGCCGGCCAACGCATCGACAATTTCCTCATCACGGCGCTCAAGGGTGTACCCAGGACGCTGGTCTACCGCATCCTGCGCAAAGGCGAGGTCCGGGTCAACAAGGGCCGTGTCAAGCCTGAGTACAAGATCCAGGCGGGTGACATCGTCCGTGTACCGCCTGTGCGCCTCCCGGAGCGTGACGAGCCGGCCCCGGTTGCCCAGGGGCTGCTGCAGCGCCTGGAAGCCGCCATCGTCTACGAAGACAAGGCGCTGATCGTGATGAACAAGCCGGCCGGTATCGCCGTGCATGGTGGCAGTGGCCTGAGCTTTGGTGTGATCGAGGCGCTGCGCCAGTTGCGTCCGGATGCCAAGGAGCTGGAGCTTGTGCACCGCCTGGATCGCGACACTTCGGGCCTGCTGATGATTGCCAAGAAGCGCAGCATGCTGCGCCATCTGCATGCCGCGCTGCGTGGCGATGGGGTCGACAAGCGCTACATGGCGCTGGTGCGTGGCCACTGGCCTACCTCGAAGAAGCAGGTCAATGCCCCGTTGCTCAAGAGCAACCTGCGTTCGGGCGAGCGTATGGTCGAGGTGAATGACGAGGGCAAGGAAGCGCTGACCCTGTTCCGTGTGCTTCGCCGTTTCGGTGAGTTCGCCACCATTGTCGAGGCGCGCCCTATCACTGGGCGTACCCATCAGATTCGCGTACATACTCTGCATGCTGGCCATATGATCGCCGGTGACAGCAAATACGGCGACGAAGATTTCAGTCGCGAGATTCGAGACTTGGGAGGCAAGCGCCTGTTCCTGCATGCCTATGCCCTCACGGTGCCGTTGCCTGATGGTGGTGAGCTCAAGCTCGAGGCGCCTGTGGACGAAGTTTGGGCGAAAACCGTGGAGCGTCTGGGGGCGTCCTGATTCATGAAAAAGTCTTACGAGTTGCTGATCTTCGACTGGGACGGCACCTTGGCCGACTCGATCGGGCGGATCGTTGAGGCGATGAATGCCGCCGCCGAGCGCGCCGGTGAGGCGCCAAGCCCGGAGGAGGCCGTCAAGGGCATCATCGGCCTGGCGCTTGGTGAAGCCATTTCTACCCTCTATCCGCACCTCGATCCTGTGCAGGTCGAAACCTTCCGTCAGCACTATGCCGACATCTATACGGCGCTTGATCAGCAGCCTTCGCCGTTGTTCGAGGGCGTGGTCGAATCGCTGGATGCCTTCCGGGTCGAGGGTTATCGCCTCGCGGTGGCGACAGGCAAGGCGCGTCGTGGTCTGGATCGGGTGCTCAAGGCCAATGGCTGGGAGCGTTTTTTCGACATCACCCGTGCCGCTGATGAGACCCGTGGCAAGCCGCACCCGCTGATGCTCGAGGAAATTCTGGGGCATTGCGGTGTCGAACCCGGGCAGGCGCTGATGGTCGGAGATTCGGCATTCGATCTGCTGATGGCCAATAATGCCGGTATGCATTCGGCGGCCGTGGGCTATGGTGCCATGCCGCTGCAGGCTTTGGCCGAGTTCGGTCCGCAGGTGTGCATTGATCATTTTTCCCAGTTGCGCGAGTGGCTGGCAGGTTCTGCGCAAATCCAATTCCAAGGTAGGTGAGCATGGTTGATGAGTGGAAAGCACCCGGTTCCGAGGCTGAAGAAGAGCGCCTTACGCGCGAAGACCGTCAAGAGGATGAGCGTGTAGAGCGCAAAAGCTGGAAGCTGCTGGAGAAGACCCTGCTGGCCGGTGTCCAGGAGCAGCGCAGGGCGCGTCGCTGGGGGATCTTCTTCAAGCTGCTGACCTTCGTCTATCTCTTCGGTGTATTGGCCCTGTTCCTGCCTTGGACGGATATGGACAAGGCCGCTTCGCGCAGCACCAGCCATACCGCATTGGTGGAGGTGCGTGGTGTGATCGCCGATCAGGAAGCTGCCAGTGCCGACAACCTCGTCAAGAGTCTGCGCGAGGCCTTCAAGGATCCAAAGACCAAGGCCGTGGTCATGCGTATCAATAGCCCGGGAGGCAGTCCGGTACAGGCAGGTTATGTCTATGACGAGATCCGTCGCCTGCGCGGTGAGTATCCGGACATCAAGCTGTACGCGGTAATCGCTGACCTGGGTGCATCGGGTGCCTATTACATTGCCAGTGCGGCGGACGAGATCTATGCCGACAAGGCCAGCCTGGTGGGTTCCATTGGTGTGACGGCGGCCGGGTATGGTTTTGTGGGGTCGATGGAGAAGCTTGGTGTCGAACGGCGCACGTATACCGCCGGTGAGCACAAGGCCTTCCTGGATCCGTTCTCGCCGGAAAAGCCTGAAGAGCGGGCGTTCTGGCAGGGCGTGCTGAATACCACCCATCAGCAGTTCATTGCCATGGTCAAGCAGGGTAGGGGTGATCGCTTGAAAGACAAGGAGCATCCTGAGTTGTTCAGCGGCCTGGTGTGGTCGGGTGAGCAGGCCAAGGCGCTTGGGCTTGTCGATGGCCTGGGCAGTGCGAGCTATGTGGCGCGTGAGATCGTGGGGGAGAAGGACCTGGTCGATTTCACGGTCGAGGAGTCACCGTTCGATCGCTTCTCCAAGCGCATCGGTGCCAGCGTGGCGGAAAAGTTGGCCATGTACATGGGCTTCCAGGGGCCTGCCTTGCGCTGAGTGCCTGCCCGGCCCCATTGCCAGCAAGCCGCTTTCCGGCAATTACTGCATAAGGCTTGCGGGCGATGGGGTGCAATACTGCCCTGGTGGTCTCAGGGGACTGTTACCCCTTCCGTGGTCAGCATATCCACCAGCCGAATCAATGGCAGCCCGATCAGGCTGGTGGCATCGCACCCGTGGGTGCTCTTGAACAAGCTCACACCCAGCCCTTCGGCCTTGAAGCTGCCTGCGCAATCGAGCGGCTGCTCCGCCTTCACGTAGCGCTCCACGCGCTCACGGTCCAGTTCCCGCATCGTTACGGTAAACGGCACGCAATCGACCTGGCATTGCCCTGTGGCGCTGTTGAGCAGTGCCACCCCGGTCAGGAAGGTGACGTGCTGCCCGCTGGCTTCCAGCAGTTGCTCGCAGGCGCGCTCGAAACTGTGCGGCTTGCCCAGTATCTGCTCGCCCAGTACCGCTACCTGGTCGGAGCCGATGATCAGGTGTTGCGGGTGGCTGCCGGCCAGTGCCTCGGCCTTCTGTCTGGCCAGGCGTCGCACCAGCTCGGTGGCGGGCTCGTCAGCGAGCCGCCGTTCGTCCAGGTCGGGGCTTGCCCAGGTGAAGGGCAGGCCCAGGCGCGCGAACAGTTCGCGCCGGTAAGGGGAGCTGGAAGCCAGCAACAAAGGCAGCATGGTAGACTCCTGATCGGTTGATCCCGATTCTAACATGCAACATGCCGCCGAATTTCCTTTGACAGGTGCAGGGGGCATCCCTAGAATGCTGCGCCTATGTTGAATGACCCGATTCCACCTCACGTTGACCCGCGCAAATTAGCCGATCGTGGCGTAACCCTTAACGGTTCGCTGCAACTCGCTGATTTGGAAAGACTCTGCGACCCGCTTTCCGACAATGTCGGTACGGTGCAGGCGAAGTTCGATTTTGAACGAGATGAACAGCACGTGGTGGTTATCCACAGCGAGCTGGATGTCGAAGTCAAAATGGTTTGCCAGCGTTGTCTTGAGCTGGTCACCCTGCCGATTCACAGCGAATGCACTTACGCTGTGGTGAAGGAGGGTGCGAATACCCAGTCGTTGCCGAAAGGCTATGACGTGCTGGAACTGGGCGAAGATCCTTTGGATCTGCAGGCCTTGATCGAGGAGGAGCTTCTGCTCGCCTTGCCCATCGTGCCTGCTCATCATCCGGAAGAATGCCAGCAGCCGGCGGGCGCAGACGAGCCCGAATCGAGCAAGGACGAGGTATCGCGGTCCAACCCGTTCAGTGTTTTGGCGCAGTTAAAGCGTGACCCAAACGTTTAGGAGTTAATCAATTATGGCTGTTCAGCAGAACAAAAAATCCCGCTCTGCCCGTGACATGCGCCGTTCGCACGACGCTCTGTCGGAAAACGCGCTGTCGGTAGAAAAGACCACCGGTGAAGTACACCTGCGTCACCACGTATCGCCAGAAGGCGTATACCGTGGCCGTAAAGTGATCGACAAGGGCGCTGACGAGTAATCCTTGTCTGCTCAGGTCATCGCGATCGACGCAATGGGCGGGGACTTCGGTCCCCGCAGCATTGTCCAGGCTAGCATTGCCTGCCTTTCGGCTACCCCCTCGCTGCACCTGACCCTCGTCGGTCAACCTTCCCTCCTAGAAGATCTTGTCAGTGGCCTTGCAGCTGCGGATCGCGCGCGCCTGCAGATTGTCGCTGCCAGTGAGGTGATCGGTATGGACGAGCGGCCATCCCAGGCGTTGCGCGGTAAACCGGACTCGTCGATGCGCATCGCCCTAGAACTGGTGCGTGATGGCAAGGCCCAGGCGTGCGTCAGTGCCGGCAATACCGGTGCGCTGATGGCGCTGTCGCGTTTGGTGCTCAAGACGCTGCCGGGTATCGATCGGCCGGCCATGGTCGCGGCTATCCCGACTCAGGCGGGTTACTGTCAGTTGCTCGATCTGGGTGCCAATGTCGACTGCAGTGCCGAGAACCTCTACCAGTTTGCCGTAATGGGCTCGGTTGCGGCGCAGGCCTTGGGTGTCCGGCGCCCGCGCGTGGCACTTTTGAACATTGGTACCGAGGACATCAAGGGCAATCAGCAGGTCAAGCTGGCTGCCACGCTGTTGCAGAACGCTCGTGGCCTCAATTATGTCGGCTTCGTCGAGGGTGATGGCCTTTATCGGGGGGAGGCGGACGTGGTGGTATGCGACGGCTTTGTCGGTAATATCCTGCTCAAATCCAGCGAGGGCCTGGCGACTATGATCGCTGCGCGCATCGAAAAACTGTTCAAGGGTGGCCCGTTGTCACGTGTTGCCGGGGCCGTCGCGATGCCGCTGCTCAAGCGTCTGCAGGCCGACCTGGCGCCGGCGCGGCATAATGGGGCAAGTTTTCTGGGGCTGCAGGGTATCGTCATCAAGAGCCACGGCTCGGCCGGCGTGCAGGGCTTTCAAAGCGCCATCCAGCGTGCGCTGATCGAGATCCAGGAAAACCTCCCGCAGCGCCTGCACGGGCGCCTTGAAGATCTCTTGCCTTAGGCATTTCGCCGATGAAGTGCTTAAATGTGACCGCTTGGTCCGCGTTTCCATCCAAGTTTTCAGTTTCCGCGTCTAGTCTTTGGCTCGGCGCACTCTATCCGACGACAAGATCATAAGGGCTTGTTCAATGTCTGCATCCCTCGCATTCGTCTTCCCCGGTCAAGGTTCCCAGTCGCTGGGCATGCTCAAAGAACTGGGCGCTGAAAAGCCGGTGATCGTTGAGACCTTCAAGGAAGCCTCCGAGGCTCTGGGTTACGACCTGTGGGAGCTGGTCCAGGAAGGCCCGGAAGAGCAACTCAATCAAACCGACAAGACCCAGCCGGCCATCCTCACTGCCTCCATCGCCCTGTGGCGCCTGTGGCTGGAGGAGGGTGGCGCGCAGCCGGCCTTCGTGTCGGGCCACAGCCTGGGCGAATACTCCGCTCTGGTCGCTGCTGGCAGCCTGTCGCTCAAAGACGCCGTCAAGCTGGTCAAGCGCCGTGGCGAACTGATGCAGGAAGCCGTGCCGGCCGGTCATGGCGCCATGGCCGCCATCCTCGGCCTGGGCGACGATGATGTGAAGGCCATTTGCGCCGAAGCGGCCGAAGATGAAGTGGTCAGCGCAGTCAATTTCAACTCGCCAGGCCAGGTGGTCATCGCCGGCAACGTCGCGGCGGTCAATCGTGCCATTGAGCTGTGCAAAGCCAAGGGCGCCAAGCGCGCCTTGCCGCTGCCGGTCAGCGTGCCGTCGCACTGCGCCCTGATGAAGCCGGCTGCCGATCGTTTCGCCGAGCACGTCAATGCCATCGAATGGAAGGCACCGCAGATTCCGGTAGTGCAGAACGTTACTGCCGCCGTCGCCGCCGACCTCGACACCCTCAAGCAGGATCTGCTGGCGCAGCTGTATCAGCCGGTTCGCTGGGTTGAATGCGTGCAGACCCTCGCCGCAAACGGCGCGGTCAACCTGGTCGAATGTGGCCCGGGCAAGGTGCTGGCTGGCCTGAACAAGCGTTGCGCCGACGGTGTGACCACCTACAACCTCAATACCCCCGACGCCGTCGCCGCCACCCGTGCGGCATTGGCCTGAATTTGGAGAAGCTTGCATGAGCCTGCAAGGTAAAGTTGCACTGGTTACCGGCGCCAGCCGGGGTATCGGCCAGGCCATCGCCCTTGAGCTGGGCCGCCAGGGCGCGACCGTGATCGGTACCGCGACTTCGGCTTCCGGTGCCGAGCGCATCGCCGCGACCCTGAAAGAGCACGGTATCACCGGTACCGGCATGGAGCTGAACGTCACCAGCGCCGAGTCCGTGGAAGCGGTATTGGGCGCCATCGGCGAGCAGTTCGGTGCCCCGGCCATTCTTGTCAACAACGCTGGCATCACCCGCGACAACCTCATGCTGCGCATGAAGGACGACGAGTGGTTCGATGTGATCGACACCAACCTGAACAGCCTCTACCGTTTGTCCAAGGGCGTGCTGCGTGGCATGACCAAGGCGCGTTGGGGCCGTATCATCAGCATCGGCTCTGTCGTCGGTGCCATGGGTAACGCTGGCCAGGCCAACTATGCGGCCGCCAAGGCCGGCCTGGAAGGCTTCAGCCGCGCCCTTGCGCGTGAAGTCGGCTCGCGCGGTATCACCGTCAATTCGGTGACCCCAGGCTTCATTGATACCGACATGACCCGCGAATTGCCAGAAGCGCAGCGCGAAGCCCTGCAGACCCAGATTCCGCTGGGCCGCCTGGGTCAGGCCGAAGAAATCGCCAAGGTGGTTTCCTTCCTGGCATCCGACGGCGCAGCCTATGTCACCGGCGCTACCGTGCCGGTGAACGGCGGGATGTACATGTAACACTGCAACTCAATGTGACGGATTGCTTAAAAAAAGAGTCATACTCCCAGCCTAAAATCCGTTATAAAGCTGCAACCAGATTCCAGGCAGAGGGTAGGGTGACTGAAGCGAAGGTGCGTTCCGCTTGAAAAGCGAACGTCTTTCTATAAAATTGGTCACCGGCCAGCTGCCTGACATATATCCATTAGGAGTGAAAACTAGGTATGAGCACCATCGAAGAACGCGTCAAGAAAATCGTCGCCGAGCAACTGGGCGTGAAGGAAGATGAAGTGACCAACGAGAAGTCCTTTGTCGATGACCTGGGTGCCGATTCGCTTGACACCGTTGAGCTGGTGATGGCTCTGGAAGAGGAATTCGAGACTGAAATCCCTGACGAAGAAGCCGAGAAGATCACTACCGTTCAAGCTGCCATCGACTACGTCAACTCCCACCAGGGTTAAGACGCTGTAGTCGACGCTTCTTGTCGAGAAGAACCGCACTGCCTTTGCCGGCGTGCGGTTTTTTCTTTGCGAAGGTCCTGCAATGATCCGCAGGCTTCGAGAGCCTGTTGCCATTTCATTCCATTGCCTTGAATGCAATGGCAAGAGACTCTGTTATTAGAAAAGGAGAGTACTGTGTCGCGTAGACGCGTCGTGGTCACTGGTATGGGTATGCTGTCGCCACTGGGTACGGATGTACCGAGCACCTGGCAGGGCATTCTGGCTGGCCGCAGTGGCATCGGGCCGATCGAGCATACGGACCTTTCTGCCTACTCCACCCGTTTTGGCGGCTCGGTGAAGGGCTTTGAGGTCGAGCAGTACCTGTCGGCCAAGGAAGCTCGCAAGCTTGACCTGTTCATTCAGTACGGCCTGGCGGCCGGTTTCCAGGCGGTACGCAATGCCGGCCTGGAAGTCACCGACGCCAACCGCGAGCGCATTGGCGTGGCCATGGGCTCCGGGATCGGCGGCCTGACCAACATCGAAGAAACCAGCCGCACCTTGCACGATCAAGGCCCGCGCCGCATTTCGCCGTTCTTCGTGCCAGGTTCGATCATCAACATGATCTCCGGCTTCCTGTCGATCCATCTGGGGTTGCAGGGCCCGAATTATGCCATTGCCACTGCCTGTACCACTGGCACCCACTGTATCGGCATGGCGGCTCGCAACATCGCCTACGGTGAAGCCGACGTGATGATCGCCGGTGGCGCCGAAATGGCCGCTTGCGGCTTGGGCATGGGTGGCTTTGGTGCTTCTCGCGCACTGTCGACCCGCAACGATGAGCCGGCGCGTGCCAGTCGCCCGTGGGACAAGGGGCGTGATGGTTTTGTACTCTCCGACGGCGCCGGTGCACTGGTACTCGAAGAGCTGGAGCACGCCCAGGCCCGTGGTGCGACCATTTATGCCGAGCTGGTTGGTTTCGGCATGAGCGGCGACGCTTACCACATGACTTCGCCACCCGACAGTGGCGAAGGCGCAGCGCGCTGCATGGCCAACGCCTTGCGTGATGCTGGCATTCAGCCGGCTGAGGTCAGTTACATCAACGCCCACGGCACCTCGACTCCGGCTGGCGATGTCGCTGAGGTCGCGGCGATCAAGCGTGTGTTCGGCGAGCACGCCTACAAGCTGGCTGTCAGCTCGACCAAGTCGATGACCGGTCACCTGCTGGGGGCTGCGGGCGCTGTAGAGGCGATCTTCAGCGTGTTGGCGATCAACAGCCAGATGGCGCCGCCAACCATCAACCTCGATGAGCCGGACGAAGGCTGCGACCTCGACTTCGTGCCCCACCAGGCGCGCAGCATGCCGATCGACGTAGTGCTGTCCAACTCGTTCGGCTTTGGCGGCACCAACGGCTCGCTGGTGTTCCGCCGGTTCGCCGGCTGATGCACAGCTGGATCGACGGCCAGCCTGCGACTGCGGTCAACCTGCAGAACCGTGGCCTGGCCTATGGCGATGGTTTGTTCGAGACCATCGCCGTACGCAGTGGCCGGCCCAGCATGCTGGACGGTCACCTGGCACGCCTGGCCCTGGGCTGCCAGCGCCTGGCAATCAATGCCGACCTTGCGTTGGTGCGCGATGAAATCCTGCGTTATGCCAGCCAACTGGGTGACGGCGTCGCCAAGCTGATCCTCACCAGGGGCGACAGCCAGCGTGGCTATGCGCCGATGGCAGGTGCTGCGCCGCGGCGCATCCTGCTGAGCAGCCCGCTGCCCAGCTACCCGGGCGAACATGCCGAACACGGTGTGCGTCTTTTCCCTTGCCAGACCCGGCTTGGGGAACAACCGTTGCTCGCAGGCCTCAAACACCTCAACCGCCTGGAGCAGGTGCTGGCCCGTGCCGAATGGCAGGACAGCGAACATACCGAAGGCTTGATGTGTGATGGGCAAGGCAGGCTGGTCGAAGGTGTTTACAGCAATCTTTTCCTGGTGCAAGGCGGCGTGTTGCTCACCGCCGAACTCAGCCGTTGCGGCGTTGCAGGCGTGATGCGAGGTGCGTTGCTGGAACAGGCGCAGGCACAGGGTATCCCGGTGCAGGTGCGCGACCTGTCTTTCGACGAGCTTGCGCTGGCTGATGAGGTATTTATCTGCAACAGCGTTTATGGGGTCTGGCCTGTGCGGGCTTTTGCTGCACTGAACTGGTCGCCGGGCCCGCTCACCCGTAAACTGCAGGCCTTTGCCCGTACGTTACTGGATACCTGAATTCGTGAGACGCAAAATCCTGCTGCTGCTGGAAATGGGCTTGATCCTGGCCGGCCTGGCATTGGGCTGGTCTGCCTGGAAGGTCAACTCGGTGCTGGAGCAGCCCTTGCGCGTGACGCAGGAGCAACTGCTCGACGTGCCCAATGGCACCAACCCCAATCGCATGTTCTACCGCATGGAAGGCGAGGGGTTGCTCGATGACGCCTTCTGGTTGCGCCTGTACTGGCGCTTCAACATGGCCGGCACGCCCCTGAAAACCGGCGAATATCGCATCACGCCGGGCATGACCGTCGAAGACTTGTTCGACGCCTGGCGCCGCGCCGATGTGGTGCAGTACAACCTGACTCTGGTGGAGGGTTGGACCTTCCGCCAGGTGCGTTCGGCGATCGCCAGGCACGAGAAGATCAAGCACACCCTCGAGGGCCTTACCGACTCCGAAGTCATGGACAAGCTTGGCCATACCGGCGTGTTTCCGGAGGGCCGGTTCTTCCCTGATACCTACCGTTTCGTGCGGGGCATGAGTGACGTCGAGCTGTTGCAGCAGGCCTATATGCGGCTGGACGAAGTGTTGGCCAAAGAGTGGGCCGAGCGCGCCACTGATCTGCCTTATCGTGACCCGTACCAGGCGCTGATCATGGCTTCGTTGGTGGAGAAGGAAACCGGCATCCCGCAGGAGCGCGGGCAGATTGCCGGGGTCTTCGTTCGTCGCCTGCGGCTGGGCATGATGCTGCAGACAGACCCTACTGTCATTTACGGTATGGGCGAACGCTACAACGGCAGAATCACCCGCGCCGACCTGCGTGAGCCAACGCCTTACAACACCTATACCATCTCTGGTTTGCCGCCCACGCCGATCGCCATGGTTGGGCGGGAGGCGATCCACGCTGCGCTCCATCCATCCGATGGCACCAGCCTGTACTTCGTCGCCCGGGGTGATGGCAGTCATGTGTTCTCCGACGATCTGGACGATCACAACTCAGCAGTGCGGGAGTATCAGCTCAAGCGGCGTGCGGATTACCGGTCAAGCCCCGCTCCCCAGGCTCAGCCGGATGCGCAGGGCGTACCGGCCCCTGCGTCGCCAGAGCCGGGCGAACCCTCTGCGCAGGACCCGGCACCGGCCAGCGACCCCGCCCCGGCCGACGCGCCCGCGCCTGACGAACAACATTAAGGACTGCCTGTGAGCGGCTTGTTTATTACCCTGGAAGGCCCCGAAGGCGCGGGCAAAAGTACCAACCGTGATTACCTGGCGGCACGCCTGCGAGAGCAGGGGCTGGATGTGGTGCTTACCCGCGAGCCTGGCGGTACTCCGCTGGCTGAAAAAGTCCGCGAACTGCTGTTGGCACCGAGTGATGAGGTGATGGCCGCCGATACCGAGCTGCTGTTGGTGTTCGCCGCGCGCGCCCAGCACCTGGCGCAGGTGATCCGCCCGGCGCTGGCCCGCGGGGCCGTGGTGCTGTGTGATCGTTTCACGGACGCTACCTACGCCTACCAAGGCGGTGGCCGCGGCCTTTCGGTAGAGCGGATCGCCGCGCTGGAGCAGTTTGTCCAAGGCGAGCTGCGCCCCGACCTTACGCTGGTTTTCGACCTGCCGGTGGAAGTAGGGTTGGCCCGTGCTGCTGCCCGTGGGCGGCTGGATCGTTTCGAGCAGGAGGGCCAAGCCTTCTTCGAGGCCGTGCGCCAGGCTTACCTGCAGCGCGCTCGACGCGAGCCGCAGCGCTACGATCTGCTGGACGCGGCGCAGCCGCTGGAAGCCGTGCAGCGCGCCATTGACGCGCTGTTGCCGGGCATCCTGGAGCGTTGCCGTGGCTGAAGCCTACCCTTGGCAGCAGGCGCTGTGGCAGCAGTTGGCAGGGCGTGCGCAGCATGCCCACGCCTACCTGCTGCACGGGCCGCAGGGTATCGGCAAGCGCGCCTTGGCCGAGCGCCTGATGGCCCGCTTGTTGTGCCAGCAGCCACAGGGGCTTGATGCCTGCGGGAAGTGCAAGTCCTGCTTGCTGCTCAACGCGGGCAGCCATCCGGACAACTTTGTGCTGGAGCCGGAAGAGGCTGATAAGCCGATCAAGGTCGATCAGGTGCGCGAGCTTGTGTCCTTCGTCGTGCAGACGGCGCAGCTGGGCGGGCGCAAGGTAATCCTGATCGAGCCGGTCGAGGCGATGAACGTCAATGCGTCCAACGCCCTGCTCAAAAGCCTGGAAGAGCCTTCCGGCGACACCGTGCTGCTGCTGGTCAGCCACCAGCCCAGCCGCCTGTTACCGACCATCAAGAGCCGCTGCCAGCAGGTCAGTTGCCCGCAACCGAGCCTTGCCCAAGGCCAGGCCTGGCTGGCGACTGCGCTGGCCGGCAGTGACGAAACAGAGCGTGACGAACTGCTGACCCTCGCTGCCGGCTCGCCGTTGATGGCGATGAACCTGCACGCCCAAGGTGTGCGCGAGCAACGCGCGCTGGTGACCGATGGGGTGAAAAAGCTGCTTAAGCAGCAGCAATCACCCAGTCAGCTGGCCGAGGCGTGGAGTGGTGTGCCCTTGTTGCTGCTGTTCGACTGGTTCTTTGACTGGTCGCACCTGATCCTGCGTTATCAATTGACCCAGGACGAGCAGGGGCTAGGCTTGGCCGATATGCGCAAGGTGGTGCAGTACCTTGCGCAGAAGAGCCGGCAGGCCAAGGTGCTCGAGGTGCAGGCGTGGATCCTCGAGCAGCGCCAGAAGGTGCTGGGCAAGGCGAACCTCAACCGCGTGCTGTTGCTGGAAGCTTTGTTGGCCCATTGGGTGCAGTTGCCCGGCTCCCGCTGATTTTTCAATTTTTCATGTGTGACGTCTCCCATGCTCGTAGATTCTCATTGCCACCTCGACCGTCTTGACCTCAGTGCCCATCAGGGCTCCCTCGATGCCGCCCTGCAGGCGGCCCGCGAGCGCGGGGTCGGGCATTTTCTGTGCATCGGTGTCAGTGCCGAAAATGCCGGTGCAGTGAAGGCGCTGAGCGAGCAGTACGCTGATGTCGACTGCTCGGTGGGCGTGCACCCGCTTGACCTGGCCCCCGGCGAGACCCCGGCGCTGGAATGGCTCTTGCGCGAACTGGCTCACCCGCATGTCGTCGCGATTGGCGAAACCGGGCTGGACTACCACTACGAGCCGGAGGCGGCCGAGCTGCAACAGGCGTCGTTCCGCCTGCACCTGGAGGCGTCGCGCCAGACCGGCAAACCGGTGATCGTGCATACGCGAGCAGCCAGAGCTGACACCTTGGCGCTGCTGCGTGAGGCCAGCCTGCCGCAGGCCGGTGTGCTGCATTGCTTCACCGAGGACTGGGAGATGGCCAGGGCGGCCCTGGACCTGGGTTACTACATTTCGCTGTCCGGTATTGTCACCTTCCGCAATGCCGATGCGTTGCGCGAGGTGGCGCGACAGGTGCCGGTCGATCGATTGCTGGTGGAGACCGATTCGCCTTACCTGGCTCCGATTCCTTACCGTGGCAAGCCGAACCTTCCGCAGTACGTGCGAGAGGTGGCCGAGTACGTGGCGTCCTTGCGCGGCGTCAGCTACCAGCAGTTGGCCGGGCAAACCACCGACAACTTCAAGCGGTTGTTCCCTTTGGCCCGGGTAGCCTGAGTCGGGCGCCAATCTCAACGGCGCTGCAAAGCTGCCAGCGGGCCAGCTTCGTCATACAGGCAAAAAAAACCCGGGTTCTGGGGGAGGAATCCGGGTTAAGACCATTAGGAGTAAAACAAAGGTACGCGGTCCGTGAGCACCTTTATCGACGCGCCACTGGGGGGGATGCGCCGCGCCAACACTTCTAGTATTGGTCAGGTTTGGCGCAGTGCCAGTGCCAATTGTTCGTTTTTTAAACAGATTTGGAATACGCCCGAGCCCGCTTCCTTCCTCAGCGCATGGCAAGGCGCCGTACTTGCTGCACAGCTTCGTCGATAAGCTGCTCACTGGTATAGAAGTGCGGCGAAAAGCGCACACCTGGGCCTCGCAGAGCACAGATCGTCCGCTCTGCGGTCAGGGTGCGATGAATGTCTGCGCTGTTCTGGCCGGAAATACTGAATGTGACAATTCCCCCCCGTCGCTCCGGGCTATCCGGGCTATGCAACTGGACCCTGGCGATACCCGCCAGCCCTTGATGCAACTGCTCGACGCGTCGCTGCAATTGTCGGGCAACTTCGTCCATGCCGACTTCCTCGAGCAGCGACAAGCTAGCCTCCAGCGCGCAAGCGCCCAGCATGTTCGGGCTGCCGCATTCGAACCGCCGTGCGCTGCGGGCGGGCTGCCACTGACGGCGTTCGAAGTCACCCAGATTATCCAGCATGTGCCAGCCATAGGCGTTGAGCCTTAGCTGCGGGCGCAACGCGGCCCTGCAGTAGAATACCCCCAGGCCTTCAGGGCCCAGCATCCATTTGTGGCCGTCAGCCATGGCGAAATCACACTCATAGCGCTGCACGTCGAAAGGCAGGGCGCCAATCTGCTGAATGGCATCGACGCAGAACAGTACATTGCGTGCCCGACACCCCTGGCCCAAGCGTGTCAGATCCAGGCGCAGGCCGCTGCCGAACTGCACGGCGCTGATAGCCAGCAGGCGTGTGCGCCGGTTGCAGGCCCCGAGTAGCGAAGCCTCCGGATCGGCTACGGCGAGGCTTGCCTGAACTACCTCGACGCCGCGATCGGTCAGCGCTTCCCAGACCACCCGGTTGGAAGGGAACTCCTCGTCGCTGATCACCACCTGGTCGCCGGGCTGCCAGTCCAGGCCGAAAGCCACCAGCGAGAGTGCCTCGGAAGTGTTCTTGACCAGCGCGATATCGCCGCGTGAGGGCGCGTTGAGCAGGCGCGCAAGCCGTTCACGCAGGCGTCGCTCGGTGGCCAACCATGCCGGGTAGTCACTAGCGCCCAGGTTCACGTTTTCCCGCGCAAAGCGCGACACGGCTTCGCTGGCCCTGCGTGGCCAGGGGGCGATGGCCGCGTGGTTCAGGTAGCGCAGCCCCGGAGCCTGGTCGAACTCATCGTGAAACATAGACATGGTTGGATGATCCGTGCAATTTGCTGCAAGTTAGGCATAATAAACCGCTTCAATGTCATCCAGTCCTTCCCATGCAGAAAGAACCTCGTAAGGTCCGTGAGTTTCGCCGTCGCGAACAGGAAATCCTCGATACTGCGCTCAAGCTGTTTCTCGAACAGGGTGAAGACAGTGTCACCGTCGAGATGATCGCTGACGCTGTAGGTATCGGCAAAGGTACGATCTACAAGCACTTCAAGTCCAAGGCGGAGATCTACCTGCGCCTGATGCTCGACTACGAGCGTGACCTGAATGCGCTGTTGCATTCGGCCGATGTCGACCGCGACAAAGAGGCGCTGTCGCGCGCCTATTTCGAGTTCCGCATGCGCGACCCGCAGCGTTACCGGTTGTTCGATCGCCTGGAAGAAAAGGTGGTCAAGGGCAACCAGGTGCCGGAGATGGTCGAGGAGCTGCACAGCATCCGTGCCTCCAACTTCGATCGGCTGACCCAGCTGATCAAGGGCCGCATCAGCGAAGGCAAGCTCGAAGACGTGCCGCCATACTTCCATTACTGCGCAGCCTGGGCCTTGGTGCACGGTGCCGTGGCGCTCTACCACTCGCCATTCTGGAGCAATGTGCTTGAGGACCAGGAAGGTTTCTTCCAGTTCCTCATGGACATCGGCGTGCGCATGGGCAACAAGCGCAAGCGTGACCCGGAACCCGCGAGCTGAAGCGCTCCGTCCCGGTTCGCTGAATTCGGTGTGGAACGGGGGCTTGCAAAAACCTGAATTTTGAGTCAGGTTTTGCCGGCCCCGTTTCATCCATGCCGGAGTCATTCATGATTGTCGATCGTCAAGGCAGGCGTTTTCGCAACCTGCGCGTCAGCCTGACGGCTGCCTGCAACTATGCCTGCAGCTACTGCGTGCCCAACGGCAAACGTCTGGTTGCGGCGCAGGATGAGCTGTCCGCCGAGGCGCTGGCCCGCGGGGTGGCCTATCTGATCGAGGCCGCCGGTATCGAGCGCTTGCGTATTACCGGCGGTGAGCCACTGGTCAGCCCCAGGCTGAATGCTTTTTTGGCTGCAGTGGCCAAGCTTGAGCTCCAGGACATCACCCTGACTACCAATGGTCAGTTGCTCGGGCGCAAGTTGCCGCAGTTGCAGGCGGCCGGCATCCGTCGCTTGAATGTCTCCCTCGATACGCTCGACCCCCAGGCATTTCGGCGAATCGCCCGTGGTGGCGACCTGGCCAGTGTTCTCGCGGGCATGCAGCAGGCCAGTGCCAGGGGCATGCAGATCAAGGTCAACATGGTACCCATGCGTGGGCAGAACCTGGACCAGGTTGTGCCCATGCTCGACTACTGCCTGGCCCGAGGCTTCGAGCTGCGTTTCATCGAGCTGATGCGCATGGGTCATCTGGCCCGCGATCACAACGCATTCCTGCAGCAGTTCGTGGGGCTCGATCAGTTGCTGGACCTGATTGGTCACGCGCATGCCTTTGAGAGGGCCGATGCGCCGCTGGATGCCACTGCGTTGCGTTACCAGATACCGGGCAAGGGCCATTTCGGCGTGATCGCCAACGAGAGCGTACCGTTTTGCCGGAGCTGTTCGCGCCTGCGCCTGTCATCTACCGGCTGGCTGCATGGATGTCTGTCGTCGAGCAACCGTCACTTTGTCGGCGATCTGCTGGAGCAGCCTCGTCATCAGGCGCTACCAGCCCTGCAGCGGTTGCTGGTCAAGGCGTTGGCCGACAAACAGGCGGTGGCGTTTTCCGGTGACGTGATGGTGATGAAGGTGATCGGCGGCTGATCTGGCGCAAAAGCTGCATCCGCCGGCTATTCGCCGGTTTTTCGTCGCCGGTCACTGGAGGAAAGATGCGTAGCCTGGTCTTGCTGCTGGCGCTTATGGCGCTGGGCGGCTGCATGAATGTCAGCGATATGGGCGAGGGCGTCCGTTACCACATGAGCGATGCCGGCCTGCTGGATCACAGCGACACACGCCGCACGCTGTCGATTCGCCTGCAGCCCGATTCGTTCATCTTCATCGGCCAGGGCGCCTTCATGCCGCCAAGCAAAGGGCCAGTACCGAAGCAGAACGTGGTTGCCGAGGAGGCCTTCAAGAGCTTCGTCGAGTATTTCCCGCTGGTACGGCGCGCCCAGGGCCCGCTGGGCCTCGAAGAGGCCATCGCCGAGGCCCGCTCGGTCGGCGCCGACTATGTGCTGTATACCCGTTTTGCCCGCACCGACGACCGTATCGGCAATGGCGATGAGTGGTATGACGAGCAGGCTGTCGACCGCCTGGGCTGGGACACCGGTGTGGTGCAGATGATGCTGATCGAAACCAGTACCCGCTACCTCATCGACACTGCGCGAATCAAAAGCCGTGGCGGTTTGTTGACGTTCCACGACAATGCTCCGCAGGATTTGCTCGCAGCGCCGATGCGCGAGTACGCTCGTAGCCTTCTGGGCATGAGTGAGCGAGGGCAGGGTGATGACAGATTCCGGCAAGGCCAATGATCTTCTGGCGCAGTTACCCAAACACAAGGGCCTGCCGCCGGTGCATCTGTGGAATCCGGACTTCTGTGGCGATATCGATATGCGTATTGCCCGTGACGGTACCTGGTACTACCTGGGTACGCCGATCGGGCGCAAGCCGATGGTGCGCTTGTTCTCCACCATCATTCGTCGGGATGGCGACGCCTACTTCCTGGTCACGCCGGTGGAGAAAGTGGGTATTCGGGTCGACGATGCGCCGTTCGTTGCCGTGACGCTGGATGTGCGGGGGACAGGCGAGCAGCAGGTACTGAGTTTTACCAGCAACGTCGAGGATCAGGTAGAGGCCGGGCCAGGCAATCCGCTGCGGGTAGAGGTTGACCCTGTCACTCAGGAACCTTCGCCTTATGTGCTGATGCGCGGCAATCTAGAGGCGTTGATCCATCGCAATGTGTTTTACCAGCTGGTCGAGCTGGCGGTGCCTCGTGAGATCGCTGGCGAGCAGTGGCTGGGCGTCTGGAGCCATGGGCAGTTTTATCCCATCGGGCGCAACTGCTGAATATTTCGGCGTAGCAATAAAAAACCTCCAGTGCTTGCGCATCTGGAGGTTTTCGGTATTTGGCTCCGCGACCTGGACTCGAACCAGGGACCCAATGATTAACAGTCATTTGCTCTACCGACTGAGCTATCGCGGAATCTGCGCATATCTTACCGATTGCCAGGGGCAAGTCAACCCGCCCCCAGCAAATCAGGTAGTCAAATCAAGCAGTTACAGCACTTCTACGATGGCTTTGGTGACCACGTGGATATTGCTCTGGTTGAGTGCGGCCACGGCGATGCGGCCGGTATCCAGTGCGTAGATGCCGAACTCGTTCTTCAGGCGTGCCACTTGCTCTACGGTCAGGCCCGAATAGGAGAACATGCCCGCTTGACGGCCGACGAAGCTGAAGTCGCGCTTGGCGCCGTATTGGGCCAGCAGTTCGACCATCTGCTTGCGCATGCCGTGGATGCGCTGGCGCATTTCACCCAGCTCCGCTTCCCACATCTGGCGCAGTTCGGCACTGTTGAGCACGGTGGCGACGATGGTTGCGCCGTGGGTTGGCGGGTTGGAGTAGGTGGTACGGATCACGCGTTTGACTTGCGACAGCACGCGGGTGCTTTCGTCTTTGTTGCCGGTAACGATCGACAGTGCGCCAACGCGCTCGCCGTACAGCGAGAACGACTTGGAGAACGAGCTGGAAACGAAGAAGTCCAGGCCCGACTCGGCGAACAGGCGCACGGCAAAGGCGTCTTCGCCGATGCCTTCGCCAAAGCCCTGGTAGGCCATGTCGAGGAACGGTACGTGGCCCTTGGCCTTGACCACTTCCAGAACGTTTTTCCAGTCGTCCAGGCCCAGGTCGACACCTGTCGGGTTGTGGCAGCAGGCGTGCAGGACGATGATCGAGCCAGGCGGCAGGTTGTTCAGGTCTTCGAGCATGCCGGCGCGGTTGACGTCGTTGCTCGGGGCGTCGTAGTAGCGGTAGTTCTGTACCGGGAAGCCGGCAGTTTCAAACAGGGCGCGGTGGTTTTCCCAGCTTGGGTCGCTGATGGCGACCACGGCATCGGGCGACAGGCGCTTGAGGAAGTCGGCGCCGATCTTCAGTGCACCGGTACCGCCAACTGCCTGCACGGTAACCACGCGGCCAGCGGCCAGCAGTGGCGACTCGGCGCCGAAGATCAGTTTCTGCACGGCCTGGTCGTAGGTGGCGATGCCGTCGATCGGCAGATAGCCGCGTGAGGCATGCTGGGCGGCACGCTGGGTTTCGGCTTCGATCACGGCGCGCAGCAGCGGAATGCGGCCTTCCTCATTGCAGTACACACCCACACCCAGGTTGACCTTGTCGGTACGGGGATCGGCGTTGAATGCTTCGTTGAGGCCCAGAATGGGGTCGCGGGGTGCCAGCTCGACAGCGGAAAACAGGCTCATTGTTACCTTGGCTCTGAATGGAGAGTGATAGGGCGTACACGCTCCAGCCGAATGCACTGAAGCGGTGCACAAACGGGGAGTCAGTATAGTGATACCGACCGGTCACTGCGACAGTGTGGCGCAGCTTTTCCGGCTATTTGCGCAAATTTTTTTCAACCATTGGTCGAATTGCCGGGTCCACCGCAGTGAGCGTTCACACCGCTGCCTTGAATGCGGCCCCAGGCGGGCGCATTTGGGTATAGACTACTGGCTAAATTTACAGTTGCTGCGTTACCGCGAGGTCCGACATGTCCGAGTTCCAGCTCGTCACCCGTTTTCAGCCGGCCGGCGATCAGCCCGAGGCCATCCGCCAGATGGTCGAGGGCATCGAGGCGGGCCTGTCGCACCAGACCCTGCTGGGTGTAACCGGTTCGGGCAAGACCTTCAGCATTGCCAACGTCATTGCGCAGGTGCAGCGCCCGACCCTGGTGCTGGCGCCCAACAAGACCCTCGCCGCGCAGTTGTATGGCGAGTTCAAGGCGTTCTTTCCGAACAACGCCGTCGAGTATTTCGTTTCCTATTACGACTATTACCAGCCTGAAGCCTACGTGCCTTCCTCGGACACCTTCATCGAGAAGGACGCTTCGATCAACGATCATATCGAGCAGATGCGCCTGTCTGCGACCAAGGCGCTGCTGGAGCGTCGCGATGCGATCATCGTCACCACGGTTTCGTGCATCTACGGCCTGGGTAGCCCCGAGACCTACCTGAAGATGGTCCTGCACGTCGATCGCGGCGACAAGCTTGACCAGCGCGCGTTGTTACGCCGCCTGGCCGATTTGCAGTACACGCGCAACGAGATGGACTTCGCCCGCGCCACCTTCCGCGTGCGTGGCGACGTCATCGATATCTTCCCGGCCGAATCGGACCTTGAAGCCATCCGCATCGAGCTGTTCGACGACGAGGTGGAGAACATCGCTGCGTTCGACCCGCTCACTGGGGAAGTCTTTCGCAAGTTGCCGCGCTTCACCTTCTACCCCAAGAGCCATTACGTCACCCCTCGGGAAACCCTGTTGGAGGCGGTGGAGGGGATCAAGGACGAACTCAAGGACCGCCTCGAGTACCTGCACAAGGCCAACAAGCTGGTCGAGGCTCAGCGCCTGGAGCAGCGTACCCGTTTCGACCTGGAGATGATTCTCGAGTTGGGTTACTGCAATGGCATCGAGAACTACTCGCGCTACCTGTCCGGACGCCCGGCGGGTGCACCGCCGCCCACCCTCTACGACTACCTGCCGGACGATGCGCTGCTGGTGATCGACGAATCCCACGTCAGCGTTCCGCAGGTCGGGGCAATGTACAAGGGCGACCGCTCGCGCAAGGAAACGCTGGTCGAGTACGGCTTTCGCCTGCCTTCGGCCCTGGACAACCGGCCAATGCGCTTCGATGAGTGGGAGTCTGTCAGCCCGCAGACCATCTTTGTCTCGGCAACGCCCGGGCCTTACGAGGCCGAGCACGCCGGGCGCGTGGTCGAGCAGGTGGTGCGTCCGACCGGGTTGGTCGACCCGCAGGTCGAGGTGCGTCCGGCGCTGACCCAGGTCGACGACCTGCTGTCGGAAATCCGCAAGCGCGTGGAGCAGGGCGAGCGGGTTCTGGCCACCACGTTGACCAAGCGCATGGCTGAGGATCTCTCCGACTACCTGGCCGATCACGATGTGCGGGTGCGCTACCTGCACTCGGACATCGACACCGTGGAACGGGTCGAAATCATCCGTGACCTGCGCCTGGGCACTTTTGATGTATTGGTGGGCATCAACCTGCTGCGCGAGGGCCTGGACATGCCCGAGGTGTCACTGGTGGCGATCCTGGACGCCGACAAGGAAGGGTTCCTGCGCTCTGAGCGCTCGCTCATCCAGACCATCGGGCGTGCCGCGCGTAACCTCAATGGCCGCGCGATTCTCTATGCCGATCAGATAACCGGCTCCATGCAGCGTGCCATCGATGAAACCGAGCGCCGCCGCGAGAAACAGATCGCCTTCAACCAAGCTAATGGCATCGTGCCCAAGGGGGTGGTCAAGGACATCACCGATATCATGGAAGGCGCCACCGTGCCGGGGTCGCGCAGCAAGAAGCGCAAGGGCATGGCCAAGGCCGCCGAGGAGAGCGCCCGTTACGAGGCCGAACTGCGCACGCCGGGCGAGATCACCAAGCGCATCAAGCAACTGGAAGAGAAAATGATGCAGTTTGCCCGCGACCTGGAATTCGAGGCGGCGGCGCAGTTGCGTGACGAGATTACCAAGCTGCGCGAGCGGTTGATTACCAGTTGAAGCCTGGTTCGGCCCTAGGGGGAAGGCGTGGTTCTTGGCGGTCTCCAGGCGTGCAATAGCCCAATAACCCACCTCCCGCGCTGGAGCGCGATGCCCGCACCCTGCTAACATCGTGCCTTTGTTTCATCTTTCGTTCGAGACCCTCCATGACCACCGTACGCACGCGTATCGCGCCATCGCCCACGGGCGACCCCCATGTCGGCACCGCCTACATCGCCCTGTTCAACTACTGCTTCGCCAAGCAGCATGGCGGTGAGTTCATCCTGCGCATCGAGGACACCGACCAGTTGCGCTCGACCCGCGAGTCGGAGCAGCAGATATTCGACGCCCTGCGCTGGCTTGGCATCGAATGGAACGAAGGCCCGGATGTGGGCGGCCCGCACGGCCCGTACCGGCAGAGCGAGCGCGGCGAGATCTACGCCCGGTACGCCAAGCAGCTGGTCGATGCCGGCCATGCGTTCTACTGCTTCTGCACCGCCGAAGAGCTGGAGCAGATGCGCGCCGAGCAGATGGCCCGTGGCGAAACCCCGCGCTACGATGGCCGCGCGTTGCTGCTGAGCGACGAGGAAGTGCAGCGCCGCCTGGCCGCTGGCGAGCCCCATGTGATCCGCATGAAGGTACCGAGCGAAGGTATCTGCGTGGTCCCGGACATGCTCCGTGGCGATGTCGAGATCCCATGGGACCGCATGGACATGCAGGTGCTGATGAAGAACGACGGCCTGCCGACCTACTTCCTGGCCAACGTGGTCGACGACCATCTGATGGGCATCACCCACGTATTGCGCGGTGAAGAGTGGCTGCCATCGGCACCCAAGCTGATCAAACTGTACGAATACTTCGGCTGGGAGCAGCCCAAGCTGTGCTACATGCCGCTGCTGCGCAACCCCGACAAGAGCAAGCTCTCCAAGCGCAAGAACCCGACCTCGGTGACCTTCTACGAGCGCATGGGCTTCATGCCTGAGGCCATGCTCAACTACCTCGGCCGCATGGGCTGGTCGATGCCGGACGAGCGCGAGAAGTTCTCCCTCGCCGAAATGGTCGAGCACTTCGACCTGTCGCGTATCTCTCTGGGCGGCCCGATCTTCGACATCGAGAAGCTGTCGTGGCTCAACGGCCAGTGGCTGCGCGAACTGCCGGTGGAAGAATTCGCTGCGCGCGTGCAGAAGTGGGCGTTCAACAGTGACTACATGATGAAAATCGCCCCGCACGTGCAGGGACGGGTCGAAACCTTCAGCCAGATCGCCCCGCTGGGTGGTTTCTTCTTCGAGGGCGCGCTCAAACTCGACGCCAAACTGTTCGAAAGCAAGAAACTCTCCGCCGACCAGGTGCGCCAGGTGATGCAGTTGATCCTGTGGAAACTGGAAAGCCTTCGCCAGTGGGAAAAAGAGCGTATCACCGGCTGCATCCAGGCAGTGGTCGAAGCGCTGGAGCTGAAGCTGCGTGACGCCATGCCGCTGATGTTCGCCGCCATCACCGGCCAGGCCAGCTCGGTGTCGGTGCTCGACGCCATGGAAATCCTCGGCCCTGACCTTACCCGCTATCGCCTGCGCCAAGCCCTGGACCTGCTCGGTGGTGTGTCGAAGAAAGAAAACAAAGAGTGGGAAAAGCAGCTGGCCAACATCGCCTGATGCGGCTTTGACGCGGGGCCATTGCCAGCGGGCTATGCCGCTGGCAATGGTTCAAGTGCTCAAAAGCAGAGTGCGCAAATCAGGGCAGGGTGGTAAGTGGTTGTTATCTGTGAAAAAACTTTTGAATAATTTCAAAATTTCGTTTGACAGCCCTGCAATCCGAACTTAATATGCGCCCCGTCCACAGCGATGAACGAAATGAAGTGCCGGGCACCAAGCCGGTGATTCAGTTCAGAGCGACATTGTGGGGCTATAGCTCAGCTGGGAGAGCGCCTGCATGGCATGCAGGAGGTCAGCGGTTCGATCCCGCTTAGCTCCACCAAATTCCGCTTAACAGCTTCGGCTGATAAGCAAGACCGGGTCCAGCAACCGGGTCTTGAAGGTAAGAAGGTTCGTCCCCTTCGTCTAGTGGCCTAGGACACCGCCCTTTCACGGCGGTAACAGGGGTTCGAGTCCCCTAGGGGACGCCAGTTTTGCACAAGCGATGTTTAAAACGTCGCTGGGCCGAGAGGCTAGAAATCCGGGGCTATAGCTCAGCTGGGAGAGCGCCTGCATGGCATGCAGGAGGTCAGCGGTTCGATCCCGCTTAGCTCCACCAATTTAGCCAGGGTTCGCAGTAGCGAATCTTCGCGAAGGTTACGTCCCCTTCGTCTAGTGGCCTAGGACACCGCCCTTTCACGGCGGTAACAGGGGTTCGAGTCCCCTAGGGGACGCCACTTTTACCCGCGTTTTGCGGGACTTAAAGAGGCTCATTCGCATATTGGATGAGCCTTTTGTTTTCGGGGCTATAGCTCAGCTGGGAGAGCGCCTGCATGGCATGCAGGAGGTCAGCGGTTCGATCCCGCTTAGCTCCACCAATTTAGCCAGGGTTCGCTCTTGCGGATCTTCGCGAAGGTTATGTCCCCTTCGTCTAGTGGCCTAGGACACCGCCCTTTCACGGCGGTAACAGGGGTTCGAGTCCCCTAGGGGACGCCATTTTTACCCGCGTTTTGCGGGACTTTAGAGGCTCATTCGATTATTGAATGGGCCTTTTGTTTTTTCCTCCCATCGAAATGTGCGCCGACAGGCGGTGCTCGATTCTGCTTGCCAAAAAATATTATGAGAATAATATTTCGATCATCATATTCTGATCGTGAGCCGGCCATGAGCGACAAGAAGACCAAAACCCGCGAGCGTATCCTTGAGGCTGCGCGAAGCGCGTTGATCCAGCACGGTCCCGCCGAGCCAAGCGTCAGCCAGGTCATGGGGGCTGCAGGGCTTACCGTTGGAGGCTTCTATGCGCACTTTGACAGCAAGGACGAGCTCATGCTGGAGGCATTTCGGCAATTGCTCAGCGAGCGCAGGGCCCTGCTGGCTCAAGTTGATCCTGGCCTGGACGGGGAAGGGCGGCGGGCACTGGTGAGCGCGTTCTACCTGTCGCGCAAGCACCGCGATGCCCAGGTGCATGCCTGTCCTCTGCCCAATTCGATCGGCGAGATGCAGCGCCTGCCAGATATTTTTCGCGAGGTATTGGCCGAGCACATCGAATTGATGACTGCGGCGATGGTTGACCGCCCTGAAGACGCCGACAAGGCTCTGGCTGATCTGGCCCTGATGATAGGTGGCCTGGCCCTGGCGCGTGCCCTGGGCACGGGTGAGCTGTCTGACCGCATCCTGCGTGCCGCCAAATCGGCGGTTATCTAAGCTTCTGACCCTGGAGCAAGGCGATGACTAGCCTGAGCTGGATTCGTGGCGTTAATGGCACCCTGGGGCGTCTGGCCCCAGAGCATGTAGCCGGCAAGATGCGCCGGGCCTTCATGACCCCGCGTAACCTGCCGCCAAGGCAGTGGGAGCTGCCATTGCTGGCGAGTGCCGAGCGTATCACTCTGCGCTTTGGGCTGTCGGCATTGCGTTGGGGGCAAGGCCCGACAGTGTTGCTGATGCACGGTTGGGAAGGGCGTGCGACCCAGTTTGCCGCGTTGATCGAAGCCTTGGTGAAGGCCGGGCACACCGTGGTCTCTCTGGAGGGGCCTGCCCATGGCTGTTCGCCTGGGCAGCAAGCGCACGTAGTGCTGTTTGCCCGTGCGCTGCTGGAGGCTGCCGCCGAACTGCCGCCGTTGCGTGCCGTGATAGGCCATTCCATGGGCGGTGCCAGTGTCTTGTTAGCACTGCAGATGGGGCTTCGGGCCGAGGCTGCGGTGAGTATTGCAGCCCCCGCCCAGCTGCTCGGTGTATTGCGAGGCTTCGCCCGTCACCTTGGCCTGCCGGCGCGAGCCAGGGCCGCGTTCATCCGTAAGGTCGAACAGGACGTCGGCATGCAGATCAACCGCCTGGATGTCAGTGGCTACCAGTTGGAGCTGCCAGGGCTGGTCGTGCATGCCGTCGATGATGGCTTGGTGCCCGCCAGTGAGGCCGAGATCATCCACAAGGCCTGGTTTGACAGCCGCCTGCTGCGGCTGGAGGAGGGTGGCCATCAGCGCGTGCTCGCCGACCCGCGCGTGAGCGAGGCGGTGCTCGAATTACTGTCGCGTGTCAGTGCGCCTGCCCGGCAAAGCGCTTGAACATCCGATACACTCTGCCCGTTCACTGACATTGGGAGCGGGCATGAGTTGGGACCTGGCAACGCCATTCATCATCGACCTGCGCGTCGGCGGCGAGGACATCGACGGCCTCGGGCACGCCAACAACGCGGTCTACGTCACGTGGCTGGAGCGTTGCGCCTGGCGCCACTCCCAGCGCCTGGGGCTTGACCTGGCCGAATACCGGCGCCTGGACCGGGCCATGGCGGTGGTGCGCCATGAAATCGACTATCTCGCTGCTGCGTACGAAGATGACGAGTTGCAACTGGCAACCTGGATCATCGACTGGGATCAGCGCCTGCGCATGACCCGCCGCTTCCAGCTCAAGCGCCCGCGTGACGGTGTGACGCTGCTGCGCGCGCAGACCACCTTTGCCTGTATCGAATTGTCCAGCGGCAAACCCAGGCGAATGCCGGCGGAGTTCATCGACGGGTATGGTCCGGCGCTGATCGGCGCCTGAATCCCCGGCATTTTTTGTTAGACTGCCGGCTTTTCCCGCCGAGACCTCGAAATGCAAATTGCCCTGGCCCCTATGGAGGGGCTGGTCGACAACATCCTGCGCGACGTTCTGACCCGAGTGGGCGGCATCGATTGGTGCGTCACCGAGTTCATCCGCGTGTGCGACCGCCTGTTGCCTGCTTCTTCCTTCGACAAGCTCGCGCCTGAACTGCGTCAGGGCGCGCGTACGGCTGCCGGTGTACCCATGCGTGTGCAGTTGCTGGGCTCGGACCCCGTCTGCCTGGCCGAAAACGCTGCGCTGGCCTGTGAGCTGGGGGCGCCGGTGATTGACCTTAATTTCGGTTGCCCGGCCAAGACCGTGAACAAGTCACGCGGCGGCGCAGTGCTGCTCAAGGAACCCGAACTGCTGCACGCCATCGTGCGTGAAGTGCGGCGCGCAGTGCCGGCGCACATCCCGGTCACCTCCAAGATGCGTCTTGGCTTCGACACTCCGGACGGTGCGCTCGATTGTGCTACCGCGCTGGCTGAGGGCGGCTCGGCGCACCTGGTGGTACATGCGCGCACCAAAGTCGAGGGCTATAAGCCGCCTGCACACTGGGAGTGGGTGGCGCGGGTTCAGGATGTGGTCAAGGTGCCGGTGTTCGCCAACGGTGAGATCTGGACCGTAGACGACTGGCGGCGTTGCCGCGAGGTGAGCGGCGCAGAGGACATCATGCTCGGGCGGGGGCTGGTGTCGCGGCCGGACCTGGCCTTGCAGATTGCGGCTGCGCGAGACGGGCGTGAGTACCAGCCGATGAGTTGGGAGGCGTTGTTGCCCCTGCTGCGCGAGTTCTGGCGCCAGGCCCAAGCCAAGCTGTCGCCGCGCTATGCACCGGGGCGGATGAAACAGTGGTTGGCGATGCTGACGCGTAGTTATCCCGAGGCGGTACTGCTGTTTGCCGAGCTGCGCAGGGAAGATGACTGTCAGCGGATCAGCCGGTTGCTGGGTGTTGAGGTGCAGGCATCCGAAGAGTGTGTCGCGTGATCAGTTCTGCCTGGGGCCGGTAAATTCACCACAATTTTTTTTGTTTTGCCCCTTGAAAGCTATTTCCTGAGCCCTATTTATTCAGTACGCGATGCCGAAGTCGGGTCGCGTAGTGACTTTACTTGCTGAATCTCAGGAGTTTATGACCATGACTACCGCTTTCTCTCTTGCACCTCTGTTCCGCCATTCCGTTGGCTTCGACCGTTTCAACGACCTGTTCGAGTCTGCGGCACGTAACGAGGCGGGTAGCAGCTACCCTCCCTACAACGTTGAAAAGCATGGTGATGACCACTATCGCATCGTAGTTGCCGCAGCCGGTTTCCAGGAGCAGGACCTCGACCTTCAGGTGGAGAAAGGCGTCCTGACCGTGATCGGTGGCAAGCGTGAAAACGGCGCCGCAGAAGTGACCTATCTGCACCAGGGCATCGCCCAGCGCGCGTTCAAGCTGTCGTTCCGCCTGGCGGACCATATCGAGGTCAAATCAGCAGGGCTCGCCAATGGGCTGCTCAGCATTGACCTGCTGCGCATTGTGCCGGAAGAAGCCAAGGCCAAGCGCATTCCGATCAATGGTGACAAGCCAGCACTCAACTGAGGCTGGCGGCGTTATCAGGGCTGCTACGCAGCCCATCTCCGGCAAGCCGGCTCCTACCTTGTGGGGGCCGGCTTGCCGGAGATGGGCCGCCTGGCGGCCCCAAATCCTTTTTTCGATGCTCAGAAATCGGCGGGGGCTTCCAGCAGCATCTGCCTGAACTCCGGTAGCGGCAGCGGCCGGCTGTGCAGGTAACCCTGGTACAGGTGGCACCCCAGCCTTTCCAGAAACTCCAGTTGCTCTGTCAGCTCCACGCCTTCGGCGATCACCGCCAGGTCAAGGCTGCGCGCCATGGCGACGATTGCCCGGACAATCTCGGCGTCGTTGGAATCCACTGGTGCGTCGCGCACGAAGGTCTGGTCGATCTTCAGTGCGTCCACCGGCAAGCGCTTGAGGTAGGTCAGCGAGGAATAGCCCGTACCAAAATCGTCCATGGCGAAGCTCACCCCATGGCGTTTGAGTTCGCGCATCTTGCTGATGGTGTCTTCCAGGTTCTGGATCACGATGCCTTCGGTAATCTCCAGCTTGAGCATGTGCCGTGGCAGGCGGTAGTCGTCCAGGCTGCGCAGCACCCGTTGGACGAAGTCGTTCTGGCGAAACTGCCGGGGGCTAATGTTCACGCACAGGCTGAAATCATCGGCATCGATCAACCCGTCTGTGAGCATGCGCGAGCAAGCGTCACAGGCTTCGTCGAGTATCCAGCTGCCAACTTCCAGGATCAGGCCGCTTTCCTCCAGCACCTGGATGAACTGAGCCGGCGGTTGCTGGCCCAATTGCGGGTGATGCCAGCGCAACAGTACCTCGGCCCCGACTATGCGGTTGTCGCGGGCATCCACCTGGGGCTGAAAGTGCAAGGCCAGTTCGCCCCGTGCCAGTGCCAGGCGCAGGTCGCTTTCCATGCGCAGGCGCTCGCTGGCTGCCTTCTGCATGGTGGTATGGAACAACTGGGTGGTGTTGCGCCCTGAGTCCTTGGCGCGGTACAGGGCGATGTCGGCGCGTTTGAGCAGGTCGGCGGGGGTGGTGCCGTGGTCGGGGATCAGTGCCACGCCGATGCTCGGGGTTACCTGTAGACGCTGGCCGTCCAGCGACATAGGTTCGGCCAGCAGTTCGCGCAGGGTATCGGCCAGCTCGCGAACCTTGTTTTCCACTGCCTCGCGGCTGCCCTCCAGGCCACTGAGCAGTACCACGAATTCGTCGCCACCCAGGCGTGCCACCGTATCTTCCAGGCGCACACTGGCTTCCAGGCGAGCGGTGATGATCTTCAGCACCGTGTCGCCCACCGGGTGGCCGAGGGAGTCGTTGATGTGCTTGAAATGGTCGAGGTCGAGGAACAGCAGGGCGCCGCGCAGGTTGTGCCGGCGCAGCAGGGCGATCTGTTGGCTCAGGCGGTCCATCAGCAAGGCGCGGTTGGGCAGGTTGGTCAGTGGGTCGTGGTAGGCCAGGTGGCGGATCTGCGCCTGGGCATTCTTCAGTTGGCTGACATCGCGGGCGGTGAGTAGCAGGCAATCGGTCTCGTTGAGGCTGATCGGCTCGACCGATACCTCCACGGTGAGGATGTCGCCACGCTTGGTGCGCCCTAGCATCTCCCGGTGGTGTACCCGGCCACGCTCCTTCAGCTCGACGAGCAAAGCGCTGCGCTGCTTGTCGTCGGCCCAGATACCCAGCTCGTAGACACTGTGGCCGATCACTTCGGCGGTGCTGTAGCCGGTCAGCCTGCAGAACCCATCGTTGACCTCCACATAGCGGCCGCTGTGGCGCTCAGTGATGGTGATCGCGTCCGGGCTGGAATGAAACGCCTTGGCGAACTTCTCCTCGCTGGACTTGAGCGCTGCTTCGGCCCGTTGCTGCTGGGTGATGTCGCGCAGGGTGGTGACGCTGCAGGGGTGGTTGTCGACGCTGATCAGCCGGCTTGAAATCACACAGGTCAGTGGTGAGCCGTTGCGGTGGTTGACCACCACTGCAACGTTGCTCAGGGCCTGTTCGCGGATAACCCGTTCGATGCGTTGCGCGCGTTCGATCGACTCGGCCCACAGGCCGATCTTTTCGGCGGTGCGGCCGATCACCTGTTCGGCGCTCCAGCCAAAGGTGTGGGTGAAGGCCGGGTTGATCTCGATGAACTGGCCGGTGTCCTGGCGGGTCACGCAGATCGGATCGGGGCTGACCTGGAACAGGCTGGCGAACTTCTCTTCCGATGCGCTCAGGCGCAGCTCGCGCTCGACCTGATCGGTGATGTCCAGAAGGGTGCCGGCCATGCGCAGCGGGTTACCCTGCTCGTCGCGGTACAGGCGTGCTCGGCTTTCGATGTAACGCGAAGCGCCGTTTTCCAGCTGCACGCGGTAGGTGATCTGGTAGTTGCCTTCTGGGCCTTCGCGCAGGCTGCGGTAGGCCTGGCGCATGCCATCGCGTTCGTCCTGGGGCACGCCTTCGAAAAATGCGTCGAACGATTCGTGAAAGGGTATCGGGTCCAGTCCGTGCAGTTGCGCGGCACGGGCCGAGCCATAGAGCATGCCGCTGGGGATGTGCCAATCCCAGGTGCCCAGTTGCGCCGAGTCCAGGGCCAGATCAAGGCGTTCCTGGCTATCCTTGAGCGCTTGCTCGGCACGTTTGCGCTCGGACGTGTCGACGAAGGTGCTGAGCAGGAACGTCACGCCTTCCAGTTCGATGCCCTGGGTGCACAGAATGCCGTCGTGGATTTTGCCGCTGCTGGCACGCAACTGCACCTCCATGATGGTCGGGCCGCTGCTGGAGCGAGTCGAATCCAGTACCTGGTGACGCTGTTCGGGGGTTACCCAGAGGCCAAGTTCCAAGCTGGTCTTGCCGATCACCTGTTCGCCAGGCCAGCCGAACATGTCTTCGAAATGCTGGTTGACTTCGAAAATCATGCCGTCTTGGCGGCGGGTGAGCAGAATCGCGTTAGGGCTGAGGTGAAACAGGGTGGCAAAGCGTTTTTCCGAGTTGATCAGTGCGGTTTCCCGTTCGCGCTGGCGGGTTATCTCGCGGATTATCCCGATCATCTGTGGCCGGCCTTGGCGGTCGTGGGTCAGGCTGCCGTTGATTTCCAGCCAGTGCAGGCTGCCGTCCGGCCAGCGGATGCGATGGCGCATGGCTTTTTCGGCCGGCTCACCATTGACCACTGCCTGGAACAGTTGGCGCGTGCGCGCGCGATCTTCTTCCGGCAGCAGGTCGAGGTAATCGATATCGTTGGGCAAGGGGCGCTGCGGATCGAAGCCGAACAGTGCCTGGGTGCCGCGCGACCAGCTGACTCTGCCACTGTCGATGTCCCATAGCCAGGCGCCCAGGCGTGCACCATTGAGCGCAGCCAGCAGTTGCGGGGCGTTCTGCCAGGCCTGTTCCGACTCCTGAGGATTGGCCGCAGGGATGCGCGGCAGGCGCGGAAAGCGTTTTGCTGATTTGGGCATGGGTACCAGACCTTTGGCGTTTGACGCGTCCCTGGGTTGGAAGTGCAGGCCTGACGACCGGTCAGGCGGCCCCTGCGTGACTGTCGAGCAGGGCCATGAAGGCCCTTGCGGCGTTCGATAGCGTTCGCTCGGTATGCAATATGTAGCCTAGCTGGCGTGACAGCTGTATGCCGGGTAAAGCGATGGGTGCAACCTGATCGTCGAGCATGGTGCGCGGGAGCACGCTCCAGGCCAGGCCGATCGAGACCATCATCTTGATGGTTTCCAGGTAGTTGGTGCTCATGGCGATGTTCGGGGCCAGGCCCTGGCTTTCGAACAGGCGCTGGACGATGTGGTGGGTGAAGGTATTGCCACCGGGGAATACCGCCGGATGGCGGGCAACGTCAGCCAGGCTGACCTGGGTATTGCTGGCCAGCGGGTGCTCGGGGGCGGCGACGAAATCCAGTGCGTCGTCCCAGACGGGGATGGCCTTGATCAGGTGATGGGGCTCTGGCGCCAGGGTGATGACCGCTATCTCGGCGCGCCCGTGCAGAACCTCGTCATAGGCCGCTTCTGAATCGAGGAACTGGATATCCAGCGCAGCGGCCGGGTGCTGGCGGGTGAATGCCCGCAGCAGCGGGGGCAAGCGGTGCAGGCCAATGTGATGGCTGGTGGCGAGGGTCAGGCGACCACTCACCTGCCCGGTCAGGTTGGTCAGCGCACGTCGGGTATCATCGAGGACGTTGAGGATCTGATAGGCGCGCGGCAGCAGGGCGCGGCCGGCTTCGGTCAAGGTCACCTCGCGGCCCAAACGATCGAACAGGCGCACGTCCAGCTGTTGCTCCAGCCCGGCAATGCGCTTGCTGATGGCCGGCTGGGTCAGGTGCAGGCGTTCGCCGGCCCCGGAGAAGCTGCCGGTCTCGGCAATGGCAATGAAGGCGCTGAGGTTGGCCAGGTCCATTGTTCGAATTCCTGATGGTTATGCAAAGCATGAAAATTATGAATTTGAGTTATTCAATCTATCGCCATAGCATCGTCCGTACAAGCCAAGGGGTCTTTGGCATAGAAAGACGCTGATGAGGAACAGTCTGATGGCTGGCAAAACGCTCTACGACAAACTCTGGGAAGCCCATGAGGTCAAGCGCCGTGATGACGGCTCGTCCTTGATCTACATCGACCGCCATATCATTCACGAAGTGACCTCGCCCCAGGCCTTTGAAGGCCTGCGCCTGGCCAACCGCAAGCCGTGGCGCATCGATGCCAACATCGCTACCCCGGACCACAACGTGCCGACCACCCCGGAACGCAAGGGCGGGATCGAGGCCATCGTCGACCAGGTGTCACGCCTGCAGGTGCAGACTCTCGATGAGAACTGTGACGAATACGGCATCGTCGAATTCAAGATGAATGACGTGCGCCAGGGCATCGTTCACGTCATCAGCCCCGAGCAGGGCGCCACCTTGCCCGGCATGACCGTGGTGTGCGGTGACTCCCACACTTCCACCCACGGCGCCTTCGGTGCCTTGGCACATGGCATCGGCACCTCCGAGGTCGAGCACGTGCTCGCCACCCAGTGCCTGGTCGCCAAAAAGATGAAGAACATGCTGGTGCGCGTCGAGGGGACATTGCCCGCCGGCGTGACGGCCAAAGACATCGTGCTTGCCGTGATCGGCAAGATCGGTACCGCCGGTGGCAACGGCCACGCCATGGAATTTGCTGGTAGCGCCATCCGCGAGCTGTCCATGGAAGGCCGCATGACCATCTGCAACATGTCGATCGAGGCCGGTGCGCGGGTCGGTCTGGTTGCCACCGATGCCACCACCATTGCTTACGTCGAAGGCCGCCCTTATGCGCCCAAAGGCGAGCAGTGGGAGCGTGCAGTCGAGGCGTGGAAAGACCTGGTATCCGATGACGATGCGGTGTTCGACACCGTGGTCGAGCTCGATGCAGCGCAGATCAAGCCGCAGGTCAGCTGGGGCACGTCGCCCGAGATGGTCCTGGCCGTCGACCAGCGTGTGCCGGACCCAGCCGCCGAGGCCGATCTGGTCAAGCGCGGCTCGATCGAGCGCGCCCTCAAGTACATGGGCCTGCGCGCCAACCAGGCGATTACCGATATCCATCTGGACCGTGTGTTCATAGGCTCCTGCACCAACTCGCGGATCGAAGACCTGCGCGCCGCAGCTGAAATCGCCAAAGGTCGCAAGGTGGCTGCCACCGTCAAGCAGGCCATCGTCGTGCCGGGTTCGGGCCTGGTAAAGGCCCAGGCCGAGCGTGAAGGCCTGGACAAGATCTTCCTCGAGGCCGGTTTCGAATGGCGTGAGCCAGGCTGCTCGATGTGCCTGGCGATGAACCCGGACCGCCTGGAAAGCGGCGAGCATTGCGCGTCCACGTCCAACCGCAACTTCGAGGGGCGCCAGGGCGCTGGTGGCCGTACCCACCTGGTCAGCCCGGCCATGGCTGCCGCTGCGGCGGTGACTGGCCACTTCATCGATGTTCGCGAGTTGATCCAAGGGAGCGCAGCATGAAAGCCTTTACCCAGCACACCGGTCTCGTCGCGCCGTTGGACCGTGCCAACGTCGACACCGATCAGATCATTCCCAAGCAGTTCCTCAAGTCGATCAAGCGTACCGGCTTTGGCCCCAACCTGTTCGACGAGTGGCGTTACCTGGACGTGGGCCAGCCTTACCAGGACAACAGCAAGCGCCCGCTGAACCAGGAGTTCGTGCTCAACCACGAACGCTACCAGGGTGCCAGCGTGCTGCTGGCGCGGGAGAACTTCGGTTGCGGTTCGAGCCGTGAGCACGCCCCTTGGGCGCTGGACGAATACGGCTTCCGCAGCGTGATCGCGCCGAGCTTCGCTGACATCTTCTTCAACAACAGCTTCAAGAACGGCCTGCTGCCGATCATCCTGAGCGATGAGGAAGTGGAAGAACTGTTCAAGCAGGTCGAAGCCAACCCTGGCTACCAGTTGACCATCGACCTGCAGGCGCAGGCTGTGACCCGTCCGGACGGCAAGGTGCTGCACTTTGAGATCGATGCGTTCCGCAAGCACTGCCTGCTCAACGGCCTGGACGATATCGGCCTGACCTTGCAGGACGGCGAAGCGATTAAGGCGTTCGAAGGCAAGCACCGCGCTGCACAGCCCTGGCTGTTCCGTGATGCCTGAATGATGTAATCGGGTTTGCTGGCCTCATCGCCGGCAAGCCGGGACCCACAGCAACTGCACAGGTTTCTGGGCCTGTGGGGGCGGTGTGGGAGCCGGCTTGCCGGCGATAGCGGCCGTAGAGACAACCCAAAATCAAAAGGAATGCGCCCATGACCAGCACCACCCACACCGATGTGGTCCAACGCCAGTTCGGCGAACAGGCCAGTGCCTACCTCAGCAGCGCCGTGCACGCCCAGGGCAGTGAATTCGCCCTGCTGCAAGCCGAGCTGGCGGGGCAGGGTGCGGCTCGCGTGCTGGACCTGGGCTGTGGTGCCGGTCATGTCAGCTTCCACGTAGCGCCTCTGGTGGCAGAGGTGGTCGCCTACGACCTGTCGCAGTCGATGCTTGACGTGGTTGCCAGCGCCGCCGCCGAGCGCGGCCTGGGCAATATCACCACCGAGTGTGGTGCCGCTGAACGCCTGCCGTTCGCCGATGCCTCGTTCGACTACGTCTTCAGCCGCTATTCGGCGCACCACTGGAGCGACCTGGGTGTGGCGTTGCGCGAAGTACGGCGGGTGTTGAAGCCGGGCGGGGTGGCAGCCCTGATTGACGTGATGTCGCCGGGCAGTCCGTTGCTCGATACCTATTTGCAAACGGTTGAAGTGCTGCGCGACACCAGCCACGTACGCGATTATTCTGCCGCCGAGTGGCAGCGCCAAGTCAGCGAAGCTGGCCTGCATGCCCGCAGCCACACCCGCCAACGCCTGCGCCTGGAATGGAACTCGTGGGTCGAACGCATGCGCACGCCCGAGCCGCTGCGCGTGGCCATTCGCCAGTTGCAGCAAGCGATGGGCGAGGAAGTGCGGCAGTATTACCAGATTGAAGCAGACGGCTCGTTCAGCACCGACGTGATCGTGTTGTGGGCAGAGCGCTGAGTTTTTTACGGTGCGGCCGGGCTGGCCGCACCGCTTGAATGGATAGAGGAAAGCATGAGCAAGCAGATTCTGATTCTCCCAGGTGATGGCATTGGTCCGGAAATCATGGCCGAGGCGGTCAAGGTGCTGGAGCTGGCCAACGACAAGTTCCAGCTCGGCTTCAGCCTCGAGCACGACGTGATCGGCGGTGCTGCCATCGACAAGCACGGCGTGCCGCTGGCCGACGAGACCCTGGAACGCGCGCGCCAGGCCGATGCCGTCCTGTTGGGCGCTGTGGGCGGGCCGAAGTGGGACAAGATCGAGCGTGACATCCGCCCTGAGCGCGGCCTGCTGAAAATCCGCTCGCAGCTGGGCCTGTTCGCCAACCTGCGCCCGGCCATCCTCTACCCGCAACTGGCCGATGCCTCGTCGCTCAAGCCGGAAATCGTCTCGGGCCTGGACATCCTCATCGTCCGTGAGCTGACCGGCGGTATCTACTTCGGTGCCCCGCGCGGCCAGCGTGAACTCGAAGGCGGCGAGCGTCAGGCCTACGACACCCTCCCGTATAGCGAGAGCGAAGTGCGCCGTATCGCCCGCGTCGGCTTCGACATGGCCCGTGTGCGTGGCAAGAAGCTGTGCTCGGTGGACAAGGCCAACGTCTTGGCCTCCAGCCAGCTGTGGCGTGAGGTGGTCGAGGACGTGGCCAAGGACTACCCGGATGTCGAGCTGAGCCACATGTATGTCGACAACGCCGCGATGCAACTGGTGCGCGCGCCCAAGCAGTTCGACGTGATGGTGACCGACAACATGTTCGGTGACATCCTGTCGGATGAGGCTTCCATGCTGACCGGCTCCATCGGCATGCTGCCTTCGGCGTCGCTCGATGCCAACAACAAGGGCATGTACGAGCCGTGCCACGGTTCGGCGCCGGACATCGCCGGCCAGGGCATTGCCAACCCGCTGGCGACCATCCTGTCGGTGTCGATGATGCTGCGTTACAGCTTCAACCAGCAGGCCGCAGCCGAGGCCATCGAGCAGGCGGTGAGCCAGGTCCTGGACCAGGGCCTTCGTACCGGTGACATCTGGTCGGCCGGTTGCAGCAAGGTAGGTACGCAGGAAATGGGCGACGCAGTAGTCGCCGCGCTGCAGAATCTGTAATCTCTCCGGCCCGCCACCGTTTTTGTTCGGTGGCGGCCCACTTTTAGCAAAGGTGTAGTTGCGATGAAACGTGTAGGTCTGATCGGTTGGCGCGGTATGGTCGGTTCCGTGCTCATGCAGCGGATGCTGGAGGAGCAGGACTTCGACCTGATCGAGCCGGTGTTCTTCACCACCTCCAATGTCGGTGGCCAAGGTCCGAACGTGGGCAAGGATATTGCTCCGCTCAAGGACGCTTATTCGATTGAAGAACTCAAGACCCTCGACGTGATCCTGACCTGTCAGGGCGGCGACTACACCAACGAGGTCTTCCCCAAACTGCGTGAAGCCGGCTGGCAGGGTTACTGGATCGATGCTGCCTCGTCGCTGCGCATGCAGGACGATGCAGTGATCGTGCTCGACCCGGTCAACCGCAAGGTGATCGACCAGCAGCTCGATGCCGGTACCAAGAACTACATCGGCGGCAACTGCACCGTCAGCCTGATGCTGATGGGCCTTGGCGGCCTGTTCGAAGCGGGCCTGGTCGAGTGGATGAGCGCCATGACCTACCAGGCGGCGTCGGGTGCCGGTGCGCAGAACATGCGCGAGCTGATCAAGCAGATGGGTGCTACCCACGCGGCAGTGGCCGATGACCTGGCCAATCCGGCCAGCGCCATCCTCGACATTGACCGCAAGGTGGCCGAGACCATGCGCAGCGAAGCCTACCCGGCTGAGAACTTCGGTGTGCCCTTGGCTGGCAGCCTGATCCCATGGATCGACAAGGAGCTGCCGAACGGCCAGAGCCGTGAAGAGTGGAAGGCCCAGGCCGAAACCAACAAGATCCTCGGCCGCTTCAAGAGCCCGATCCCGGTCGATGGCATCTGCGTGCGCATCGGTGCCATGCGCTGCCACAGCCAGGCGCTGACCATCAAGCTGAACAAGGACGTGCCACTGGCCGATATCGAAGGCATGATCAGCCAGCACAACCCGTGGGTGAAGCTGGTGCCGAACCAGCGCGAGATCAGCATGCAGGAACTGACCCCGACCAACGTCACCGGTACCCTGAACATTCCGGTGGGCCGTTTGCGCAAGCTGAACATGGGCTCGCAGTATCTGGGCGCGTTCACCGTCGGCGATCAGCTGCTGTGGGGTGCTGCCGAGCCGCTGCGCCGCATGCTGCGGATTCTGCTGGAGCGTTGAGCGTTCTGCGTCGAACAGAAAACCCGCGCTGGTGACAGCGCGGGTTTTTTTGTGCCTGCCCCGGCCCCAGTAGGGCCAGCACAGACAAAACGGTACAATCCGAGTAAAGTGCCGCCCCCGCCGTTACAGCAAAAAGGATCCTCTCCATGACCCAACCCCTGGACATCGCCGTCGTCGGCGCCACCGGTAGTGTCGGTGAAACCTTGGTACAGATTCTCGAAGAACTGCACTTCCCGGTCGGCACGCTGCACCTGCTGGCCAGCATGGAGTCGGCGGGCAGCAGCGTGATGTTCGCCGGCAAGAAGGTCAAAGTGCGTGAAGTCGACAGTTTCGATTTCACCCAGGTCAAACTGGCCTTCTTCGCCGCCAGCCCGGCCGTCAGTCGTAGCTTTGCCAGCAAGGCCCGTGAGGCCGGCTGCACGGTCATTGACCTGTCTGGCGGCCTGGATGACGCCCTGGCGGTCGTGCCTGAAGCCAATGCCGAGCGCATCGCCGGCCTGGCGCTGCCGGCGTGCATCGCCAGCCCCAGTGCCGCAGCCGTGGCCTTGGCCGTCGCGCTGGCGCCACTGAAGGGGCTGGTGGAGATCGAGCGCGTGCAGGTCATGGCCGCGCTCGCGGTGTCTGCCCAGGGCCGGGAGGCTGTTAACGAACTGGCCCGGCAGACCGCCGAGCTGCTCAACGCCCGCCCGCTGGAGCCGCGTTTCTTCGATCGCCAGGTGGCGTTCAACCTGCTGGCCCAGGTCGGTGCGGCAGACGAGCAGGGCCACACCGCGCTCGAGCGCCGCCTGGTTGATGAGCTGCCGGTGCTGTTGGGCCAGCCGGAACTGAAGATTTCCGTGACCTGCGTTCAAGTCCCGGTGTTTTTTGGCGATAGCTTCAGTGTGGCGGTACAGAGCCGTAATCCGGTGGATCTTGTTGCGGTCAATGCCGCGCTGGAGGGTGCCGACAGTGTCGAGTTGGTCGAGCGGGATGATTATCCGACCCCGGTAGGGGACGCAGTAGGGCAAGACGTGGTCTATGTTGGTCGTGTACGCCATGGTGTTGACGAAGACCAGCAGCTCAACCTGTGGCTGACCACCGACAACCTGCGCAAGGGCGCTGCGCTAAACGCCGTGCAGGTGGCGCAATTGTTGATTAAACACATAGCGTAAAAGATACTGGCGAGCACTTTTGTCCCGCACCGCTTGCGGTTTCGGGACGATTCATACAAGGGATGAGGTCATGCTTCGAATTCGCAAACTGGTTCTGGCCATAGCGGCAGCGTCGGCGCTGTCATCTGGCATGGCGAATGCCCTGGGGTTGGGTGAACTGACGCTCAAATCGGCGCAGAACCAGCCGCTGGACGCCGAGATCGAATTGCTCGATGTGCGCGACCTCACCGCTGCCGAAGTGGCGCCAAGCCTGGCGCCGCCGGAAGAGTTCAGCAAGGCCGGGGTGGAGTATCCGGGCTACCTCGAGGACCTGACCTTTACCCCGGTGATCAACCCCAATGGCAAGAGCGTGCTGCGGGTAACCTCCAGCCAGCCGCTGCCGGGCTCGGTGGTCAAGTTTCTGGTCCAGGTGATGTGGCCCCAAGGCCGCCTGCTGCGTGACTACAGTGTACTGCTCGACCAGGCCAAGGCTCAGGGCGAGCAGCCTGCCGCGGCCAATGTCACCCCGGCAACCAGCAGCGCCGGCAGCTACACCACCAAACGCCGCGATACCCTATGGCAGATTGCTGCGCGCAATACCCAAAGTGGTGGCTCGGTGCAGCAGACAATGATCGCCATTCAGGCGCTGAACCCGGATGCCTTTATCGGCAACAATATCAACCAGTTGAAGGTTGGCCAGGTGTTGCGCCTGCCCGATCAGCAGCAGGTCCAGAGCATCCCGCAGGTCGAGGCCAATCGCGAAGTGGCCGAACAGTACGCCGCCTGGCGTGAGGGCCGGCGCCTAGGCCCCCGCGCCCGGCAGCTGGACGCCACCCGTCGCGGCGCCGCCGACGCGGCGCCCGAGCGTATAGCCCAAGGCGATAACCTGCGCCTGGTCAGCCCAGGCAACCAGCCTGGCGCTGGCGATGCCAAGGCGCTCAACGACAAGCTGGCCGTGGCCCAGGAGAGCCTGGACACCAGCCGTCGTGACAATGAAGAACTCAAGAGCCGGATGAGTGACCTGCAGAGCCAGTTGGACAAGCTGCAGCGCCTGATTCAGCTAAAGAACGACCAACTGGCACGCCTGGAGGCACAGGGTGCCGCCGGGGAGCCCGCTCCTGCCGCCACCTTGCCTGGTGAATCGGCCCCGGCGCAGCCTGCTGACAACGCCCAGGTAACGCCCGCCGATCCCGTCGTGGCACCGGCGCCGGCTGCCGTCGACACCGCGCCTGGCTCTGCCCCGGCTGGCGAGGATGCTCCTGTCGGCCAACAGGCGGGCGCGCTGGATGAGATGCTGGGGAATCCGTTGGTGCTGGGCCTGATCGCAGGTTCCGCATTCCTCGTGCTGTTGTTGCTGCTGTTGCTGCTGGCGCGCCGACGCAAAGCCCAGCAGGAGGCCGAAAAGCACCTGCGCATGGCGCGGGCACTGGCTGAGGAAGGCGAGCGTAACCCCGACCTCGACCTGCCTGCGAGCAGCTTCGATGAGCTGGAAGTATCGGCGCCTGGCGTAACCCTGTCGCCGGCGGTGGTAGCGGCTTCGGCTGCTGCAGCCGTTGCGGCGGAAAAACCCGTTGCCCCGGCCCCCGTTGGCGTGCCATTACCGGCACAGGACCCGAATGCCGAGCTGCTGGCAGAGGTCGAGCAGAGCTTGGCCCGCGGCCGTCTCAATCACGCGGCGGACCTATTGGAGACGGCCGTCGCTGCGCAACCGGAGCAGGATGGCCTGCGGTTGAAGCTGATGGAGGTTTACGCGCGCCAGGGTGACCACAGCGCATTCGTAGAGCAGGAGCGCAAGCTGCCGGGCAGCGAAGAGAATATCGCGCAGGTCAGTCAGCTCAAGGAGCACTACCCGGCCATGCTTGGCATTGCCGCGGCAGGGCTGGGGGCTGCGGCGCTGGCTGCCGAGCTGGATGAGCAGTACGTCCAGGATCTGTTGCAGGATCAGCCGCAGGCGCCGGCAGAGGTCGATGCCGAGCCTGAGCCTGAGCCTGAAGCTGTTGCTGAGTCTGAACCTGAACCTGAGTCGCAAATCGAGGCGGTTGCTCAAGCGCCTGCCCTTGATGACAATGGTCTGGACAGTGCATTCGACCTTGACCTGAGTGACGATCTGCCCCTGAGCGACCTTGAACCGCCGATGCTCGATGAAGCCGCATTGACGGATCTGCAGGTAAATGATGAGCCGCTCGCCGCCGCTGATCCTGCTGTGCAGGAAGCAGACGCCGATGCCGATTTCGAAGCCTTGCTGGCGCAGGCTCAGGCCGAGCCGCAGAGCGTCGATGATCTGGCGGACTTCGACCTGGACATGGGTGAGCCGAGCGTTGCCGAACCGGTCGAGGAAGAGCCGGTCGACGTTGCTGCCGAACTGGCAGCTTTCGATTCCATCCCTGAGTTCGACCCGATTTCCGAGCTGGAGCTGCCAGAAGACTTCGATTTGTCGCTGTCGCTGGATGACCAGTCACCGGCCGCCAAGAGCTTTGCTTCGGAGCTCAGTGACGTCAACGCTGAACTGGACAAGCTGTCGCAGAACCTCGAGTCGCCGTCGCTGGAGTCGCACTTCACTGCTGCAGACGCTGCCCAAGAGCCGGAACCCCTGGACGATCTGGACTTCGATTTCTTCTCCGGCAGCGACGAAGTGGCCACCAAGCTCGATCTGGCACGTGCCTACATCGACATGGGTGACCATCAGGGGGCGCGTGACATCCTCGATGAAGTAGTCAAGGATGGCGACGACACTCAGCGTCAGGAAGCCGAAGACATGCTGTCCCGGCTGGTCTGAGGGCCTCACCTGCAGCGTAAAACCAACGGCAGCCCAACAAGGCTGCCGTTGTCGTTATAATCCCCGGCACTTCGTATTGCCCCACAGGTTTCACGCTCTTGGACATCATCGACACCGCTGCCACCGAATCGGCCGCCGAAGGCTTCACCCGCATTGCCCTGGGCGTGGAATACAAGGGTTCGCGCTACCGCGGCTGGCAACGCCAGGCCAGCGGTGTGCCCAGTGTCCAGCAGGCGCTGGAGCAAGCCCTGTCGAAAGTGGCCAACGAGCCCATCACGGTGGTCTGCGCCGGGCGTACCGACGCCGGTGTGCATGGTTGTGGGCAGATCGTGCATTTCGATACCCGCGCCAATCGCGACGAACGCGCCTGGACCCTGGGCACCAACTTCAACCTGCCCCATGACATCAGTGTGGTCTGGTCGCGGCCGATGCCTGCGGATTTCCATGCACGCTTCAAGGCCACCGCCCGGCGCTACCGTTATGTCATCTACAACGACCCGATCCGCCCGGCACACCTGGCCGAGGAAGTGACGTGGAATCACCGGCCGCTTGATGTAGAGCGCATGGCCGATGCTGCGCAGTTCCTGCTGGGTACCCACGATTTCAGTGCCTTTCGCGCCAGCCAGTGCCAGGCCAAGTCGCCGATCAAGCATATCCATCACCTGCGGGTCACCCGTCACGGGCAGATGATCGTGCTGGATGTGCGAGCCACCGCTTTCCTGCACCATATGGTGCGCAATATTGCCGGTGTGCTGATGACCATTGGTGCGGGTGAGCGCCCTGCGGGCTGGGCCCGTGAAGTGCTGGAAGGGCGCAACCGGCGCGAAGGCGGTGTGACGGCCCATCCGTACGGCCTGTACCTGGTTCAGGTGGAGTACCCGGAGGAATTCCAGCTGCCACAGCGTTACATTGGCCCACACTTTCTGACCGGCTACGAGGCGTTGGCCGACTGACGGGCGAAAACGCTTTTGCTACCATCGGGCCTTTCAGTGTTTTCTCAGGGTTTGCAGTCCATGAGCAATGTTCGCAGCAAGATCTGCGGGATTACCCGCATAGAAGACGCGCTTGCCGCCGCCGAGGCGGGGGCCGATGCCATCGGCTTCGTTTTCTATGCCAAAAGCCCGCGCGCCGTCGACGTGCGCCAGGCGCGGGCAATCATGGCCGAGCTGCCACCCTTCGTGACCACGGTCGGCCTGTTCGTCAACGCCTCGCGCTGCGAACTCAACGAGATCCTCGAGGCTGTGCCGCTGGACCTGCTACAGTTCCACGGCGACGAAACCCCGGCTGACTGCGAAGGGTATCACCGCCCGTGGATCAAGGCGCTGCGAGTGCGCCCGGGTGACGATCTGGAGGCTGCCTGCCGGCACTATGCCGGTGCGCGTGGCATCCTGCTCGACACCTATGTTGCCGGCGTACCCGGTGGTACTGGCGAGGCGTTCGACTGGTCGCTGGTGCCTTCACGGCTGAGCAAGCCGATCATTCTCGCCGGAGGCTTGTCGGCCGGCAACGTCGGCCAGGCCATCGCCCAGGTGCGGCCGTATGCGGTGGATGTCAGTGGTGGTGTGGAGCAGGCCAAGGGCATCAAGGACGCGGCGAAGATCGAAGCGTTCATGCGTGCGGTGAAACAGGCGTGATGCCAGATGTGACGGCTGGCTGCGCGCCATCGTCCATAGCTATCGCAGCCCTGCGGGGCGGCTGCCGGCATGCCGGTTGGCCAAAGAATACGTTGAAGACGGTGCGGTACGCAGGCAGCCCCTGTGGCCGGTCCGTCATCGTTTGACAGAAGAATTTGAGCTCAAAGGGCAGGGCATGGCCGGCCAGACTGGTCCCCGCCCGCCAATACTGGAGAAATAAAGCATGAGCAACTGGTTAGTCGACAAACTGATCCCTTCGATCATGCGTTCCGAGGTGAAGAAGAGCTCGGTGCCAGAAGGCCTGTGGCACAAGTGCCCAGCCTGTGAGGCCGTGCTGTATCGTCCGGAGCTGGAAAAGACCCTGGATGTCTGCCCCAAGTGCAACCACCACATGCGCATTGGCGCACGTCAGCGTATCGACATCTTCCTCGATGCTGAAGGCCGTGCCGAGCTGGGCGCTGAGCTGGAGCCGGTCGACCGTCTGAAATTCCGCGATGGCAAGAAGTACAAGGACCGCCTGGTCGGTGCCCAGAAGCAGACCGGCGAGAAGGACGCCCTGATCTCCATGAGCGGTACCCTGATGGGCATGCCGATCGTGGTCAGTGCCTTCGAGTTTTCCTTCATGGGTGGCTCGATGGGTGCCGTCGTCGGTGAGCGTTTTGTCCGCGCCGCCAATCATGCCCTGGAAAACCGCTGCCCGATGATCTGCTTCTCGGCCTCCGGTGGTGCGCGCATGCAGGAAGCACTGATCTCGCTGATGCAGATGGCCAAGACCTCGGCCGTGCTGGCCCGCCTGCGCGAAGAAGGCATTCCGTTCATCTCCGTATTGACCGATCCGGTCTACGGCGGTGTTTCCGCCAGTCTGGCGATGCTCGGCGATGTCATTGTCGGTGAGCCAAAGGCGCTGATCGGCTTTGCCGGCCCGCGCGTGATCGAGCAGACCGTGCGCGAGAAGCTGCCTGAAGGCTTCCAGCGCAGCGAGTTCCTGCTGGAGCACGGCGCCATCGACCTGATCATCTCGCGTGGCGAGCTGCGCCCACGCCTGGCTCGTCTGCTGGCGCAGATGACCGGCCAGGAAACTCCCGAGCAGGCACGCGAGGCCGCTGCGGTCGCCTGATGAAAGACAGAACCCTGGGCGAATGGCTCGCCTACCTCGAGCAGTTGCACCCCTCGGCCATCGACATGGGGCTGGAGCGTTCGCAAAAGGTGCTTGCACGATTGGCCCTGGGCAAGCTGGCGCCTCGTGTGGTGACCGTCACCGGCACCAACGGCAAAGGCTCGACCTGTGCCTTCGTGGCGTCGATGCTGCGTGCCCAGGGGCTCAAGGTTGGCGTGTACAGCTCGCCACACCTGTTGCGTTACAACGAACGGGTGCTGATCGATGGCCAGGAGGCCAGTGATGAGCACCTTTGCGAAGCCTTTGCTGCCGTCGAGGCGGCGCGAGGCGAGATTTCCCTGACCTATTTCGAGATGGGCACCCTGGCGGCATTCTGGCTGTTCTACCAGTCCGGGCTGGATGCCGTGGTGCTTGAAGTGGGCCTGGGTGGTCGTCTGGATACGGTGAACGTCGTCGATGCCGACCTGGCCCTGGTGACCAGTATCGGCGTCGACCATATCGATTACCTGGGCGATACCCGCGAGTTGGTGGCCTTCGAGAAGGCTGGCATCTTCCGCCCGGGCAAACCGGCACTGTGCGGTGACCTGGATCCTCCTCGGCCACTGTTGGACAAGGCGCGTGAACTGGCTGCGCCGTTGTTCCTGCGGGGTCGTGACTTCGATCTTGCCAGCGCCGATACCACCTGGTGCTGGCGTGGTACTGCGGCAGACGGCTCAGGAGTGGAGCTGTCAGACCTGCCGCTGCTCGACCTGCCGATGGAAAACGCCGCCCTGGCCCTGCAGGCTTACCTGCTGATGGGGCTCCCTTGGGATGCCGGGCAAATCCGTCAGGCACTGCTCGATACCCGTATCACCGGGCGGCTGGACCGTCGCACGCTCAGTTGGCAAGGTAAGCGCGTGGAGCTGTTGCTGGATGTGGGGCATAACCCTCATGCAGCAGAATATCTGGCGCATCGTCTGTCAATGCAACCGCTCAAGGGCAGGCGCCTGGCAGTCTTCGGCCTGCTGGCGGACAAAGATCTGCCAGGCGTTCTGGCGCCGTTGCAGAGCCTGGTCGATGACTGGGCGGTGGCGCCTTTGCAGTCACCGCGCAGCCGTCCGGCCGCCGAGCTTGTCGGCGCCTTGACGAACCTCGGCGCGTCGGTGAAGTCTTATGCCAGCGTCGGCGCCGCTCTTGATGGGCAATGCGCTCAGGCGACGGCGGATGACCAGATCCTGCTGTTCGGTTCGTTTTTCTGTGTTGCCGAGGCCCTGGAATGGCTGGGGCAGCAGGCCCTGGAGGGGTGAGTAGATGGCAGTGCTGGATAAAGGGATGAAACAGCGCATGGTGGGTGCGTTGGTGCTGGTGGCGCTGGCGGTTATTTTTCTGCCGATGCTGTTCACCCGCGAGGACGAAATGCGTCAGGTGCGCGTAGAGGCCCCGCAGGCTCCAGCGATGCCGAGCTTGCCTGAAGTCAAGGTAGAGCCGGTTGCCGTGCCCGAGCCGCAACCGCTGCCGCAAGAGGCGCAGCAGGCGCCCGTAGTGGTCAACGAATCCTCGGCCCCGGTGGCCACGCCGAGCCAGCCGATCACGCCGTCGCCGCAAACCCAGGCTCAGATCCAGCCTAAGCCGCAAGCGTCGGCGCCTGCTTCGGCGTCCAAGGCCCAAGTGCAACCGGCCACTACACCTGCGCCGGCAGCAACCGCTACCGCGCCGTCGAAAATCGACGTCAACGGCTTGCCGGTGAGCTGGTCGATCCAGCTGGCTAGCCTGTCCAATCGCGCCGGGGCCGAGAGCCTGCAGAAAACCCTGCGCAGCCAGGGTTACAATGCCTACATCCGTTCGGCCGGTGGCATGAATCGGGTATATGTGGGGCCGCTGATCGAGCGTGCCGAGGCTGAGCGCCTGCGTGATGCAATCAATCGGCAGCAGAAGCTGAAGGGCTTTGTGATCCGTTTCCAGCCAGAACGCGGTTGATTCCAGGGGGCTGCCCTGCAGCCCATCTGCGGGCTAGCCAATCGGCCTGACATTCCGCTTACTCCCGGCCCTTTGCTCTGGTAAAATGCGCCGCCTCAAACGTCTGCAGGCAGCACCGTGGCATTTACCTGGGTTGATTGGGCGATCATCGCGATCATCGCCGTTTCCACACTGATCAGTCTCAAGCGCGGCTTCGTCAAGGAAGCCTTGTCCCTGCTCATCTGGATCATTGCCGGTGCCGTCGCCTGGATGTTCGGTGGGTCGCTCTCGGTGTATCTTGAAAGCTACATCCAGACCCCATCGATGCGCATCATTGCTGGCTGCGCCATTCTTTTCGTCGCCACCCTACTGGTGGGCGCGATGGTCAATTTCCTGGTCGGTGAGCTGATCCGCGTGACCGGGCTGTCCGGTACCGATCGTTTTCTCGGCATGGCCTTTGGCGCGGCGCGCGGAGCCTTGCTGGTGGTGGTCGCCATCGGTCTGCTCAGCCTGGGGCCGGTGCAACAGGATACCTGGTGGCAGGAATCTCGCCTGATACCACAATTTCTATTGGTCGCTGACTGGTCCAAGAACCTGATTCTGGGTTTCACCAGCCAGTGGATGTCCAGTGGGGTGATCAGCACTCCGGCTGATCTCCCGTTCAAGGAACAGTTGCTCGGGCCTGCAAAGCCTTGAGCGCTATTCACTCAAGTTTCATCAAAGTAGGGGTTGCGTCGCATGTGTGGCATCGTCGGTATCGTCGGTAAGTCGAACGTCAATCAGGCGCTGTATGACGCGCTTACGGTCCTCCAGCACCGCGGCCAGGACGCTGCAGGTATCGTGACCAGCCACGACGGCCGGTTGTTCCTGCGCAAGGATAATGGCCTGGTGCGCGATGTCTTCCAGCAGCGCCACATGCAGCGCCTGGTAGGCCATATGGGTATCGGCCACGTCCGTTACCCGACTGCGGGCAGCTCGACCTCGGCCGAAGCCCAGCCGTTCTACGTCAACTCGCCGTATGGCATCACCCTGGCGCACAACGGCAACCTGACCAACGTCGAGCAGTTGGCCAAGGAGATCTATGAGTCCGACCTGCGCCACGTCAACACCAACTCCGACTCGGAAGTGCTGCTGAACGTGTTCGCCCATGAGCTGGCGGTGCGTGGCAAGCTGCAGCCGACCGAAGAAGACGTGTTCGCCGCCGTTTCCCACGTGCACAGCCGCTGCGTCGGCGGTTACGCGGTGGTGGCAATGGTTACCGGCTACGGCATTGTCGGCTTCCGTGACCCTAACGGCATTCGCCCGGTGGTGTTCGGCCAGCGTCATACCGACGAAGGCGTTGAGTACATGATCGCCTCGGAAAGCGTTGCCCTGGACGTGCTCGGCTTCACCCTGATCCGCGACCTGGCGCCGGGCGAAGCGGTGTACATCACCGAAGAAGGCCAGCTGTACACCAAGCAGTGCGCTGAAAGCCCGAAACTGCAACCGTGCATTTTCGAGCATGTCTACCTGGCCCGTCCGGACTCGATCATGGATGGCGTTTCGGTATACAAGGCGCGCCTGCGCATGGGCGAGAAGCTGGCCGAAAAGATCCAGCGCGAGCGCCCTGACCACGACATCGATGTGGTCATCCCGATCCCTGACACCAGCCGCACCGCCGCCCTGGAGCTGGCCAACCACCTGGGCGTCAAGTTCCGCGAAGGTTTCGTGAAGAACCGCTACATTGGCCGTACCTTCATCATGCCCGGCCAGGCTGCACGGAAGAAATCGGTGCGCCAGAAGCTCAACGCCATCGAGCTGGAGTTCCGCGGCAAGAACGTGATGCTGGTCGACGACTCGATCGTACGCGGCACCACCTGCAAGCAGATCATCCAGATGGCCCGCGAAGCCGGCGCGAAAAACGTCTACTTCTGTTCCGCGGCCCCTGCAGTGCGTTACCCCAACGTCTACGGCATCGACATGCCGAGCGCTCACGAGCTGATCGCCCACAACCGCACCACCGATCAGGTGGCCGAGTTGATCGGCGCCGACTGGCTGGTCTATCAGGACCTGCCGGACCTGATCGAATCGGTCGGTGGCGGCAAGATCAAGATCGAGCACTTCGATTGCGCGGTGTTCAACGGTGAATACGTCACCGGCGACATCGACGAGGCCTACCTCGACCGCATCGAGCAGGCTCGCAATGACCTGGCCAAGGTGAAAAACCAGGCGGTCAGCGCGATCATCGACCTCTACAACAACTGATTTGGAGAGCGACGGCATGACGGATCAATGGGATGCCGGGCGACTGGACAGTGACCTCGAGGGTGTCGGCTTCGACACCCTGGCGGTGCGTGCCGGTCAGAACCGTACACCGGAGGCGGAGCACAGCGAAGCGCTGTTCCTTACCTCCAGCTATGTCTTCCGCACGGCTGCCGATGCGGCTGCTCGCTTTGCCGGTGAAACCCCGGGCAACGTCTACTCGCGCTACACCAACCCGACCGTGCGTGCCTTCGAGGAGCGCCTGGCGGCAATGGAAGGTGCAGAGCAGGCCGTGGCCACCTCTACCGGCATGGCGGCGATTCTGGCCGTGGTGATGTCGTTGTGCAGCGCCGGCGACCATGTGCTGGTGTCGCAGAGCGTGTTCGGCTCGACGATCAGCCTGTTCGAGAAGTACTTCAAGCGTTTCGGCGTGCAGGTGGACTATGTGCCGCTGGTCGATCTGGCGGGTTGGGACGAGGCCATCAAGGCCAATACCAAGCTGCTGATCCTCGAGTCGCCTTCCAACCCGCTGGCCGAACTGGTGGACATTGCCGCGCTGGCAGAAATTGCCCATGCCCGTGGTGCCATGCTGGTGGTGGACAACTGCTTCAGCACACCTGCACTGCAGCAGCCGCTCAAGCTTGGCGCTGACATCGTGTTCCATTCCGCTACCAAGTTCATCGACGGCCAGGGCCGTTGCATGGGCGGCGTTGTGGCCGGGCGCAGCGAGCAGATGAAAGAAGTGGTGGGCTTTTTGCGCACTGCCGGCCCGACCCTGAGCCCGTTCAACGCCTGGATCTTCACCAAAGGCCTGGAAACGCTCAAGCTGCGCATGCGTGCACACTGCCAGAGCGCTCAGCAACTGGCCGAGTGGCTGGAGCAGCAGGAGGGTATCGAGAAGGTGCATTACGCCGGCTTGCCAAGCCATCCACAGCACGAACTGGCCAAGCGCCAGATGAGCGGCTTTGGTGCGGTGGTGAGTTTCGAGGTCAAGGGTGGCAAGGAGGGCGCCTGGCGCTTCATCGATGCTACGCGGGTGATCTCGATCACCACCAACCTGGGTGACAGCAAGACCACTATCGCGCACCCGGCCACCACCTCTCACGGCCGCCTGACGCCGCAGGAGCGTGAGGCTGCAGGTATTCGCGACAGCCTGATCCGCGTTGCCGTCGGCCTGGAAGATGTGGCCGACCTGCAGGCCGACCTTGCGCGTGGGCTGGCAGCGCTGTGATCGACTGGAAGGGCGGCGGGCCGGGCCATAACGGCCGGGTAGCCCTGGTAACCGGTGCCGCACGCGGCATCGGCCTGGGAATTGCTGCCTGGTTGATCTGCGAAGGATGGCAGGTGGTGCTGAGCGACCTGGACCGCCCTCGCGGCGCCAAGGTTGCCAAGGCCCTGGGTGAAAACGCCTGGTTCATCAGCATGGACGTAGCCGACGAAGCTCAGGTCAGTGCCGGGGTTTCCGAGGTGTTGGGGCAGTTCGGGCGGCTGGACGCGCTGGTGTGCAACGCGGCCATCGCCAACCCGCATAACCAGACCCTGGAGAGCCTGAGCCTGGCGCAATGGAACCGTGTGCTGGCGGTCAACCTCAGCGGCCCGATGCTGTTGGCCAAGCACTGCGCGCCTTACTTGCGAGCGCACAATGGTGCGATCGTCAATCTGGCCTCGACCCGTGCCCGGCAGTCCGAGCCAGATACCGAGGCCTACGCCGCAAGCAAGGGCGGCCTGGTGGCGTTGACCCATGCCCTGGCCATGAGCCTGGGCCCGGAGATCCGCGTCAACGCCGTGAGCCCGGGCTGGATCGATACGCGTGACCCTGCGCAACGCCGTGCCGAGCCGTTGAGCGATGCCGATCATGCCCAGCATCCGACGGGCAGGGTAGGGACGGTGGAAGACGTGGCAGCAATGGTTGCCTGGCTGTTGTCGCGCCAGGCGGCATTCGTCACTGGCCAAGAGTTCGTGGTCGATGGCGGCATGACGCGCAAGATGATCTACACCTGAGCTGCAAGCTACAAGCTACAAGAGGGGGCCGTGAGGTCCCTTCGTCATTTTGGGGCTTGGAAATCGGGCCAGCGCCACCTGGCTTTTTCTTGCGGCTTGCAGCCTGAAGCTTGCAGCTGTGCTCCCACCCTTTTCAAAAAAAATTCAACGGGGCTATTGACTTAGCATCGGCACCTGCGTAAATTTCGCGGCCTCAGCGAAGCAAACGCAACAAGCAACATCGCGAGGGTGATTAGCTCAGCCGGGAGAGCATCTGCCTTACAAGCAGAGGGTCGGCGGTTCGATCCCGTCATCACCCACCA